>CAYVGE010000385.1:0-3032 GCA_964450395.1 uncultured Actinomycetota bacterium
TCGTGGGTCGCGGCGAAGAGCAGCTCGTTGTGCCACAGGGTGTCGTCGCCGTCGAGGCCGACGACCGCCGGAGCGGTCGCGGCGGGGTGCGCAGGTTCGGGCGTCATCGCTGGGAACCGTACCGGCGGGGCGACCGGGCGGCGTGCCAGCTACGATGCGCGGACCGCACCCTGCGTCCAGCGGCACCGATCCGTCGAGACGCATGGTCCCACGACGCCCGCGGCGGACCGTCCGCCGGGCAGCACAGATCACTCCTCACCTCCGAAAGGTCCCACCAGTGGACACGCGCGTCGAACGGGTCGACGACACGACCGTCAAGCTGGCCGTCACGGTCGAGCCGCCCCGCGTCAAGGCGGCGCTCGACGAGGCCGCACGACACCTGGCCGACGAGGTCAAGGTCCCCGGCTTCCGCAAGGGCCGGGTGCCCCGCAAGGTGCTCGAGAGCCGGCTGGGCAAGGGCGCCGTGCTCCAGCACGCGGTCCAGGACTCCCTGCCGCAGTTCTACGCCGAGGCCGTGCAGGCCTCCGAGCTGGAGCCCGTCGGCCAGCCGCAGTTCGACCTCGACACCTTCGAGGAGGGCAAGGACGCCGAGTTCACCGCGACCGTCGAGGTGCGCCCCGAGTTCGACCCGCCCGCCATCGACGGTGTCCTGGTGACCCACCCCGAGTGGGAGGTCACCGACGAGGACATCGAGACCGAGCTCGACTCGATGCGCGAGCGGTTCGCCGAGGCCGAGACCGTCGAGCGCCCGATCCAGATCGGCGACCTCGCGGTCCTGTCGATCAGCGCCACGCACCTGGGCCAGCCGGTCGAGGACGCGACGATGGACGATCAGCTCTACCGGGTCAACGACCCCGAGGAGACCGGCCAGCAGCTCGACCGCGAACTGCTGGGCCGCTCGCCCGGCGAGATGGCCAAGTTCTCCGACACGTTCGACGACGACGAGCGCGAGCTCGACTTCACGGTGATGGTCAAGGACGTCAAGGTCCTGACCCTGCCCGAGGCCGACGACGACTTCGCGATCACGGCCAGCGAGTTCGACACCATCGACGAGCTGCGCGCGAGCATCCGCGAGCAGCTGGCCGAGCGCAAGCTGGCCTACGCGCGCGACGCGCTGCGCGGCCGGGTGATCGAGACGATCAGCGAACTGGTCGAGGTCCCGCTGCCCACGTCGATGGTCGACCAGGAGCTGCAGTACCAGTTCGCGCGCCTGGCGCGTGACGCCGAGCGGCACCAGGTGCCGTTCGAGCAGTACCTGCAGATGGCCGGCACCACCGTCGAGGAGCTGACCGAGCAGCTGCGCGACAACGCCGGCAAGACGGTGCGCGCGCAGCTGGTCGTGGACCGCATCGGCCGGGACGCCGAGGTGACGGTCAGCAACGAGGATCTCTCCCGTCAGGTGATCGAAGAGGCCCAGCGGCTGAACATGCCGCCCAAGGACCTCGCCGAGTTCATGACCGACCCCGAGCGCCTGGGCGTGCTGTACCGCGACGCGTTCCGGCGCAAGACGATCGACCACATCCTCGAGCGGGTGGAGGTCACCGACGGGCCGCCCGAGCCGGTCGCGACCGACGAGGGCGGGGAGGCCACCGAGGACGAGGGCGGGGAGGCCACCGCCACCGAGGGCGCCGCCGCCGATGACACCGACGACCAGACGACCTGACCGGTGCCGACGACACCGCCCGCCCACCCTGGTCTCCGCGAATCGGTGGGAGTCGAGCGCCGACGGGGCGACTAGGGTGTCGACAAGCCCAGCGGCAGCACAGATCAAGGAGCACAGCATGACCGCCGAGTCGCCGATGAACTACCTGGTGCCGATGGTCATCGAGCAGACCAACCGGGGCGAGCGCTCGTTCGACCTGTACTCCCGGCTGCTCAAGGACCGCATCATCTTCCTGGGCACGCCGATCACCGACGACATCTCCAACGTGATCATGGCGCAGCTCATCCACCTCGAGGGCGAGGACCCCGGCAAGGACATCAACCTCTACATCAACTCGCCGGGCGGCTCCGTCACCAGCGCGCTCGCGATCTACGACACGATCGAGTTCATCAAGCCCGACGTGACGACGATCTGCATGGGCCAGGCGGCCTCCGCGGCGGCGATCCTGCTGGCCGCGGGCACCAAGGACAAGCGCTTCGCCCTGCCGCACGCCCGCATCCTCATCCACCAGCCGCACGGCGGCGCCGAGGGGCAGTCGTCGGACATCGAGATCCAGGCGCGCGAGATCCAGCGGATCCGCGACCTGCTCGACAGCATCCTGGCCGAGAAGACGGGCCAGCCGCTGCAGAAGATCACCGAGGACACCGATCGGGACTTCATCATGACCGCCGACGAGGCGGTCGAGTACGGGATCATCGACCGGGTGCTCCAGTCGCGGCGCCTGCAGGAAGTCGAGCTCGCCGCCAGCTAGAGTCATGCCCCGTCCGCTTCCGCGTGGCCGCGTCGGCCCCTGCGGCGGCGGACCGCACATTCGCGGAGCCTGGTTCCACGATGCACGTGATGGGCCGACTCCGCCGGACGAGAACTGCATACGCGGTGCAAAGGTGCACCGCGTCAGGGACAGCTTTCCTCGACGCGGTCGCGCCCGGTACGATGATCCCATCGCCTCAGGCGACCGGGTGACCCAGTCGATCAGCGGCAAGGGAGCGAGCCAGCGACATGGCGAAGTTCGGTGAAAGCGGCGACCTGCTGAAGTGCTCGTTCTGCGGGAAGTCCCAGAAGCAGGTCAAGAAGCTGATCGCCGGGCCCGGGGTGTACATCTGCGACGAGTGCATCGACCTGTGCAACGAGATCATCGAGGAGGAGTTCTCCGACGCGACCGAGCTGGTCTCCGGTGAGCTCCCGAAGCCGGTCGAGATCTACGAGTTCCTCAACGACTACGTCGTCGGGCAGGACGCCGCCAAGAAGTCGCTCGCCGTCGCCGTCTACAACCACTACAAGCGCATCCGCGTCGGCGGCCAGCGCGAGGACGAGGTCGAGCTCGCCAAGTCCAACATCCTGCTGCTCGGCCCCACCGGCTCGGGCAAGA
>CAYVGE010000386.1:0-3031 GCA_964450395.1 uncultured Actinomycetota bacterium
CGCCGCCGCCCGCGACCGGGCGGCCGCCGCGGGCGCACCGGCCGGGCCGCCACCGCCCCGTTCGCGCCGTGCACCCCGGTGCGTTCGAGCGCACATCCGAGCCGATCTGCACCCGGGTGCGCGCGACCGACGCGGGCCCGTCCGGCAGTTGCCCGTTGCCAGCCGGTCGACGGCAGTATCAGATGATGACCGTGCGAATCTGCAGGGGTGGGAGCAGCGCACCTCCCGGCGCGGCCGCGGCCGCGCGCGACCGCTGTGCATCGGGGAGAGAGCGACATGGCTGACGTCAAGGAGACGCGGATCGGGCTGGTCCTCAACGGTGGGCTCAGCCTCGCGGTGTGGATGGGCGGCGTCACCCACGAGATCGACCTGCTGCGCCGCGCGTCGCGCTGCGCGATCGGGCTCGACGAGCGCCCGGAGGTCGCTGCCTACGACCGGCCGATCTTCGACACGTGGGTCCGCTTCTGCCGGCAGCACGGCGTGGGCCGCGTCCTGGTCGACGTCATCGCCGGCACCAGTGCCGGTGGGCTCAACGGTGCCCTGCTGGCGACGGCCGTGGGTCGCGGCGTGCCGCTCGACCCCGACCGCGGCGATGGCGCCGGTCCGAGCCTGCGGGAGATGTGGAACACCAGCGCCGAGCTCGCCGACGACCGACTGCTGCGCCGCGCCGGTCGCCCGACCGTCCCCAGCCTCCTCGACGGGGAGTTCTTCCAGACGACCGTGCGAGAACAGCTGCACGGCATCGGCGCGACCGACGTCGTCGCCAGACCCGATGAGCCGGTCACGCTGTTCGTCACGGCAACCGCGCTCGGGACCATGACCACCCGCTACACCGACTCGTTCGAGCACCCCTTCGACATCGCCGACCACCGCCGGCTCTACCGTTTTGTGCGCACCGAGGACGGCGTGTGCACGTTCGCGCCCCGCGAGGGGTCACCCGACGCGTCGTGGTTCCCCGACGACCGGCACAACGACTTCCGGCGCCCCGCCGACGACGACGCCGACGGCGTCGACCCCCTGAGCCGCGCCGCCCGCGCCACGGCGTCGTTCCCGATCGCCTTCGCGCCCGTGATCGAGACGCCCGAGCTGGTCGACCAGCGGGTGCTGCCGCCCCCGCAGCTCGACGACGCCGACGGCGAGACGGTCTGGCTGGCGGACGGCGGCATCCTGAACAACTCGCCGTTCGAGCCCGTCCTGAGCGCGATCACCAGCCGGCAGGTCAGCGGCGAGGTGGACCGGCTGCTGATCTACGTCGTGCCGTCCGAGGGCGTGCGCGCCGTCGACTGGAAGCAGGCCGACGATCCGGCCGCGACCCCCGACGGGGCCGCTGGAACGGCGGACGACCGCGCGGCCGCCGCGCCGACGCACGACGCGTGGAAGTCGATCGCCGTCAAGGCCCTGGGCATGCCGAGCGAGTCGGACCTGCGCAACGACATCGAACAGACCCACCGGCTCGTGTCGCGCGCCGAGGGTGCGACGGCGGGTCCCGAGGCCCTGTTCAGCGACGCGATCCGCCGGCTCACCGCCACCGACGTCGAGGCCGGCGCCGACCGGCGGACCCTGGAGCGCAGCGCCGCAGGCCTCTGCGCGCAGTACCGGGTGGCCCGGACCGTCGGTGGCGTCCTGGAGGCCCGCGCCGCGGTGGGCGTGGCCCACCGCGGACCGTCGACCGCGCTCCGGCCGGGCCGCGTCGCCGACGCGGACCGCCTGCTCGCCGAGCACCGCCCCGCGTGGATCCCGCCGGCCGACGCCGGGCTGCACCCCGACGCCTTCGACGACCGTGTCGAGGGCTGGTGCTGGGGGCTGCACGCCGCCGAGCGCGTCTGCCGGCTGATGCTGCGCGACCTCCGGCGCAACCCACCGGCGGGGCGCGACGTCGGCAAGGCGCTTGCGACGATCTCGGCGGCGCAGGTGCGCATCGAGGCGGTCCGCGCGACCGTGACCGACGCGCTGCGGGCGCTGGACCGCGAGGACCTGCACGACGCTGGGCACGACGCCGACGTGGCGCTGATCGACGAGGTCGGCGCGCTCTTCGCCCAGCTCCGGGTCCCGGTCGCCCTGCTGTGGTGCCTCAACGAGGCCGCGACGGCCTACGCCTCCACCGTCGACGGCGTGGAGCCTGACGACGTCGTCCGGGTGGGGCTGGCCGTCGAGGTGGCGTCCCAGGCCTTCACCGCGTACCGGCCGGCCGAGCGCACGCCGCCGTTCAAGCTGCTGCGGCTCGGGCCCGACGTCGACACGCCGGCGTGCGACCGCGCCCGCGGCGTCACGCGGGGCGA
Source organism: uncultured Actinomycetota bacterium (assembly GCA_964450395.1). GTDB lineage: Bacteria > Actinomycetota > Nitriliruptoria > Euzebyales > JAHELV01 > JAHELV01. Next base: position 2,280 of record CAYVGE010000386.1, read on the forward strand.
GCCCGTGCCCGACACCAAACTGTACGGGGCGCGGCTGGGACACTTCGGCGCGTTCGGCCTGCAGCCGTGGCGCACCTGGGACTGGATGTGCGGACGGCTCGACGCGCAGGCGCACCTGGCGCGGGCGCTGTCCGCCGCGACCGCTGACGCCGAGGGCGTCGAGGAGACGATCATCGAGCTGCAGGAGGCGACCCTGGCGAGCGAGGGTGCCGGCCTGACGGATGGTGGGGACGGGCTGTCGCCCGAGGTGTTCGCCGAGCGCCGGGAGGAGCTGATCGCCACGACCGACGCCACGCTCCTGCGCGAGCTGGGCGCCACCACCGAGGGTCGCACGATGCTGACCGCCGTGTTCGACGCCGCGATGCGCGCGGTGCCCCACGACCTCGCACTCGCCGGGCGCGGGCGGCTGGTCAACACGCTGCTGGCCCGCTCGCCCGAGCGGTGGCTGCCGCCGCTGTGGGCGCCGGTCGCCCGCATCGCCACGCGGCTGTGGTGGCGGGGGCGGGTCAGGTCCCTGACGAAGGGGCGGTGACGGCGCCCGCCGGGCGAAACCCGGGACGTACGGCGGACCCCAATCATGCGGCGGCACGCCGGCGCCTGTCCTTGGCCGTCCTCTGGCTCGCCGGCCTGGTCGGCTGGGGCGTCTTCAGCTACCTGGCCGCCGACGACCTGCCGCCCGCCGAGAACCGGGGCAGCGAGGCGGTGGCGTCCGGGCCGCAGCTCGATGGCCGCGGCAAGTGGACCGGCTACAC
>CAYVGE010000387.1:0-3029 GCA_964450395.1 uncultured Actinomycetota bacterium
GCGAGCGCGGGGGCGTAGCCACCGCTCCTGTGCGTGTTTCGTGGAACCAGGCTCCGCGAAGTTCGCGAGCGCGGGGGCGTAGCCACCGCCTCCTGCCGCGAGCCGATACACTGCATGCCCGAGCGACGGTGCCGGCGTGCGACGAACGATCAACGCATGCGCGCCGTCGTTCTTGCATCTGGACTTGTGGACTCTGGACGGGCCGGGACAGGGGAACCATGACCTTCGACACCGTTGACCGCCGATCTGAGGTGGTCCGGGGGCTGCACGACCCGCGGGACCCGCGGGTGGAGCGCGACGCCTGCGGCATCGGGTTCGTGGCGGACGCGGGTGGCACCGCCAGCCGTGCGATCGTCGACGCGGCGCTCGCCGGGTTGTGTGGCGTGCGCCACCGCGGTGCGGTGGCGTCGGACAGCAAGACCGGCGACGGGGCCGGCGTGCTGCTGCCGCTGCCGCGCGCCTTCCTGGCGCGCGAGGCCGCCGGGCTGGGCGCGGACGTCGCGCCCGACGACGTGGGCGTCGCGATGTGCTTCCTGAACGGCGACGACCACCAGCGCGGCGACGACGCCCGCCGGCAGGCCCGCGAGGCCGTCGCCGACGCCCTCGCGACCTACGGGTTGACGCTGCTCGGCTGGCGCGAGGTGCCGACCGAGCCCGGCGCGCTGGGTGACCAGTCCCGCGCCGCGATGCCCCGCATCGAACAGGCACTGTTCACCGCGCCAGCCGATGCGCCGCACCGCGAGCGGTTGGCCTACCTGGCCCGCCGACGTGCCGAGAAGCGCTGCCACGTGGCCGGCGTGGGGGCCTACTTCGCCTCGTTCGGCTTCGCTACGGTGACCTACAAGGCGCTGAGCGCCGCCGACCAGCTGGCCGCCTTCTACCCCGACCTCGGCGACCGCAACGTCACGGCGCCGTTCGTCATCTTCCATCAGCGCTACTCGACCAACACCCTGCCGACGTGGGAGCGCGCGCAGCCGTTCCGGCTGCTGTGCCACAACGGCGAGATCAACACGATCGACGGCAACGTCAACCTGATGCGCGCCCGCACGGGCAACCTGGGCGCTGACTGGCCCGAGCTGGGCGACGGCGGCGAGGCGGTGCTCGAGCCGCTGATCGACGAGCTGGCGTCGGACTCGGCCAAGCTGGACACCGCCGTCGAGCTGCTGCTGCGCGGCGGCCGGTCGGTCGACCACGCGCTGGCGATGCTGGCCCCGCAGGTGTGGGAGGGCAGCAGCGACCTGCCACCGTCGGTGCGCGACTTCTACCGCTACCACGCCGCGCTGGTCGAGCCGTGGGACGGGCCCGCGGGGCTGGTGTTCTCCGACGGCGTCCGCGTCGGCGCCACGCTGGACCGCAACGGCCTGCGCCCACTGCGCTACCTGGTCTGCGACGACGGCCTGGTCGTCTGCGGCAGCGAGGTCGGCGCGGTGCGGACCGTCGGGCGCGGCGGCGTGCGCCGCGAACGGCTCGGACCCGGCGAGATGCTGCTGGTCGATCCCGAGCGTGGGCTCGTCGAGAACGCCGAGCTCAAGCAGGCGCTCGCGGCGCGGCGGCCGTACGGTGAGTGGCTGCACGCCAACCAGCGCCAGATCGACGCGGGGCAGCCGGTCGACCACGCGCCGGACGACCTGCTGGCCCGCCAGATCCAGGCGGGCTTCAGCAAGGAGGAACAGACCACCGTCCTGCGGCCGCTGGCCAACGACGGCAAGGAGCCGGTGTCGTCGATGGGCGACGACACCCCGTTGGCGGTGCTCAGCGAGCACAGCCGCATGGTCCACCACTACGTCAAGCAGCGCTTCGCCCAGGTCACCAACCCACCCATCGACCACCTGCGCGAGTGGAAGGTCATGAGCCTGCGGACGCAGCTGGGGCCGCGCGCACCCCTGCTGTCGGAGACGCCCGAGGCGGTGCGCCTCCTGGAGCTCGACGGGTTCCTGATCTCCCCGCAGGGCCTCGCCCGGCTGCTGATGGACCCGAAGCTGCCGTTCGGCGTCGCGGGGCTCGACACGACCTTCCCGGTCGCCGACAGCCCCGACGGACTGGCCGCGCGGCTGGACGCGCTGGCCGACGAGGCGGTCGCGGCGGTCCGCGACGGGGCGGCGCTGCTGGTGTGCAGCGACCGCAAGGTCAGCGAGGAGCGCGCGGCGGTGCCGGCGCTGCTGGCGGTCGGCGCGGTGCACCACGCGCTGGTCGACGCCCGCCTGCGTACGCACGCCAGCGTGATCGTCGAGACCGACGACGCCCGCGAGACCCACGCGTTCGCCACCCTGCTGGGCTACGGCGCGGACGCGGTCTGCCCGAAGCTGGCGCTCGAGACCATCACCGAGCTGGCCGACTCCGGCCGGCTGGGGCGCGACTCGGGGTCGGCCGGCGAGGCGCAGGAGGCCTACGCCGCGGGCGTGGCCGACGGCGTGCTCAAGATCATGAGCAAGATGGGCATCTCGACCCTCGACAGCTACCGCTCGGCGCAGATCTTCGAGGCGATCGGGCTGGGGCCCGACGTCATCGACCGCTGCCTGCGCGGCACGCCGTCGCAGCTGGGCGGGATCGGGCTGCACGAGCTCGGCGAGGACGTGCTGGCGCGTCACGCGCTGGCCTACGTCGACCGGCCCGCGCTGGGCAGCCCGGGGCTGTTCAAGTTCAAGAAGGGCGGCGAGTACCACGCCAACAACCCCCAGATGATCGATGCGCTGCACCGCGCGCTGGGCCTGGCGGGTGACGATGCCACGCCCCCCGCGCCGCCGCCGGCCGACGTCGTGTCGGCCGAGCAGCGCGCCGCCCACCTGCTCGCGGTCGCCGCCGACAGCGGACGCGCCGCGCTGTACGACGAGTACGCCCGCATGGTCAACGAGCGGCCGCCGACCGAGCCGCGCGACCTGCTTGAGCTCGTCACCGCGGCCGAGCCGGTCCCGGTCGAGGAGGTCGAGCCGGCCAGCAGCGTCGTGCAGCGGTTCTTCACCGGTGCCATGTCGCTGGGTGCCCTGTCGCCGGAGTCGCACGAGACGCTGGCGGTCGCGATGAACATGCTC
>CAYVGE010000388.1:0-3018 GCA_964450395.1 uncultured Actinomycetota bacterium
CGCGCCGCGCCTGACCGCCCCCGCGGCCGCGCGGCACCCCGGGCGTGCGCGGCCGCGTTGGCCACCGACGCTGAACCCGCACGTCGGGTCCCGGGTCGATGGAGCGCCTCGCGGTGCGGCCGTTGCAGGTGGCCGGCGTGCGGAAGAACAACCACTTTCAACCCCTGGCTGCCCGCAACTGCAGGGCCCCGTCGTCGCAACGTAGTGCGCACACACACCCTTCCGCCGGCTGCCGGGGCGACAGCCGGGGCGTTCTTCGAACACCGATCGAATCATGGACGGTAACCGTTGGCCACGAACGGAAGGCGACAGCAACGCACGCGACTACCGCCGCATGCAGCTCGCAACGGTGGACCGGACGAGACGCCTGCCAGCGGCCATGGTTATCTCCGGTTGAGCGGCCACCGGGTTCTGGTCTGACGGACAGGTGATCTCCGGCTCGGCGGACGGGTGATGTCCGGTCCGAGTGTCCTGGTTCCGAGAGGTGATGCCCTCCGGTGGGTTGACTCGCGGTGTCCAAGCCCGAGGCAGCCCGACCGGAGGGATCGTGAAGAAGTCTGACAGGGAGATCATGGAGATTCTCGAGGCGTATGACCTGACGCGCTGCGCGCACTCGGCGGCGCAGCTGGCCGGCTGTGACGAGAAGACGGTGACCCGCTATGTCTCGGTGCGCGACGCCGGCGGTGACCCGTACGCCGAGGCCGAGCGCGAGTCGATCATCGACCCGTGGCGGGCGAAGATCGAAGAGCTGGTCGAACGGTCCGAGGGCCGTGTGCGTGGCGATGTGGTGCACGAGCGGATCGCCGCGATGGGGTTCGACGGGTCAGACCGCACCACCCGTCGTGCGGTGGCGGACGCCAAGGCGGCGTACCGTGCCGGGCGGCGGCGCACCTACCGGCCGTGGATCACTGAGCCGGGGATGTGGTTGCAGTTCGACTGGGGCACCGGCCCGATGATCGGTGGCCGTGCAACGTTGCTGTTCTGCGCGTGGCTGGCGTGGTCGCGCTACCGGGTCGTGATCCCGACGTGGGACCGCACGCTGGGCACGCTGCTGGCGTGTGTGGACCGCACGTTGCGGATCATCGGGGGCGCGCCGACGTATCTGTTGACCGACAACGAGCGGACCGTGACGATCGAGCGGATCGCCGGGGTGGGGATCCGCCACCCGGAGTTGGTGCGCGCCGGCCGTCACTACGGCGTGACGGTGCTCGCGTGCGAGCCCGCCGATCCGGAGTCCAAGGGCGGCTCGGAGCACACCGTCAAGCTGGCCAAGGCCGACCTGATCCCGACCGACGTCAACCTCGTCGGGACGTTCACGTCGTTTTCGCAGCTGGAAGCGGCGTGTGAAGCGTTCTGCGACAGGGTCAACGCCAGGGTGCACCGCGAGACCGCACGGCGGCCGGTGGACGCGCTGGCCGACGAACGCGCCCGGCTACACGTCATCTGCGACGAGCCGTATGCCGCGGCGTTGGGTGAGACGCGCACCGTCGGCGATGACCAGACGGTGCGGTTCGGGTCGGTGCGCTACTCCACGCCGCCGGGCCATGTCGGCACCGCCGTGTGGTGCCGCGTCGCCGGTGACGAGTTGATCATCACCGCACGCGACGACCGCGGGCTGCGCGAGATCGGCCGCCACCGGTTGTCGGTGCCGGGTCAGCCGCGCATCGACGACGCGCACTACCCCGCACATCGCGCGCAGGGCAGCGGCCCCCGCCCGCCGCGGCCGAAGCCGACCACAGCGGCGGAACGGGCGTTCTTGGCGATCGGTGAGGGCGCGCACGCGTGGCTGGTCGAGGCCAGCGGCCACGGGTTGCACCGCGGCCGCGCCAAGATGGCCGAAGCCGTCGAGTTGGCCGCGCTGGTCGGCGACGACCTGGTCGACCGCGCCCTCGGTGTCGCCGCGGCCGCCGGCCGGTTCGGCGATGGTGACCTCGCCGCCATCACCGACCACCTCGCCGCGGGCGGTGCCGACGCCGCCGCGGTGCCGGTCGACGAGGCCCACTCCATCCAGCCGGGCACCAGCGCGTGGGAGGGGTTCGGACGATGAACACACCGACCGCGCCGCCGCTGCCCGACGAGCTCGACGCGGTCCTGCGCCGCCTGCGGCTGCCCTACCTACGCAAGCACGCTCCCGAGGTGCTCGCGACCGCCAAGGCGCAACGCTGGGACCCCGCCGAGGTGCTGCGCGTGCTACTCGTCGAGGAGGCCGCTGGCCGCGACGTCGCGACCCGCGCGCAGCGTCGCAAGGCCGCCGGCTTCCCGTCGGGCAAGACGCTCGACGGCTGGGACCCCGCGGCGTCGTCGATCCCGCCGCCGACCCAGTCGGCGCTAGCCACCCTGGAGTGGGTGCACCGCGCCGAGAACCTGGCCGTGTGCGGCCCCAGCGGCACCGGCAAGAGCCACTTCGTCGAAGCGCTCGGGCACGCCTGCATCGACAACGGGTTGCGGGTGTCGTGGTTCACCCTCGAGACGCTGACCGCCACGATCGGCCGGGCCAAGGCCGACGCATCGATCGCGCGGACCGTCGCGCGGATCACCCGCGCCGACCTGATCGTCGTCGACGACATCGGCATGCTCCCAGCTGGACAGGACGCCGCCGAGGCGTTCTACCGCGTCATCGACGCCGCCTACGAGCGGCGCAGCGTCGCGGTGACCAGCAACCTGCACCCCTCCGGGTTCGACACGATCATGCCCAAGACGCTGGCCACGGCCACGGTCGACCGGCTGCTGCACCACGCCCACGTCGTGCTCACCGAGGGCAGCTCCCACCGGCTTGCCGAGGCCACCGCCGGCAAGGGGGTGACACCACTGACCTAACTCCCGGACGTCAGCCGTCCACCAGCCCGGCCATCACGTGTCCGTCTATCCGGAGATCACATGGCCACCAGCCCGGACCCCATCTGGCCGTCCGCCCGGAGATCCAGATGTCCCTTGACACTCGTCAAGCCCGGTGCCCGGGGCCTCGACGCGCTAGCCTGCTCGCCGGCGCCAGAGGCACGACACCGTGAGCAGACCCCG
>CAYVGE010000389.1:0-2997 GCA_964450395.1 uncultured Actinomycetota bacterium
GGCCTGGTCGGGTGAATCTACGCCCCGAACCGGTCACGAAGTCAGATGCAAACCATGAGCGACTGATTTCGCGGTAGTTCAACGGTCCTGGTCATGTCGGGACCTTCGACCCTGTTCGAGCTGTCCTTAAGTCGATAACTCTACGACTATGAGACTTGAAGTGACGCGCAAGGCGGACCTGGCGTTGCGGGCACTGCGTGTGCTGGTCGCCAGCGGTTCGCTGCGCAAGGGCGTCGAGCTCGCGGACACGCTGGGGACCACGGCGGCGTTCCTCAGCCAGGTGGTCGCGCCGCTGGCGCGTGCCGGTTGGGTGCGCTCGGTCCCGGGTCCCCGCGGCGGCTACGAGGCGACCGAGCGGTCGGTTGATGTGTCGGTGCTGGAGCTGATCGAGGCAGTGGAAGGGCCGGTCGAGACCGGCCGGTGTGTGCTGCGACCCCAGCCGTGCCCGGCGGACCTGCCATGCGCGCTGCACGACGCCTGGATGCCCGCGCGTGACGCGCTCGTGGAGCGTCTCGCCGCGACGCCCGTGCTGGCGGCGGTGCACCACTGACGGGCGGAGGTGACGACGATGGCAGGGCAGGCACCCACGAGCGGAACCATCGGACAGCAGCCCGGCCCGTGGACCCGCGGTCTGGCGCTCACCATGGTCGCGGTCGCCGGGCTGCTGGTGCTGGTGGTCGCCAACCAGATCGGCGGCATCCTGATCGCGCAGGATCTGCGCGACGACTACCAACAACTCGTCGACGGCGTGAGCGGGCAGGCCGATCCGTCGGTGGCCCTCACCGACTCGGGCCAGTCAGCGGACAGTGTCATCCCGGCGCTGACCGCCAAGGCCGACCTGCAGCCGGCCCCCGACGGCGAGTCCAACGTCGCCGTCGCGCCGGCGATGCCACCGCCGGCGGACCGGTCCGAGCAGGCGATCGTGGACGTGACCTTCGAGGTCGTCGAGAACGTCTCGACCATCGACCCTGCCAGCGGCACGAAGCACGACACGTGGGGGTACCGGCTCGTCGACGGTCCCGACGGGCTCGTGGTCGGCACCCCCGGTCCGGTCATTCGCGCCCGGGTCGGTGACGTCCTGCGGTTCACGATCATCAATCCCGAGGGCAATCAGAATCCCCACAACGTCGACTTCCATGCGGTCACCGGCCAGGGTGGCGGCGCGGAGGCGACGACCGTCGCGCCAGGCGAGACCCGGACGATCGAGGCCCGGCTGCTGTACCCGGGCTTCTTCATGTACCACTGCGCCTACGGCGACGTGCCCGCACACATCGCGCACGGCATGTTCGGCGGGATCCTGGTCGACCCGGCGGCGCCGCTGCCCGCCGTCGACCACGAGTGGTACATGGTGCAGTCCGAGTACTACACCACCGACGGCAACACCAGGCAGCTGGACCGCGCCGCGGTGACCGACGAGGACCCGACCCACGTGGTGTTCAACGGCGCGGTGGGCGCATTGACCGACGACAACGCCTTGGAGATGGACGTCGGCGAGCGCGCCCGCATCTACTTCGTCAATGCTGGGCTGAACCTGACGTCGAACTTCCACCCGATCGGGTCGCACTGGGACACCGTCTATCCCGAAGCCGCGCTCCTGAATGCTCCGCTGCGTGGGTCGCAGACGACGCTGGTCCCCGCGGGCGGCGGCACCGTCGCCGAGCTTGCGGCCCAGGTGCCGCAGACGGTCGTGCTCGTCGACCACGCCCTGGCGCGCGCCTTCGATAAGGGCGCGATCGGCCACATCGTGATCAGTGGCGACGACAACGCCGAGATCTTCGAGGAGGTCGCACCCGCCGACGCCGCCAACGTCGAGGCGAGCGCCCCGCCGGTCGAGCCGTCGCCGCAGCCGGAGGCCGATGCCGCGGCGGGTGACGCGGTCCAGGTGTCGATCCTGGCTGGCTCCAGCGCGTTCCAGGACGAGGGCGCCGACGATGAGTTCGCCGACTCCGAGGATCCCGGCGACTACTCGGTCAACGAGCTCGAGATCGCCGTCGGCGACACGGTGACCTGGACCAACGACGACGACGGGGTGATCCACACGGTCACGGCAGCCGACGAGTCGTTCGACTCCGGGTTCCTGACCCCCGGCGAGTCGTGGTCACACACCTTCGCCGAGCCCGGCGAGTTCGAGTACCTGTGCACGCCCCACCCGTGGATGCGCGCCAAGGTCATCGTCACCGAGTAGCAGAACGGCCGGTCCATGCTCACTGACGCAATGCCGGCGAGTGCTCGGGTTGTGTCCGGCCCCGCAATGGCCCGGCGACACCGGACCACTTCGCGTGAGCTGGACCATCCGCCCGTGCGGTCCCCACAAGGTCTCACGCTCGGGGAGCCAGCTCGCCGCGGCCGAACGGCATGGAGGAGGCCATGAGATCCCCGACACCCCTCGCCCGGCGACTTCCCTCGCTTGCGCTGCCCGCGGGAACGACACCGGCCAGCGTCCATGCTGCGGTCTCGTCGGTGGAGATCCCGCAGTACCGACACGCGATGATCCTGTCCGTGTGGGCGGCCGCGGCCCTTCCTATGGGGGCGCTGGCCTGGCTCGTCGCGCCCGTCCTCGCTCGCCGCCTCGCGGGCGAGGGCACCGTGGCGATGTCGAAGGCGCTGGTCATCTCCCTCACGGCCGGCCTGGTCTGGCAATTTGCCCTCGTCGTCATCCTCGTCGGACGCGAGCAGCGGAGCCTGCGCTGGTCGACGGTCCGAGAGGCGCTGTGGCTGCGGTCACCACACAGTCCGCGCAGCGGCCGCGTCGGCGGCCGGGTCTGGCGGATCCTGATACCGCTGGTCGTCCTGTTCGCCGTCCAGGGTCTAATCCCCACCCTCCCGCAGCCAGCTGACCGCAACCTGGCGCTCTTCCTCGGATCCGACGCTGGTCGTAGCCGCTTCAGCGGGACTGGGGTTGGTTCGGGCTCACGGCTGTGCTGTGGGTGTTCAACACCGTGCTCGGTGAGGAACTGCTCTTTCGTGGGTTGCTGCTGCCCCGGATGAACGGCGCGT
>CAYVGE010000390.1:0-1344 GCA_964450395.1 uncultured Actinomycetota bacterium
CCTGCGCGGCGTGACGGACACCGTGCCTCCTGAGATGATGCCGTCGATGTCACCCGAGCCGTGAGCCGAGCCTTCACACGGCGGCAGCCATCCGTCGTGCGATGTGGTTGGCGACGTGACTGGCGTCTCGGCCGGCACCGTGCAGCAGCATCGAGGCGAAGGACGACTGGAACACCAGGCCCATGAAGTAGAGGCCGGGCTCGGAGGGCACCACCCCGCGGTCCTCCAGCGGCCAGCCGTCCTCTCCGACGATGTCGAGCTCGATCCACGAGAAGTCATGGTGGAACCCGGTGCACCACACCACGTTCGCGACGTCCAGCACCTGCCCGTTGGCGAGCATCGGGCTGCCGTCCTGCACGCCGGTGGTCCGCTCCTCGATCCACTCGACGCCAGCCTCCTCGAGGTCCTCGACCCGGGGGTCGATGAGTGGCCCGCCCCCGGCACGGATCTTTCCCTTCACCTTGCGGCCGATGGGAGTCCCGAGGCTCACGATCTTCGTCGTGGCGAAGCGCGCGACGGGCGCGGCGAACCGGATGACGGGGCCGTCCAGCCTGAACGGCATCTGGCCGGTCCGGCGGCCAGCAAGGATCGTCCGGCGGGTGGCCGCCAGTTCCAGCGCGATGTCGGCACCCGAGTGCGCCGCCCCGACCACCAGTGCCGGTCCGGGAGCCAACTGGCTGGGCCGCTTGTACTCGCTGGAGTGCAGCTGGACGATGTGCGGGTCCAGCTGGTCCGCGAAGTCGGGGACGTGCGGGTGGTCGACCTTCCCAGCGGCCACGACCACGTTGTCGGCGTGGAAGGTGCCGTCGGTCGTGTTCGCCTCGAACCCGCTGGCATTGCGCCGGACGCGTTCGACCTTCACTCCACAGCGCACGGGGATCCCGTGATGATCCGCGTACGCCTCGAGGTAGTCGGCGACCTCGTCCTTGGTGGGCAGACCCATCGCCGGTCCCGGGAAGTCCAGGCCGGGGAGGCCGTCCACCTTCCTCGGGCTGAACAGCGTCAAGGAGTCGTAGTGGCGCCGCCAGTTGTCGCCGACGCGGTCGAGCGCGTCCACGACCACGGAGGACCGCCCGAGCCTTCCGAGGTGGTAGGCGGTGGCCAGGCCTGCCTGCCCGCCGCCGATGATCAGGGTCTCGACATGTTCGGCCGTCATCGCAGCCTTCCTCTCCCATTGGCTGCGATTGACGCTACGGACCGGGCGGCGAGGGAACTTCGACTGGATCACCCATCTTCATCACCAGCCTCGATGGGTCATTCTTCCCATCGACCGTCAGCTCGCGGCCACGCCGTTGGTGAACGCCCACGCGGTTGCCGCGGCGCGTGAGCTCACGTCGATCTTGG
>CAYVGE010000390.1:1444-2996 GCA_964450395.1 uncultured Actinomycetota bacterium
CCGAGCTGCTCGCACACGTCGGCACGCAGCAGGCGCAGGCAGGCGAGCTCGTAGGGTGCACCCACCTGCTGCCAGAGCTGCTCGGAGCGCGTGGTGGCCCGCAACGCCGCCTCCAGGTCGCCCTCTGCGAGCAGCACGGCTGCGTCCCAGTGAGCCGCGGTTGCCTGCAGGACCGGCGAGGTGAACTCGTCGGCAAGCACGGACAGCTCGTCAACGGCATCACGCGCGGTGGTCGCATGCCCAGCGGCCAGCATGATCTCAGCGAACGCCGCCAGGATCCGTGCTCGCTGCACCCGGCCGTGGGCGTCGGCGTGGGCACGCCGGATGGCGGTGACGGCCTCGTCGATGTTGCCGGTCGCCAGCTGCAGCAGCTGCAGGCCCGGTTCGGCCCGACGGCCCAGTTCGGCGGCGCGCCGGTAGTCGCGTTCGGCGACGGCGAACTCCCCACGAAGCCGGCGCAGCTCGGCCCGCTGGTACAGCGCCATGCCGAGCAGCGGATCGCCGCCCGGGTCGGCGAGCCGGTCGCAGGCGGCCTCGGCCTCGTCCCATGCCGCCGACCAGTCGCCGCCGAGCTGGGCCACCTCGGAACGGTGCACCAGGCATTGGCCCAGGAACGGGACGAGTCCCTGCTGCCGGTCGCACCAGTCGCTGAGCGCCTTCGTCCACTCTCGTGCACGCCGCACGTCGAACGCGCGACGACACTCGAGGATCACGCCGCAATAGATGATCCCCGCGGCCATCGGCTGGGTGTCGCCGGCCAGGACGGCCGCCATGGCCTCGTCGAGCAGCGTGACGCCGGCTCGGACGTCGCCGAGCCGGATCCGCGCCTGTCCCAGCCCGAGCCGCGCAAGCGCGGTGACCTCCGCGTCCGAGAAGCGGGTCCCGGCGTCGGCGATCTCCTCGAACATGGACTGGGCGGTGGCGGGGTCACGGGACAGGGCCTGCATGGCTGTTGGCAGCTGGAACATCCACCGCTCGACGCAGTCGAGATCGGCCTCCTCGACCAGCCGCAGTCCCCGTTGCAGCCACCCCATGGCGGGTGCCACCTGGCGCCGCCGGTCGACGAGGAACATCCCGAGCCAGAATGCGCAGCGAGCCGCACGACGCAGCTCTCCGAGCTCGAGCCACGCGGCGTGTGCGCGTTCCCAGGACACCTCGCACTCATCGTGCTCGGTCAGCCCCGAGGCAACGGCGAGCAGCTCGTGCTCCTCCGGGCCGAGTTCGTCAGGGTCGACCGCTCCGAGCAGGAGTCGGACGTCGGTCCACCGCCCCTGCTCGGCGAGGGCTTCCGCGGAACCTCGCATGCCCGAACCCTGCGTCCGCTGTCCCAGCGGCAAACCTACACCCCCGGCAGGCGACGCTTCCAGGACGGTGGGTCTGCGGTCCCGTGCCAGAACGCTTCGAATTCTTGGTCATCTCAGCATCGCCGCGCCATCGGGTTTCACACGTCGGCGAGCACCGAATCGAGGGGCGTGGGGATCCGGTCGACGTCCAGCGCGTCGACGAGCAGGCGCCCGTACCGGATCTTGCGCCCCGAACGGATTCCCAGGAA
>CAYVGE010000391.1:0-2995 GCA_964450395.1 uncultured Actinomycetota bacterium
TCCGTTGGCGGGCTTGCCGCCATTGCTGCTGCGCTTGATTGGAGTGAGACGACCGCTGTCGGTGAATGACGACGTCATCGCGACCGGTCCGGCAGGGATGGCGACGACGAAGGCCGCGCCGCCATTGTCTGCATCCTCGACCCAGAGGTTGCCGTCGAGCTCCTTGAGCAGTTGCCTCGAGACGTAGAGACCAAGACCGCTGCCCGGAGCGTCCGACGCCCGGCGACCCCGCTCAAAGATGACCTGCCGGAGCTCGGGTGGCACACCGGTGCCGTGGTCCTCGACCCGCACGAGGATGTGCTGACCGTTGCTCTTCACGCGCACGACGATGGGGTTCCGTCCATGGACGCGGGCGTTGACTAGGAGGTTCTGCAGGACCTCGGCGAAGTCGGCCGGGCGTCCGAAGGCAGCGACATCGGTCGGCACCCGGGCGGAGATCTGCGCACCCTGGGCGCGCGCGAGGTCGATCTGCGGTCCGATGATGTCCGAGAGCCGGAACGACACCGGGTGGTTGGTCTGGCTCGAGCTGCTGACCAGGCGCTGCAGCCGTCCGATCTCGTCTGAGACAGCCAGCGCGAGCTTGCGACGGGTGTCGTCGTCCAGATCTTCGCGGAAGCGTTCGAGCGTCTGCGTCGCGCCTTCGATCGCCGTCAACGCGTTGCGGGCCTCGTGCGCGAGCTCCTCTTGCCGCTGCTGTGCGGCCCGCAGCGACGCACTGGTCGACAGCGTGTCGACCGTCGTCTGCAGCAGCCGGCTGCTCTGGGTGGCGAACAGTGTCTGCAGTTCCCGCGTGACGCCGACGACCGCGTACAACAGGGCGACGAAGCGGATGATCGCCGCGCCGAGCACCAGGTCGTCGGACGACGACGTGAGCACGGCTCGCATCAGCTCTGCGAGCGCGAGACCGAACATGGTCAGGCCGTACCAGGCGAGCAGCGGACGCCGGTCGCTCGAGCCCTTCACCACGTACGCGGTGGCGAATCCGGTCCACGCCAGGGCGATCAGGCTGGACACCCCGTCCTCGGCGGCGCCGTCGAGCCCGTTCGGGCTGATGCGCCAGGCGATGAGGCCCATGACGCTGAACGCCGCGAGCGCGAGCCCGAACGTCAGCGTCGGCCTCAGGCGGGCATCGACATCAGGCGACCGCAGCGCCACCGCGAAGACCGCGAGTGTCACCACGAGGCTCGAGTGCCGGACCCATGAGAAGTCGGCACCTGCGAACAGCTGCGAGAGCAACTGGACCGCCGCGATCGAGAAGACCGCGTAGATCCCCACTGCGGTACCGACCCAGAGCGCCCGCGCATCTCCGGTCAGCCGCCACCGGACGACGCACAACGTGGCGGCAACGATGCCCAGGGCGCCGGCGCTGACCTCGAAGCTGGCGGCGACCGACTGCAGGCCGTCGCTCGCGTCGGCCACGTAGGCGAGGCTGATGATCAACGCCGTGACGAAGACCAATCCGAAGCCGGCGATCAGGAACGGCCGCCCGGTCGGGTCGATGTCCGACCGGATGATGGCGCGCCGATCATGCCCTCGGTAGGGCACGCGAGACGACTCGCCCTGCGGAGACGAAGGGTGCAGCACGCCGGGAGTGTACGGGACGTGCAGGATCGACCGACCACGCCGGAGCGCCCGAATGGACGATGCCCAGGGCCTTGACCGGTGGCCTTGGGCAATTCCCAAATCTTGGCCATGTGCCGCCGATGGGCCGTTCCTAGGTTGGCGGTCGGGTGGTCGGCGCCACCGGACAGCCGGGCGACAAGTGCCCGGGGCGGCTGCGCGAGAAGGATCATCGACGGTGGATCGACTGTGGTGGACGGCGACACGGCTCTGGTTCCGGATCGGTCGCCGCAGGGACCGACAGCAGGCTGCACTGGCGCGCTTGCGCCACGTCAGCGCCCGTCGGCCGACCGACGTCGAGCTCCGGCTGCTGCTCGCCGAGCTCGAGCTCGCCGCCGGTGACGTCGACCGGGCAATCGCCGAGGCGGGCATCGCGATCCAGCTCGCGCCCGCGGATCTGCGCGGCATGAGCCTCCTGCTGCAGGCGCAGGACCGCGCGGAGCTCAACGCTGGTTGAGCGCGCCGAACCGCATCCGGACGGTGCCTGCCCCCGGGTCCGGCGCGCCATTACAATTCCGTGAGGTCGCGTGCGCGGTGCGCGCGGCGACGGGACTGGTGCAAAGGCACGGATGAGGCAGGGCGCCGCAGCGGACCACGTGGCCGGGCAGCGTGCGGATCGACGCGCGCTGGCCGAGGTCGTCGATCTCGTCGACGACGGCGTGTATGACGCGGCGAGCGTGCTCGCCTGGGAGATCCAGCGGAGCAGTCCCGGAGATCCCTCCATCTGGCTGCTGCTGGCCCGCATCGATCTCCTCCGCGAGCGCCATGCCGCCGCGATCTACGCGGCGAGGATGGCGACCAGGCTCGATCCCTCGTCGGCCGACGCATGGATCGTGCTGGCCCAGACCGCGGTGCGCCGGGAGCGCTGGTGGACGGAGGGGGTCGACGCCGCGCTCCAGGCGACGGCGCTGGCGCCGGACGACCCCGAGCCGTGGACGGCGCTCGCCCGGCTGCAGCTCGCCGCGGGTGAGCGCTACGACGCAGCGGTCTCGGCCGAGCACGCGGTGCGGATCGACGAGGACCACCGCGGCGCCCACGTGGTGCTCGGCGAGATCGCGCTGGACACGGGGGAGTGGCGGCATGCCGCGGCCGCGTTCCGCCGCGCCCTCGAGCTCGACGGCGAGGACCACGACGCCAGGGTCGGCCTGGCGACGGCCCTGGAGGCACAGGACATCGATCCCGCCGACGAGCTCGCACGGTACGGTGCACCCGTCGTGCTTCGGAGGCGCGGCGCGGGCGTGCTCGCCAGGGGCGCCAGGATCGGCGGCGCGGTGTCGCATCCGCTGGTCGCCGACAACCGCCGCCTCCTGCTCGGTGTCGGCGCCTGCCTGCTGGCGGGGCTCGTCATCGGCGCGCTGATCCCGGCACTGGGCGC
>CAYVGE010000392.1:0-1128 GCA_964450395.1 uncultured Actinomycetota bacterium
GCGACTCCTGGATCAGCCGGTACGCGGTCACCTCCACGGCTGACGGCAGCGTCCGTGGGGTGCCGTGGACACGCAGGTCCACGGCCACGTCGTCGGACGACATGTGGGAGATGAGGTCACCAACGGCATCCAGTGTCGGCTGGGGCTCCACCTCGGCCGGCGTCTCATCAGCGCGCAACGCGTGGAGGATCGCCGGCATCGTCTCCAGGGCCTCCCGCGCCGCGTCCTCGGCCGCGGCCAGCGCCGTGGCGGTGCGCGCAGGGTCACGCTGGAGCCACCGTCGAGCCGCGCTGGTCTGCAGCGACACGACCCCAAGGTGGTGCGCGACCTGGTCGTGCAGGTCCCGGGCGATGCGGCGGCGCTCCTCCCGGACCGCGCGGCGGGCCTGTTCGTCGCGGTCCTTCTCGAGCTGATGACCATGGGCCACGAGCGTCTCGAGATACGCACGCCGGACCGCGACGTAGCGGCCGACGATCCACGCCACGACGGCGAAGATCCCGAACGGACCCAGCGCGACCGCAGCGGTGCCACCCGGCTGGGCGACCAGCACGACCGCCGCGTCGACCGCCGCGGCGACACCTACCATGCCGAGCCCGACGAACGCCCGGCGACGGGACGCATACGCGCCGACGCCGTACGCGGCAGCGTGCACGCCTACGAACGACGGCACGTTGGGATCCGCGATCGCCTGCGCCACGAGCAGCGCCGCAAGTGCCACGGCCAGCGCCACGAGCGGCTCGGTCCGCCGCCACCACAGCGCTGCGGCGTTGATGACCACGAGGGTCACGCCGGCAGCCGACACGCGCTGTGCGCTCGCCCCGGACAGCACGACCGGGCCAACGAGCCCGAAGAGCCCGATGACGGCGACGGCAGCGACCACGCCGCCATCGACGACGCGGCGCGGAAGCCGCTGGGACCGTTCGTGCATCGCAGGAAACGGTACGCGCACAGCGCAGCGGCGACCTCCACCTGCAGGTGGAGACGGCGCTCGTCCAAGGGCCGACGCGGCGCGCCGAAAGACCCGCCGGCGGTCGACGCCAGGTTCGCCCGGGTGCCGGATGGCGGCGGGCCCCGGCGTCCATAGCGTCAGCACCGTCAGATCGACGACACCGCCAAGTGAGCACGCCA
>CAYVGE010000392.1:1138-2974 GCA_964450395.1 uncultured Actinomycetota bacterium
CCACCGCCATCGGCACCGACCAGATCGCCGCGCAGGGCACCGATCTGGTCAAGGTGTACCGCGCCGGCGCGGCCGAGGTCCGCGCACTCGACGGCATCAGCGCCGGCTTCGACGCAGGCGAGCTCACCGCGATCATGGGCCCGTCCGGGTCGGGCAAGTCCACGTTTTTGCATGTGCTGGCCGGACTCGAGCGACCGACGTCGGGCACGGCGCGCATCGGCGAGGTCGACATCACGACGCTCGGCGACACGGCCCTGACGAAGCTGCGCAGAACACACGTCGGGTTCGTGTTCCAGAGCTTCAATCTGGTGCCGTCGCTCACCGCGGCCGACAACATCGTCCTGCCGCTGCGCTTGGACGGCCGCAGACCCGACGCGGAGTGGCTCGATGCCGTAGTCGACACGGTCGGGCTGCGCAATCGTCTCGACCACCGACCAGCCGAGCTGTCCGGAGGACAGCAACAGCGCGTCGCCGTCGCGCGGGCCCTGGTCACCCGACCGACGGTCGTGTTCGCCGACGAACCGACCGGCAACCTCGACTCGACCGCGTCGACCGAGGTGCTGTCGTTCCTCCGGCGCTCCGTGCGCGACCACGGACAGACGACGGTCATGGTCACCCACGACCCGTACGCGGCGGCGTTCGCCGACCGCGTGCTGTTCCTCGCCGACGGCAGGTTCGTCGACGAGCTTCGCGATCCGACCGTGCCGGTCGTCCTCGACAGGATGCGGCAGCTGGGAGGCTGACATGTGGCACGCAACCTGGAACCGACTCCTGCACAGCAGGAGACGACTGATCCTGACCGTGTTCGCCGTGGCCATCGGCGTGACGTTCCTCACCGGCTCGCTGGTCCTGGCCGACTCGACGCGGTCGGCGCTCGACCGCAGCTACGCCCAGGTCTACGCCGACGTCGACGTGGTCGTGCGCGGCCCGGAGCCGGTCGGCGAGTCACCGTTCGGCAACGGCGCCGCGCCGCTTCCCACGTCGACCGCTGCCACGTTGCGCGACGTGGTCGGTGTCGCGCGCGCCGAGGGACGCGTCAGCAGCGTCGCGCAGGTCACGGTCCCCAACGACGATGCGGCCGGCGAGCCGGCCATCGCCATGGCGGTTCCCGTCGATCCCGCCAATGCGGCGGTCGAGGTGCGTTCGGGCCGCCTACCGAGCGGCGCACATGACGTCGTGCTCGACGCCGCCGGCGCGACCGCCCTCGGCGTGCAGCCCGGCGACCGCGTCGACGTGCTGCTGCCGGGTGGACCGGTCACTGCCACCGTCACGGGCACGGTCGGCTTCGGCCCGCTCGACGGACTCGCCGGCGGCACCAGGGTGCTGTTCGACCGCGAAACCGCCGCGACCCTCTTCGGCGACGCGGGCTTCGCTGACATCGCTGTCCGAGGCGACCCCAACGTGTCGGCTGCGCGCCTGCGTGACGCGATCGCCACGGCGCTCGGCGACGACGTGCAGGTGTTCACCGCCGCGCAGGCCGCGAGCCGCGACGCCGCCGCCGCGTCCCGGCAGACCGCACTGGTCAGCCGCATCGTCCTTGCCGTGGCCGCCGTCGCGTTGCTGGTCGGGGGGTTCCTGATCGCCAACACGTTCCGGATGCTGGTCGGCCAGCGGGCACGCGAGCTCGCGCTGCTGCGCGCCGTTGGGGCCACCCGCGGCCAGGTCGCCCGCTCGGTGCTCGCCGAGGCAGCGGTGACCGGTGCGATCGGCGCGCTGGCCGGTGCGGCACTCGGCGTCGGCGCCGGGGCGCTGCTAGTCAACACCTCGGCAGGGCTCATGCCCGGGCTGCCGCCGATGTCCGCCACGATCACACCCATGCCGATCGCGGTGGGCCTT
>CAYVGE010000393.1:0-2973 GCA_964450395.1 uncultured Actinomycetota bacterium
ATCACCACGACCACCAGAACCGTCGAGGTTGCATAAACCCAGCCTCCGCCAGACCCAGGACGATTCAGAGACGGACTTGGGTGCACGTACACGCAGGTCGCTCAAGGCACGGACGGATGACGTGTCGGCAGTCCGCGGGCTTTCCTGTCGGTGTGTCGGCTCCGGACGTCGGGCGGCCTGGAATGTCGGCTCCGGACGTCGGGCGGTCTGAAACGAGCGTTTGACAGGGCCGATGGCGTAGCCGTCTGATGGTCGTGGTGGCCGGCGTCGCGGGCTGGGGTGCTGGCGCCGATCAGGTGACGATGCCGAATCCGCCGGTCCACGGGATCCGCTCCGCGGCGGCGAGGCTGATCTGCAGGAAGCCGACCGCTTCCAGCTCCCGCGCTCGGCGCAGCCCACCGGCGTCGATCGCCTCTAGGCCGCCGGCGGTAACGAGTTCGGCCAGCCGGGCCTTGGCGTCGGGGTCATCGCCGGCGATCAGGACGGTGGTGGGCAGCGGCCCGACGGTCTTGGCGGCCAGCGTGCCAGCGAAGGTGGTGTTGAACGCCTTCACCACGCGCGACTCTGGCAGCGCCTCGGCGACCTCGGCGGCGGCGGAGCTGTCGGCGGCCACGGTCATGGAGTCGAAGGTCTGGAAGTCCACCGGGTTGGTGATGTCGACCACGATCTTGCCCTCGAGCTGGTCGGCGCGCTGCGTGATGACGTCGGCGAGGGCCGGGTAGGGAACCGCGAGCACGACGATGTCGCCGGTGGCCGGCGTGTCGTCGTCGCGGTGGCCGAGCAGGTCGACGCTGTTGCCGCCGTCGCGCACGATCCCGGCGATGGCTTGGCCCATGTTGCCGGTCCCGATGATGGTGACGTGTGCCATGGCAGTGCTCCGTTCCAGGAGGAAGGTTGCCGCTACAACCATGAGCGAAACCGGGTTAATCGTCATTACAACCTATGAGGGGGTAGCTCTCAGCCACGGGCACCCGCTGGTTGACCGACGAGGAGCTTCAGGCGTGGATCCGGCTGATCGCGGTCGGTCGAGCTGCTGCCCGGAGTGTGGAGTCACAACTGCGTCGCGACGCGCAACTGTCCCACTTCGAGTACTACCTGCTGGCCATGCTGTCCGAAGCGCCCGAACGCACCTTGCGCAAGTCAACCGGGCGTTGGTGGCGCGGCGGTCCTCGGGCCAGGGAAGCGCTCGACCAGCCCGCGATCCTCCAAGCGGCGGACGACTTGAGACAGGCGCGGAAGTGAGGTGTGCGGCTGTTGACGTCGCCGACGGCGTGCAGCTACGTCCAGTATTCAGGCCGCGACGGCCGGTCCCGTCGACATTGTGCTTGCGGTTAGACCCGACGCACGGTCTGGAGGAGGCGGGCTGAGCGACCGGGTTCGCCGCTATGAAGAAGCGACCGCACGGTTGGACTTCGCGGCGTTGGGTGAGCTGCGACATCCCGACTGATCGAGCGACGCAGTTAGCACCGACCGAACATCGTCGACGGGTCCGCGGCCCCGAGGCGGCGTGCACCCTTCGTCGTGCATCGCCACGGAGGCGACTACGAACACCGCGGCCAGCAACGCCGCCCGCAGCAGGTACGGCACGCCAAGGTTCGAGCTATGCGACGGCGCCCCCTGTCACCGAGCCTACGAGCATCGCACCACCCGCGACGACCTGTTCCCGAGCGAACATCGACTCGAGATCCCCGCCGTAATCGTTCGCTCCGAGGGCGTCTACCAGCCACACTTCGACGGCGCCGGAGAAGAATGTGAAGCCAAGGCCGACGAGGATCGACGCCAGCGCCCATCCCCAACAGCGCTGCCCCGGCCTGCCACATCCACACATATAACAGGGTCGACGCCAGGAGCGTCGCCACGCCCAGCAGGTATGACCTTCGTCGTCCGCGCGTGTCCGCGATGACACCGGTCGGGATTTCGAAGCCGACTTGCCCGGCCGTGAAGAACGCGTTGGCCGTGAACGCACCGCGTTGCTCAACCCGGCGTCCAGCAGGAAGAGGGTGTTGACCCCCCAGATGAATGATGCGGCCAGCGTTGAGAGCAATGTCAACGTGAGATATGGCCGAATCACGCGACGAGCTCCCGAGCTCATCTACAGAAGCTACAGCGCCGCCGCGCCGCGCGTGGTGCGGAACCGTGCCGCACTCGCGAGGGGGCGGCATGTCCGGGGCGTGTCGCTGCTCCCGGCCAGCTCCGGCCAGCGATGTGGCCACTGCTCGTGCACGATTGCACCGATTGCTCTCAGATGTCGCCCAACCCGAGACGACGGGCTTCCTCGGCGGCTCGTCGCTGAGAGGTGGAGTCCATGTAGCGGTCCAGCATCTCGCGCCGGCTCCATCCACCTACGGCCATGGCGCCGCCTTTGGATCCACCGGCCTCCAGCCAGCGCGAAGCCCATGTGTCGCGCAGCTGGTGCGGATAGAACGGCTCGATGCCCGCCCTGGCTGCTCGGGTCCGCAGCGCCTTGTACAGAGCGGAGTTGGCGAAGCCCTGGCCGTGCCCACCCAGCCACAGCCGAGGTGACTCGGCACGGGGGTGAAGCCTGCGTAGGCGCTTGTATCGGTCGATGGCTGCGGCCGTAGCGATGCCGAATGGGACCACGCGCCCCATTCCCCCCTTGCCGCGTCGGATGGCCGCCAGCCCATGCTCCAGATCCACGTCCGTGACCAGCATGGCCACCACCTCACCGGCCCTGGCCCCGGTCTCGGCCATGAGCCTGATCACGGCCTCGTCGCGGCGGTTCACCAGAGTCTTGCCCTGGCACGCGTTGATCAGGGCCGCCAGCTGGTCGGTGGTCAGCGCCTCCACCACCGGCTGGTCCAGCTCGGGGAGCTTGGCCCGGAGCAGCTGATCGTGCTCGACCTCGCCCTCGGAGGCCAGCCAGGCCGAAAACAGCCGCACGGCTAGCTGGCGTGGCCGGGCGGTGGCCTGCCCCTTGCCGGCGTCCAGCAGCGCGCTTGTGAACGCGGCGAG
>CAYVGE010000394.1:0-2972 GCA_964450395.1 uncultured Actinomycetota bacterium
GCGAGCCTGTGCTCGAGCGCCTCGGCGCTGACGACGTCCGTGGCATCGCGCCGTCAGGCTCCCTGGGCCGTTGCGAGTCGAGCGTCAGCGAGACGAACAAGTTGTCGGTCGGTTCGTCGAGCAGCAGCAGCGTCGTGCCCGACAGCTCGAGCAGCAGGATCTGGAAGCGCGCCTGCTGCCCGCCGGACAGCTCCTCGAACGGCGCCTGCGCCGCCTCCGCGAGCTCGTAGCGCTTGAGCGCCGCCATCGCCGGCCCGCGCTGCTGCGCGGCATCCTCCCACAGGATGTCGACGAGCGTCCGCCCGACCAGCTCGGGGTGGTCGTGGGTCTGCGAGAAGTGCCCGGGCACGACGCGCGCGCCGAGGCGCCACCGCCCCTCGTGCTCGACGGTCGGGGCGGCCGGGTCACCGGCGAGCAAGCGCAGGAAGTGCGACTTGCCGGTGCCGTTGCGCCCCAGGACCGCCACGCGCTCGCCGTACCAGACGCGCAGGTCGAACGGCGCGGTCAGCCCCGTCAGCGCGAGGTCGTCGCACATGACGACCTGGTCGCCGGTGCGACCACCACCGAGGCGCACGGCGACGCGCTGCTCGGGCGGCGGCGCCTCGGGCGGGCCCGCCGCCTCGAACCTGCGCAGCCGCGTCTGCGTGGCGCGGTACCTGGCGGCCATGTCCTCCGAGCGCGCGGCCTGCTGCTGCAGCGTGCGGACCAGGTCCCGCAGCCGGTCGTGCTCGCGCTCCCACTGGCCGAGCACGTCGCGGAGCCGCTGGTGTCGTGCCCGCCGCGCCTCGTCGTAGGTCGCGAAGCCACCGCCGTGCGTCCACGCGCGACCGCCCTCCAGCGTCACGACCCGCGTCGCCGTCCGCGCCAGCAGCTCGCGGTCGTGCGAGATGTACAGCACGGTCTTCGGCGTGGCGCGCAACGCCCGCTCCAGCCAGTGCTTGCCCGGCACGTCGAGGTAGTTGTCGGGCTCGTCGAGCAGCAGCACGCCGTCGTCGCCCCGCAGCAGCGCCTCGAGCACCAGGCGCTTCTGCTCGCCGCCGGAGAAGGTCGCCACGTCGCGGTGCTGCACCTGCTCGAACGTCCGGCTCAGCGCCAGCGTGCAGCACGTGTCCCAGCGCTGCTCGGCCTCGTAGCCGCCTGCGTCGCCCCAGCGGGCCAGGGCGTCGGCGTAAGCCAGCTGCGTCGGCTCGTGGTTGGTCTCCATCATCGCCAGTTCGGCGGCGTCCAGGATCCGTGCAGCGGCGTGCACCGGCGGTGGCGCGACCGACAGCAGCAGGTCGCGAACCGTGGTCTCGTCGCTGATCGAGCCCACGAACTGCGGCATCACCCCGACGCCGCCGCTGGACACGGCCGTCCCCGCATCGGCCCGCAGCTCCCCGGCGAGGATCCGCAGCAGCGTCGTCTTGCCGGTGCCGTTCGCGCCGACGAGGGCCGCCTTCGCGCCCTCCCCCACCCGGAACGACACGTCGTCGAGCAGCACCCGGCCGTTGGGCAGGACGTAGCGCAGGTGCGACACGTCGACGTGGGCCATGACGGCAGCATGCCACGACCCACGTCCGTGCCGGCGCCGGGCGGCGCTCAGCCGGGGGCGTCAGCCGGCGCGGACCAGGTCGGTCAGGTGCTGCGCGACGTCCCCGAGCGGGACGTCGGTGCGCTCGCCCGATGCGCGGTCCTTGACCTCGGCCACGCCGCGCTGCAGGCCACGGCCCAACACGACGATGGTCGGCACGCCGAGGAGGTCGGCGTCGTTGAACTTGACGCCGGCGCTGGCCCGGCGGTCGTCGTAGAGCACCTCGACGCCTGCGGCCTCGAGATCGGCGATCAGCGACTCGGCCGCGGTGAACGGCGTGTCGTCCTTGCCGGTTGCGATGACGTGGAGGTCGGCGGGCGCGACCGAGCGCGGCCAGCACAGCCCGTGCTCGTCGTAGGTCTGTTCGACGATCGCCGGCACCGCACGCGACACCCCGATGCCGTACGAGCCCATCGTCACGGTGACCTGGCCGCCCGCCTCGTCCTGCACGGTGAGGTCGAGCGCCTCGGCGTAGCGTCGGCCGAGCTTGAAGATGTGCCCGATCTCGATGCCGCGGGCGATCGTCAGCGTGCCGTCGCATCGGGGGCAGGGATCACCGTCGCGGATGTCGGCGACGTCGATCATCCCGTCGCCGTCGAAGTCGCGGCCGGCGACCAGGTCGACGACGTGGCGGCCCGGCTCGTTCGCGCCCGTGACCCAGCGGGTGCCGTCGGCGATCCGGGGGTCGAGCAGGTAGCGCACCCCCATCGCCTCGCCCAGCGCCGGGGGGCCGATGTAGCCCTTGACCAGGTTCGGGTTGGCAGCGAAGTCCGCGTCGTCGAACGGCTCCACCACGGCCGGCTCCACCGCGGCCTGCAGGCGCTTGTCGTCGACGTCGCGGTCGCCGGGCACGCCGACGGCCAGCGCCTGGGTCGTGCCATCGGGGTGGCGCAGCCGGACGAGGACGTTCTTCAGCATGTCCGCCGCCGTCCAGTCACGATCGTCGCGGCGGAGGTCGTCGCGGCCGTTGAGCAGGTCGACCAGCGTCGCGATGGTCGGCGTGCCGGGCGTGTCCTCGACGTGCGCCGCGGGCACGTCGTCGGCCGACACCGGCTTGGCGGGCGTGATGCGCACCGCCTCGGCGTTGGCCGCGTAGTCGCACGACGTGCAGGTGACGTAGGTGTCCTCGCCGGTCGGCGTGGGCGCGAGGAACTCCTCCGACGCCGACCCGCCCATGGCGCCCGACATCGCCGATACGGTGACGTAGTCCAGACCGAGCCGGTCGAAGGTCTTCAGGTACGCCGCGCGGTGCGCCTCGTACGAGCGGTCGAGCCCGGCATCGTCGACGTCGAACGAGTAGCTGTCCTTCATCAGGAACTCGCGCCCGCGCAGCACTCCGGCCCGGGGCCGGGCCTCGTCGCGGTACTTGGTCTGGATCTGGTACAGCGTCAGCGGCAGGTCC
>CAYVGE010000395.1:0-2947 GCA_964450395.1 uncultured Actinomycetota bacterium
GTGCGCCGGGCGCGCGCGGGGCTCAACGACGAGAACCGGCCGCTGGGCAGCTTCCTGTTCCTCGGGCCCACGGGCGTCGGCAAGACCGAGCTGACCAAGGCCGTGGCCGAGTTCCTGTTCGACGACGACAGCGCGATGGTCCGCATCGACATGTCCGAGTTCATGGAGAAGCACTCGGTCGCGCGGCTGATCGGCGCGCCTCCGGGCTACGTGGGCTACGACGAGGGCGGCGTGCTGACCGAGGCGGTGCGGCGCCGGCCCTACCAGGTGGTGCTGTTCGACGAGGTCGAGAAGGCGCACCCGGACGTGTTCAACGTGCTGCTGCAGGTGCTCGACGACGGCCGCCTGACCGACGGGCAGGGCCACACCGTGGACTTCCGCAACACCGTGCTGATCATGACGTCGAACCTCGGCAGCCAGTTCATCCTCGACCCGACCGAGTCCGACGAGGTCATCCGCGAGCGGGTGATGGCGGCGGTGCGCGAGCACTTCCGGCCCGAGTTCCTCAACCGGCTCGACGAGGTGCTGATCTTCAACCGGCTGTCGCGTGAGCACCTGCGGCAGATCGTGGACGTCCAGCTCGAGCGGGTCCGCGCCCGGTTCGCCCAGCGCGACCTCACGCTGGAGCTGACCGACGCGGCGAAGGACTGGCTGGCCGACCGCGGCTTCGACCCGGTCTACGGCGCCCGGCCGCTCAAGCGGGTCATCCGCAAGGAGCTCGAGGACCGCGTCGCACTGGCGCTGCTCGACGGCACCATCGACGAGGGCCACGCCGTCAAGGCCGACGTCAGCAACGACGAGCTCGTCGTCAGCTGACCGGCTCCACTGCGGGGTGACGCTGTCCGTCCCCGCTGCGGGTCGAGGTCTGCACGCATGGGCCGGACACCGACCCGGAGCGCGTCGGGCGAGGCGTCCGCGCCCCATCGGTTACGGTGAGGGTCGACACCCGCAGACGACCCAGGACACCGCCGTGAGCAGCATGCCCGACCTCGCCGCGACCGACGCGCTCGTGCAGGTCGGTGACGGGGGCAAGGCACACATCTTCCGCGCACCGGCGCACGCGAACGCCAAGCACTTCGCCCTGGCTGACGGCGGGACCGTCTACGACATCGCCCTGTGCGGGGCGCGGGGTGCGCTGGTCGCATCGGCGGACGGCGCCGACCTGTGCGCGTCGTGCAGCGCCGCGCTCGAGCGCGGGTGACCTGACCGGCGTCGCCTATGCTCGCCGGCGTGGACACCGTGGTGGATCCCAGGGACCTCGAACCGGACGAGATCGGACCCGCGGTCGTACGGGTGCTCGACGCGCTCGAGGCGATCGACGGCGACGGGTGGTACCCGGGCCTCGAGGTCGAGCGGCCGTGGTCGCAGCACAACCCGGTCATCACCGGTGAGTTCGCGCGACCGCAGGCGATCCGTCGCTACCTGCGGCGCGAGCTGACCGTGCTCGCGGCCCGGGGCGCCGTCCTGCGGGTGCGGCGGTCCCGCCGCGCCCTCGCGCTGGACGATCCGGACCTGTTCGGCGCGCTCGACGAGGAGCGGTTCGACCTGCGGGCCAAGAAGCTGTTCCTGTTCGCGCCCGAGCGCATGGCGCTGTCGATGGACCGTCTGTCGCACTACACCGGCACCCCGGCGGAGTCGTTCGAGCGCCACGTGATCTTCACGAACTACGCGATGCACGCACAGGCCTTCCGCGAGCGCTTCCCCGACGCCGAGGGCCCCGACCGCGACGGTCGCCAGATGCCCGCGTGGCACCACCGCACGCCGGAGGGCGATGGGGTCAGCCTGGTCAACATCGGCGTCGGGCCGGCCAACGCGAAGACCATCACCGACCACGTCGCGGTCCTGCGGCCGGACACGATGCTCATGATCGGCCACTGCGGTGGACTGCGGAACCACCAGCGCATCGGCGACTTCGTGCTGGCCACCACATACCTGCGGGCCGATCGCGTCCTCGACGACGTGCTGCCGATCGACATCCCGGTGATCTCGAACCACCGGCTGAACACGTTCCTGCTCGACGCGCTGGAGGTGCACGACGCGCCCCACCGGATGGGTGTCGTCCACACCACCGACAACCGCAACTGGGAGTTCAACCAGCGCCGGACGATGACGGCGGTGCGCGCGGCGCGGTGCCTCGCGATCGACATGGAGTCGGCGACGATCGCCGCCAACGGCTTCCGGTACCGCGTCCCGACCGCCACGCTGCTGTGCGTGTCCGACAAGCCACTGCACGCCTCGCCCAAGCTGGCCGCGAGCGCGGCGGCGTTCTACGAGGCGAGCAAGCGCAAGCACCTGGAGATCGCCCTGGCCTGCCTCGACCGGGTCCGCCGCGAGCACCCGCACGGCCTGCCGACCCACGACATCCGTTCGCCCGACGAGCCGCTGCTCGGCACCTGAACCGTCCGCCTGGGCGGGGTGCACCGGCGGAGGCTACCGTCGGCCCATGAGCATCCCCGCCTGGCTACAGGCCGCGCGAGACCAGTGGACGAACCGCGGGCAGCACCGCCCGCCCTTCGCCGAGGGGCCCGGCCCGGGCCAGGAGTCGGTGTGGGACTACCCGCGTCCGCCCGCCGTCGTCCGGGACGGGCGGAGCGTGGAGGTCCACGACGCCGAGGGTCGGCTGCTCGCTCGCACCGGGCACGCCGTCCGCGTGCTCGAGACCTCGCACCCGCCGACCTTCTACGTCCCGCCGGGCGCCGTGGTCCCGGGAGCCCTGGAGCCCACGACCGGAGCGAGCCTCTGCGAGTGGAAGGGGCGCGCCGAGTACGTGGCGGTCGCGGGCACCACGGAACCGGTCGGGTGGCGCTACCCGTCGCCCTACCCGGACTTCGCCGACCACGCGGGGTGGGTGGCGTTCTACCCCGGCCGGGTCGCCTGCACCGTCGACGGCGAGCGCGTGCGGCCACAGGCCGGCGGCTTCTACGGCGGGTGGATCACCGACGACGTC
>CAYVGE010000396.1:0-2917 GCA_964450395.1 uncultured Actinomycetota bacterium
CCACCGGCGCGGGCGCGGCGCGTGGCGCGACATCGACGTGGTGGCACCCTGTGCTCGGGGTCGCCGTCGGATGGCCCCGAGGCAGGACCGTCCGGTCGCGGACGGCGATCGCACCACGCAGGAGCCGGCATGAGGGACGGGCACGGGCGGGACCCGCTGTTCGCGTTCGAGGGCGTGGCGGTGGAGCTCGGTGGCCGCGACGTGCTGCACGACGTCGACGCCACGATCCCCGATGCTGCGCTCACGACCATCGTCGGGCCCTCGGGCGGTGGCAAGTCGACCCTGCTGCGGCTGTGCAACCGGCTCGCGGTGCCGTCCGCGGGCCGCGTGCGGTTCCGCGGCCGCGACCTCGCCGACCTCGACGTGCTGGGCACCCGGCGCCGCATCGGCATGGTGTTCCAGGTCCCGACGCTGTTCGCCGGCACGGTGCGCGACAACCTCGCGGTGGCCGCGCCGGACGCGGGCGAGGCCGCGTGGCGCGCCGCCCTGGCCGAGGCGGAGCTCGACCCGTCGTTCCTGGACCGCGACGCCGATCAGCTGTCGGGCGGCGAGGCCCAGCGGGCGTGCCTGGCCCGGACGCTGGTCACCGGGCCGGAGGTCCTGCTGGCCGACGAGCCGACCTCATCGCTCGACCAGCGCACCGCGCACACCCTCGAACGTCTGGCGCGCGGGCTGGTCGACCGCGGCGTCGCCGTGCTCTGGGTCACCCACGACCCCGAGCAGTCGCGGCGGCTGGCCGAGTGGACCCTGGTCGTCGAGGCCGGCACGGTCGTGTCGGCGGGCACGCCGGAGGCCACCGGCGACGCGGTCGCCGACGGCGGATCGCCGGCCACGCGCGGGGACGCGTGGGGACAGGAGTGAGCCGTGGAGGGTGATGTCACCTACGTCGGGCTGGGGCTCTCGGCGCTGCTCGTCGTGGTCGCGGCCGTCATCTCCCGGTGGCGCGGGCTCGGGCTCGAGCGCGACATGGCGGTCGCGACGGCACGTGCCGCGGCGCAGCTGCTGACGGTCGGCGCGGCGCTCGCCCTGGTGCTCGCCCCCGACGCGTCGCTGTGGTGGTCGTGGCTGTGGGTGGTGGGCATCGTCGCCTTCGCGGGTCTGACGGTCCGATCGCGCGCACCCGCGCTCCCCGGGGTCCTGCCCATCGCGCTGACCGCCAACGCCGTGACCGGGCTCGTCGCGCTCGGCCTCGTCTTCGGCCTCGGGATCTTCCCGCTGGAGCCGCGCACCCTGGTGCCCGTCGCAGGCATGGTCATCGGCAACGCCATGAAGGCGCAGGTGGTGTCGGCGCAGCGCACCGTCGACGCGGTCGCCCAGCGGCGGCTGGAGCTGGAGGCGCGCCTGGCGCTGGGCCAGGCGTCGGAGCAGGCCGCCCGCCCGATCACGCGGTCGGTGCTGCGCACGGCGCTGACCCCCCAGGTCGAGACCACCAAGGCGGTCGGGCTGGTGTTCCTGCCGGGGGCGATGACGGGATTGATCCTCGCCGGCGTCGACCCGATCGACGCCGTGCTCGTCCAGGCGGCGCTGATGTACATCATCCT
Organism: uncultured Actinomycetota bacterium; assembly: GCA_964450395.1. Classification (GTDB taxonomy): domain Bacteria; phylum Actinomycetota; class Nitriliruptoria; order Euzebyales; family JAHELV01; genus JAHELV01. The sequence goes on from CAYVGE010000396.1 coordinate 1,542, forward strand.
CGGAGCCACCGCGACCTCGACGGCGGTGACCACCCTGCTGGGGATGCGCCGGCTGTTCACCCGCGACCACCGCCTGGTGCCGCTGCGCCGCCCGGTCGACGCCTGACGGCGTGGTCGACGCCGGCCGGTGCGGCTGCGTCGGCTGCTCGCGCTCGTCGAAGGGGAGGAGGCGTCCTGCGCGTTCGGGGCCCCGCCGGCTGACCGTCGCCGGCGGTCGTGGTGTCGGGTCGGCGTGGCGCGGACGCCGTCGGACGGGGCGGAGCTAGCCTGCGGGCAGTGACGCGACGAGCGACCAGGAAGCCCCCGGCACCATGAGCACCCTGACCCACCGCATCTGGATGGACGAGGCGCTGGCCGAGGCACGCGCCGCCGAGGCGCACGACGATGTCCCGGTCGGCGCGCTGGTCGTCCGCGACGGCGAGGTGGTGGCGCGCGCCCACAACGAGCGGGAGCTCCGGCAGGACCCCACCGCCCACGCCGAGATCCTCGCGCTCCGGGCTGCAGCCGCCGAGGTCGGCTCGTGGCGGCTGGACCGCTGCACGCTCTACGTCACGCTCGAGCCCTGCGCGATGTGCGCCGGTGCGTTGGTGCTGGCCCGGGTGCCGACACTGGTCTACGGCGCCGCCGATCCCAAGGCGGGTGCGGCCGGCTCGCTGCTCGACCTCGCCCGTGACGAGCGGCTGAACCACCGGGCGCGGGTGGTCACCGGCGTCCGCGCCGACGCGTGCGGTGCCGTGCTGCGGCGGTTCTTCCACCGCCGCCGGGCCGCTGCCCGCACCGTCGGGGGCGGCGACAATCGGGCCGTGACCGCAGCAGGCGACCCGGCAGGCACCGTGACCGATGAGTGATCAGGCGAGCGTCTACGAGCAGGTCGGCGGCGAGCCGGCCTTCCACCGGCTGGTCGAGGACTTCTACGCGGCCGTCGAACGGGACCCGGTGCTGCGCCCCCACTACCCCGAGGACCTCGAGCCCGGCAAGCGCCACCTCGCCCAGTTCCTCGCGCAGTACTTCGGTGGCGGACCGATCTACTCCCAGCACCACGGGCACCCCCGGCTGCGGATGCGCCACGCGCCGTTCGCGATCACCGAGGTCGAGGCGCTGCGCTGGGCGCAGCTGATGGCCGGTGCCGTGGGCAGGCAGGGCTGGCCGGAGCCGGTCGCCCGCGAGGTGCTCGAGTACGTCGCCCGTGCCGCCCCGCACATGATCAACACGCTGCCCCGACCCTGACCGCCGTGTTCCGGGGAGCGGCGGCGTCACATCGACGCGCTGGCTCCCCGGACGTGCACCGTGAGCGGAGTCGGAGGGATTCGAACCCTCGAGGGCGTTGCCGCCCTACGGCCATTCCAAGACCGCGCCATAGGCCAGACTAGGCGACG
>CAYVGE010000397.1:0-2903 GCA_964450395.1 uncultured Actinomycetota bacterium
CCGAGGTCAACCACGACGGCAACCAGTTCCTTCGCGAACGCGTCACCGACATCACCAACGCCGTGCTCGAACTTTGAACGGGCCACCACCGATCGCGATCTCAATACGTCAGAAGCAAACCAACGGCCGACTCTGCTCCCCGAACGCCGGTTGCCTACGCAATCGCATCACGACGGCGGGGGCGCGTCGAGCTCGCGACCGCGGGTCTCTGGCAGGCGGGTGTACAGCAGCGCAGCGAGGGCCGTAGGCGCGGCGACCGACAGTGCTGCCGCCCCGAACGTGCCAACCTGATCCATAACAGACCAAAGGCGAACAGACCGGCGACGGATCCGACGACCTGCGCGCCGGTGAGCCACCCGGCGGCGGTCGCGCGCACCTCGGAGGTGAAGACTCGGCGTCGAGTGCTCCGGCTGCCGGCGACAGGGCCGAGTTGGCCAGCACGGTCAACGGGAACCCGATCGCCAGCAGCACCTGGTCGCCCGAGTACGTCGTCACCCCCATGGCGGCAGCCGTCACCAGCGCCACGCCGGCGGTCACCCTCCGGCCGAACCGGTCGGCGCCCCAGCGACCGACGAGCAGACCCGACAGCCCTGTCACGCCCGAGGCGAGGAAGACGGCCGTGACCGCCCACGGCGTCATGCCGAGCACCGGTTCCGACCGCGTAGGCCGCCGCGACGAACGCCACGGCCGACGCGCGTCCTGTAGCTCCCGTCTGCTCGGCGACGTGGACACCCGACACCGTCACGGCCGCCGACAGCAGCGGGCGCCCGGCGGCGAAGATGGCCACGAACCACCAGAACCCGGGCTCAACGCGGCGGCAGCCGTCAGGAGCAGTCCCAGCATGCAGCCGCCCAGCAGGATACGGCGACGGCCGAGTCGGTCGGCCAGGTGCGGTCGTCGGCAGGCTGGCGACGTTCGCCAGGCGGATCAGCGCGAGCCCCGCGCCATGACGCGTGCCCGTCATCCCGACCTGCGCGAGCACGCCGCCTCCCGGCGCCGGCTCGCCGAACGCCACAGCGACATCACCCAGCGCGGCGGTCACACCGAACTGGCCGAAGCCGGCCGCCGCCGTCACTGCTGCGACAGCGAGCACCGAACCGCGGAGCCAGCGTGGTCGAAGGAGGCGTGACACGTGAACGATCCTGACGAGTGGACCAGGCCAGAGCCGCTGTACCCGCTCGTGGTGGCGATGCTCGACACGCTCGTGCGGATGTGCTGCGCCCTTCGTACCGCAGGTCGGCGCCTTCCCAGCGCGGGCCCGGTCGTCGTCGCCGCCAACCACGTCCACCGACTCGACGCGGTGGTGTTCACGGTCGTGGCGCGTCGTCACGGCCGCCGGCTGCGCTTCCTCGCGCTTGCCGACCTGTGGCAGGTGCCGGTCCTGGGCTGGATGCTGCGCACCGGCCGCATGATCCCCGTGTACCGCGGCCACGGTCCGTCGCGCATGGTCGACGACGCCTGCCGGGCACTCGAGGCCGACCAGGCCATCCTCGTCTACCCCGAGGGCCGCCTGGCACGCGACGACCTCGATGCGTCGGCCCAACCCGGGGCGGGGCTGCTCGCGCTGGTCTCCAACGCTCCCGTCGTGCCGATGGCGCTGTGGGGGTTGGGACCGCTCCAGCCGTCCGTGCGGCGCGTGCGCCGGCCCATCGGCGTCGCGATCGGCAGCCCGGTCGACCTGTCGGCCTGGGCGGGACGCACGGACGCGGAGGCGGCACACGAGGCGGCGACTGCCGTGCTGTCGGCCGTCCAGGGCCTCCTGCCGATCGCGGCGCCGCTGGCCGGTCATCCCGCCTGAGCAGGCGATCGCATCGGCCACCTCGCCCGAGGTACGCACCTCCCGGCTGCCCGCGCTGGTCTGCGGGCGCGACGGCGACCGACCGTGCGTGTGGCCCGCGGCCCGTGCTAGTCGGCCGTCAGGCGCACGATGCGGTCGTCCTCGGGCGCCGGCGACCCGCGTCCGTCGCGGTTGCTGGTGAGCATCCACACCGAGCCGTCGGGTGCCGACACAGCGGCACGCAGCCGCCCGTACTGATCGCTCAGAAGCGCGGAGGGTTGACCGGCGACCCCGTCGTCGAGCGGGATGCGCCACAGCCGTTCGCCCCGCAGCGAGGCGATCAGCAGGTCGCCGTCCCACTGCCGGACGGTGGGGTCGCGCGGCGACGTCATGCCGCTCCACGAGGCGTCCGGCGGCTGGCGGACCACCTGCGGATCCGTGAACTCGGCCCGGTCGCTGCGGCCGGTCACGACCGGCCACCCGTAGTTGTTGCCGGGTTCGATCAAGTTGATCTCGTCGTCGCGGTCCGGGCCGAACTCGCTGGCCCACAGCCGTCCGTCGGCGTCCCAGTCGAGGCCCTGAACGTTGCGGTGTCCCAGCGTCCACACCGGCGAGCCGGCGAAGGGGTTGTCGTCCGGCACGTCGCCGTCGGGAGTCACCCGCAGGATCTTGCCTCCGAGCGAGTCACGGTCCTGCGCGAGGCCCGGTTGTCCCGCCTCTCCGGTGCCGGCGTAGAGCATGCCGTCCGGCCCGAAGGCGATGCGCCCACCGTTGTGGATCGCCGCGCTGGGGATGTCCGAGATGACGACCTCCGCGGGCTCCCCCGGCCGGAACCGGACGATCCGGTTGTCCTCGGCGGTCGTCAGGTACGCGTACAGCAGCTGGTCGTCGGCGTAGTCGGGCGACACGGCCAGCCCCAGCAGGCCGCCCTCCCCCGTTGGGTCCACGTCGAACTCCCGCACCGCCGCGACGGTGCCGTCGCGGCGGATCTCCAGCAGGCGTCCCGAGTCACGCTCGGTGACGACGGCGCGGTCGTCGGGTGTGAAGACGACATCCCACGGCGCTTCCAGCCCGGTGGCCACCGTCTCGGTCACGATCTCGACCGGTCCCTGCGGCGACGGCGCCT
>CAYVGE010000398.1:0-2862 GCA_964450395.1 uncultured Actinomycetota bacterium
GATCGCGGCCATCGCGTACTTCCACTGGAAGTGAATGTCGGCGATCACCGGGACGGTCGACTTGGCCGCGATGGCGACGAGCGCGTCGGCGTCCTCCTGCCGGGGCACCGCGACGCGCACGATGTCCACGCCCGCGGCGTTCAGCGCCGCGATCTGCTGCAACGTCGCGTTGATGTCGTGCGTGGGGGTGGTCGTCATCGACTGCACGCTGACCGGCGCGTCGCCACCGACGGCGACGTTGCCGACGTGCACGGTCCGGCAGGCCCGCCGCTCCGGCGGCTGGTGGGCCGCCGGCTGTGGAGGCGCGGAGTTCAGGATCGGCAGTGACGTGCCCATGACAAGCAGTCCTCGCAGTCAACGCGGTGGGAGTGTGACGTGTGCTCCAACCCTATCCGCGCACGGCCGCGCCGACGGACGTGCCGGGGGCGGCCGGTGGACGGTGGACGGTGCTATTGGATCAACTCGGAGATCGGGTTGACGATGTCGACGTAGATCGCCGTCAGCGCGAAGAGCCCGAAGAACAGCAGGACGGCCAACGTCAAGGGCATCAGCGCCTGCGGGTCGATCTGCCAGTCGGATGTGGCACCGCGCCGGCGGCGGACCGCGTTGACGGCCGACTCGACGGTCAGCACCGCCAGGTGGCCGCCGTCGAACGGCGGCAGCGGCAGCAGGTTCAGCGTGCCGATCACGATCTGCAGCTGCGCGAGCAGCACCAGCACCGACGAGAACGCCCCGACCGACGCCAAGGCGGACGCCGCCTGCCCGGCGCCGATCAGGCTGACGGGGCCGTCACCGGTGCGCGGCGTGTCACCGCTCGCCTGGCTCAGCCACGAGCTGATGCTGTCGGGCGTGAAGATGCCGACGATGCCCTCGATCGACCGGGCGGTCTGGGTGGACAGCGCGTACTCCCCCGACCACACGCCCGCGAACGCCTCCGCCGGCGTCCACGACTGGAACGCCAGCTGGTTCGACGCCAGGCCGATCAGGCCCACGGTGCGGCCGTCGACCGTCTGCTCGTCGAGGGTCACCTGCACGGTGCGGGTGCTGTCGACCCGCTCGTAGGTCAGCTCGACCTGCTCGCCGGGGCGTGGCTCGACGGCGTCGCGGACGTCCTCGAAGGTGCGCGTGGTCGTCCCGTCGATGGCCACGATCCGGTCGCCGGGCCGCAGGCCGACCGCGGCCGCCGGCGAGTCCGCCACGATCTCGGTCACCTCGTTGCTGCGCACCGGCGCGCCGCCCTCCAGCCGGGGGAGCTCGAAGAACGCCATGGCGACGAACAGGAGCACCGCGGCGAGCACGAAGTGGGTGAAGGACCCGGCGATCAGCACGATCGCCCGCTGCCACGCCGGCTTGGAGAAGAACGCCCGGGGCCGGTCGGCGGGGTCGATCTCCTCGTAGCGGTTCATGCCGGCGATCTTGACGAAGCCGCCGGCGGGGATCGCCTTGACGCCGTACTCGGTCTCGCCGCGGCGGGTCGACCACAGGGTCGGTCCGAAGCCGAAGAAGAAGCGCTCGGCCTTCATGCCGAACCAGCGGGCGGTGGTGAAGTGGCCCGCCTCGTGGATCATGATCGATCCGACGATCACGATCACGAACAGTGCGAGCGCCATCACGTCCCCTCTCGCCGCGCCTCGACCACGCGGGTGGCGTGGGCACGGGCGCGTTGCTCGGCGTCGAGCACGTCGTCGAGTCCGCCGACGTGCATGTTCTCATGCTCCTCCAAGACTGCCTCGACCACGCGCGGGATGTCGACGAAGCGCACGCGGCGCTCGACGAACGCGGCGACCGCCTCCTCGTTGGCGGCGTTGTACGCGGCGGGCGCGGTGCCGCCGGCACGGCCGGCGGCGACCGCCAGGTCGACCATCGGGAACGTCGCCCGGTCGAGCGGTTCGAAGCGCAGGTCGTGCGTCGCCGTCCAGTCCATGCGGACCGGTGCGTGGGGCAGCCGGTCCGGCCACGTCAACGCGAGCTGGATGGGCAACCGCATGTCCGGGGGCGACAGCGCCGCCAGCACGCTTCCGTCGATGTACTCGACCATGCTGTGCACGATCGACTGCGGGTGGACGACCACCTCGATCCGCTCGAACGGCAGGTCGAACAGCAGGTGGGCCTCGATGACCTCCAGGCCCTTGTTGGCCAGGCTGGCCGAGTTGATCGTGATGACCGGTCCCATGTCCCAGGTCGGGTGCGCCAGCGCCTGCTCGAGCGTCACGTCCGCCAGCTGCTCCGCGGTGCGGCCGCGGAACGGCCCGCCGCTGGCGGTGACCAGCAGGCGGTCGATCTCGTCCGTGCGGCCGGCGCGCAGGCACTGGGCCAGCGCGCTGTGCTCGCTGTCGACCGGCACCAGCTGGCCGGGCGCGGCGGCGTCCAGCACCAGCCGCCCGCCGACGATCAGCGACTCCTTGTTCGCCAGCGCCAGGGCGTGCCCCGCGTCGAGCGCCGCCAGGGTCGAGCGCAGCCCGACCGAGCCCGTGATGCCGTTGAGCACCACGTCGGTCGGCTCGGCGGCCACCTCGGCGACCGCCTCGGGTCCGCCGACCACCGCGATGCCGTCGGGCAGCTGGGCGCGCGCCTTGTCGGCGGCGGCCGGATCGGCCAGCGCGACGCGCCCGACACCGAAGCGCACCGCCTGCTCGCACACGAGGTCGGCGTTGCGCCCACCCGCCAGCGCCGTGACGGTGAAGCGGTCCGGGTGGGCGGCGACGACGTCCAGCGCCTGCGTGCCGATCGAGCCGGTCGAGCCCAGCAGCGTGACCCGGGTCACGTGCCCGGCCCCCGCGACGGGGCGGCCAGGGGCAGCACGCGCTCGGCCGCGGGCAGGCGCCGGCCGCTGGCGACCTGGTAGTTCGCGTACAGCTGGCC
>CAYVGE010000399.1:0-2850 GCA_964450395.1 uncultured Actinomycetota bacterium
CTGGTCTGGCTCGCTGTCGCCGTCCTCATCGTCGTCTTCGGCCCCAACCTGCAGGCGTCCAGCAGCACGCCGCAGGCCGCGCGCTGACAGCCGCCAGCGACGCATCCCCCGAGTGCTCCCAGAGCTCGAAGCTCCGACGTCGGTAACCGACCTACTTGTCGCCTTTCATCGTCGGCCCTTCTCCACCAGTGGGCCCTTGCGGGGGCGGCCGAGACAGAGACGACGGGCCCGCTCCGGCGGAGGCGCTCAGCCCTCCTCTGTCAGTCGTTCCGCGATGCCCCCCGTCGACCGACCTCGTCGGCCTCAAGCCATCCAAGACATCGCGTCCGCCCGTCATGAGCGCAAGGCATGCCGGTGGGGTGGAGTCCACCAGCACCATTCCGGCGACCTCGTCGGGGTAGCGAGCGGCGAAGGTGAGCACGTAGAGGCCGCCGAAGGAATGGCCTGCCAGCACATAGGGTCCTGGGACGTGTCCGCGCTGCAGCAACGTGTGGAGGTCGGTCGCTATCTGTGCGCCGTCCTGGGTGGTGTCAGCGGGCTCGCTCCACCCGCGACCTGCACGGTCGTAGACGCAGACCCGGGTGTCACGGGCGACGGCCGGCGCGATCCACCCGAGATTCGAAGACATCTCGCCTCCGCCCGCTTCGAGCACCACTGTGGGACTGCCTGACGCGGTGCAGTGCAGGTGCAGGCCCGGTCTCGTCGCTGCTCTAGTCCTCGTGGCCGCCCCGTTCATCCCGGCCGAGGAGAGCGCCGTCACTGGCGCAGTGCTGTCCGGCTTCGCGTTGGGCTGGGCGCTGTTGGCCGTGCTCTCGGTGCGGTTCACCGACCAGCCGCAGCGCTGGGCCGCGGCTCCTGCACTGTTCATGGGACTGGGCGGTCTTCTCCTGGTGGGGTTCGGCTCCTCGGTGGGCGAGGTGCTCACCTGGGTGTGGCCCCCCGCCATGTTGGCGTTGGCGATCTGGATGGCCGTTCGTGCCCATCGACAGCTGCGTAGCCCGAGCAAACGGTGGGTGCTGTACCCGGTGATCGCGGTGTTGGCTCTCGCCTCGGTCGGCGGCGGCTACGAGACCCTCCGGCAAGCCACGGATACCACGGACGACCCGATGCCTGGTCAGTTGAACGCGAGGACCATCGACACGTCGCTACGACGAAGGTCGGAGTGCGCACAGTCGCCACCACAGCGTCAGATCGTCCACGGCCGCGCGCGGCCCGGCAGTTTTCGTGATCCCAGTGGCGATAATGAGGGCGCCCGGCGCCGGGGCACGAGCAAGCTGTGACCGTGCCATGACAAGCCGGGGTCGGCTAGCGCGTCGTTCGTGGTCGACTGAGCACGTAGACGGCGGTGAGGAACAGCACCATCGCGATGGTCCCGAAGGGCAGCGCGTGGTCGACGGCGCCGATGACACCGGCCAGGCCCAGTGGGCTCGTCGCCGACGGTGGCGCTCCGGCCCGGTGCAGCGCCACGGCGGCGGTCAGGGCAACCAGCCAGGATGCGCCGGCGATGAACGCGATGGTGAAGGGCACAGGTTGGTCGAGCCCAGCGCCGGACAACGCGGCGCTCACGCCTGGCAGGACGGCCTGCTCGGCGGCCGACAGTCCGCGTCCGTACCTGCGCGACGAGCCCGTTGCTGAGCCCGACGATCGAGTCGAACGCGCTGTAGAACACCAGGTAGAACAGCAGCGCGACGCGGCTGGACTGTGCCGCGGGGCCGGTGAGCCCCTCGGTGAGCCAGTAGATCGCGACAGCCATCAGCAGGATCAGCAACAGCTGGACGGTGTGCACGCCGATCCACAGCGGCGCCTGGGCGCCGACCGCCGTACAGGTTGTGGTCGCCGGCGGCCACGACGTGCAGCAGTCCCGTGACCAGGAACGCGGTCGGCGCGTCGAACATCACGAGCATGCGCGCGGGATGTGACCGGAGCTGGGTGATCCTCAGGGCCTGCCGCTGCCCGGTGACGGCGTCGGTCGTCAGGGCGTGTTGGGTCGTCATCCTGCCGCGGCTGTCATCGCCGGTGCCACCGGTGCAGCGGTCGGCGCAGCCCCCAGACGCCGCAGCCGCGCGCCGATCAAGGCGAGCCAGCCGAGCAGTATGAGCTCGAACAGCCGCTGCACGACGCCGGTGTAGCCCGGGCCGAACGCGACGATGACCGTGCCGCTGATCGGGAACCACAGCGTCATCGCGACGGCGAACCACCCTGTCACCCGGGCCAGCGGATGCCATCTGGGATCGCGTGCGAACACGCCGCGCAGGACGAACGCGCCCACGACCAGGAAGAGGAGACCGACGGTGCTGGCCAAGGCATGCATCTGACCCGAGAAGGTGGTGACGGTCGTGCCGTCTGCAAGTTGGGCGTCCGTTGGGAACACAGCGACGCCGACGAAGGACACGCCCGTCACCGCGATCAGCCACGCCGCCCACACGCGCGGTCCAGGTGTCAGCGATCGACGCAGCCCGAGGCCCAACGCCACGATCCCGGCGCCGACGACCAGGAACGCGACCGTCATCACCCAACCCGACGGTCCCAGCGCGTACTCGCTGATCTGATGGCCGACGGGGTCCAACGCCGGGTTGATGACATGCAGGACGACGACGCTGGCGAGGAACCATCCCGTGCAGATCAGGCTGATGGTGCCGAGCACCTCCACGGACGGGCGGCCTCCGCGTGCGCGGACGGCAAGGTCGGGGTCACGCATGACTGCCTCCTCGTAGATCGGCTTCAGGGTCTGCCCTGCAAGTACACGCCACCTGGCAGTGAGGGGAACCGCCGTTCCGAACTCAGCTGATCACGCCGACTAATAACCGGTCAGCTGTCAGCCAGCCGCTCGAACATGCGCTGGGCTTAGTG
>CAYVGE010000400.1:0-1062 GCA_964450395.1 uncultured Actinomycetota bacterium
CAGCGTCGTCCGGCGCTGCTCCAGGATCCGCCAGGCTGCCGGAATGGACCAGCACTCCGCCGATGCGGCGGCACAACGGTTGCTGCTGGCGAACCACGGCGCAGCACGGGTCTCCCAGCTCTACAGGATCGGGCTGTCGAAGGATCAGGTCGCCCAGCGCGTGCGCAAGGGCGTGTTCGTCCGCCACGGGCACGGCGTGATCGGCCTCGCCGGCGTCGATGATTCGTTGCTGTCCCGCGCGATGCGCGCCACATTGATCAGCGGCGAGGGGTCAGCGGTCAGTCTGTGGACCGCAGCCGAGCTGCACAGGCTCGACGCCCCGCACGACGATGTCATGCACGTCGTACGAGAGGGCCCGACCCGTCGGTCTGATCGGCCGGGCATCGTGCTCCACCGGACCCGACGCCTGCCCGCTGACCACATCGTCATGATCAGCTCGGTCCCGACGACGTCGATCGACCGCACGCTCGTCGACTGCGCGCGGCTGCTCGACACCTGGCTGGCACTGCGCATGCTCGACAGCCTGAGCGCCGGCCGGCGGCTGTGGGAACGCATCCACCGCACCGCGTCGGCCCTGGCCAACGGCCGAGCCGGCGTCCGGGCGATCGCAGACGCGACGGCGCCCGACGGCGCGGAGCGGTTCAGGTCCGCGCTCGAGCGTCGGGCTGCCGACGCCCTCGCGGCGCGTGGGATCGACGGCGGCGAGTGGAACGTCACCGTGCGCGATGAGCGCGGGCGGATCAGGGAGGTCGACCTCTGCTTCCGGGAGGCACGGGTGATCGTCGAGTTCGACGGCCTGCAACATCACTCGGGTGCGGCTTCTGCAGGTCGCGATCGTGCGGCTGACCGACGGCTGCAACTGGCTGGATGGCGGGTGCTGCGGTTCACCTGGCGCGATGTGGTCCACCGCCCGGACGCGATGGTGGCCGAGATCGCCGAGGCCTTGGCCGCGTTCTGATCCCCCTCCTCCTCGCACAGAGTTCGAGGTGGGTGTCCAACCTCGGATCCAGCGCGAAGTTGCGCACCCACCTCGAAATTGCGTCATGAAGGTGGGCCGCACAA
>CAYVGE010000400.1:1162-2840 GCA_964450395.1 uncultured Actinomycetota bacterium
GGGTGGGGTCAGGAGCGGCGGCGCCAGAGGATGATCAGCAGGATCAACGCCGCGACGGCCGCGATCGGACCGACGCGCTTGGCGACGGAGGCGCCGGCCACGTCGAACAGGTCGATCGGCTCTGGCTCGGGCGGTGCGGTCTGGCGCGGCGTGGTCGCCCGGTTGTCAGGGGTCGTGTCCGTCGAGGGCGAGCCGGCTGTCGCACCGGCCGGCGTCGCACCCGAGGTCGCCGCGGCGGCCGAGGGCGCCGCGGCCGCGGCCGCGGGACCCGCACCGGTCGCCGGCTGCGGCGAGGCCGCGCCGACCTGCTGCGTGATCTCCTGCTCGGAGACGGTGGCGCTGCGGCCGTTGCTGCCGGCGCTGGCAGCCACGTCGGCGATCTCCTGCGTCTCCTCGGCGGCGGCGTCCGCCTCGGGCTCCTCGTCGCCGCCGGCGAGCTTGCTCGACAGGCAGTCGGCGAACTGCCCGATCAGCTTGGCGCCCACCTCGTTCATGACGCCGCGCCCGAACTGCGCCGGGCGCCCGGTGATGGCCAGGTCGCTGACGACCGAGACCTCCGTCTCCTCGGGGCCGAGCTCCTTGAGCCACGCCGAGATGGTCGCGTTGGCCGTCCCGCTCCCCCGGGTCTCCTGGGCACGGGCCTCGATGCGCGCGCTGTGGTTCTCGCGGTCGACCTCCGCGTACGTCGCCTTGCCGCGGTAGGTGACCTGCATCGGCCCGACCTTGACCTTGACCCGACCGGTGAAGTCCTCACCGTCGACCGAGTCGATCGACGCCCCCGGCATGCACGGTGCGATGCGCTCGATGTCGGTGAGCACCTCGAAGGCCTGATCGGCGCTGACGGGCACCGTGAACGAGTGGGACAGTTCCATCACTGCTCCTTTGACGCTGGACCATGTCCGCCTGCGACCGGATTCAGGTCCGGCTCGGCTCCGAGGTCACGCAGGTCAGCCTCTGTGTCGATGTCGCGCGGCGAGGCGACCGCATCGCATGCTACGGGACGTACCCATTCGGTCCGGTGCCGCAACAGGGCGCGCCCGCCCCGATCGCCCAGGGCGGTGGCCCGGACGGACTCCCAGGTGGCGGCGTCGAACAGCACCGGGTTGCGGGGCGCGCCGTCGTACGTGGCGACCGCGATCGGTGCACCGTCGCGCCACGCCGCGATCAGGCGTCGCACCGCTGCGGGGGCGACGAGCGGCTGGTCGACCAGAGCGATGACCGCCGCGGGCGCCCGGGACCGGCCGGCGGCGTCGAGCCCGGTCCGCACCGAGGCGCCCATGCCCTGGCGCCAGGCGGGGTTGTCAACGACCCGGACCTCGACCTCCACCTCACCTCGACCTCGAGGGTCGAGGGTCGGACCCCGCGCACCGCCGCCGTCACGGACGGCTGCGGCGACCCGGTCCCCGTCGGCCCCGACCACCACGACGACCGGGTTGCAGCCGCCCGCCGCCAGCAGGCGGATGCCGCGGTGCACCAGCATTTCGCCGTGGAACCGCACCAGCGCCTTCGGGCCTCCGAACCGGGTGCCGGCCCCGGCGGCGAGCAGGACCCCCGCGGGTCGTGGCGCGTCGGCGTGATCCCCGGTGGAGCCGGCGTGCGCGTCAGTCGCCGGCACCCGCACCGCCCGGCGCCATCACCGGCTCGATCCCGCCGCGCGCCTCGTGGATGCGGCCCGCCG
>CAYVGE010000401.1:0-2829 GCA_964450395.1 uncultured Actinomycetota bacterium
GATCATCGACGCGGTCGACGCGGACGTCTCGGGAGGTGCGCTCGACACCACGAACGCCAGCCTGGGTCTCCAACCGGCGATGATCGACCTCTTCGAGGACCTGTTCGGGCCGTACCCGTTCAACTCGTACGGGTCGATCGTCGACGACGACAGTGTCGGCTACGCACTCGAGACGCAGACCCGGCCGGTGTATTCGCGGGTGGCCCGCGAGGGGACGGTGGCCCACGAGCTCGCCCACCAGTGGCTCGGCAACCTGGTGAGCCCGGAGCGCTGGCACTCCATCTGGCTGAATGAGGGCTGGGCGACGTACGCGACCTGGCTGTGGCGCGACCACAGCGGCGGCCCGAGCGCCCAGGAGGCGTACAACGACTGGTACGAGACTGACCGCTCGGACGCGTACTGGGAGTTCCAGATCGGCGACCCCGGGCCGACCGGCCTGTTCAACGGCCAGGTCTACGACCGCGGCGCGGCGACCCTGCATGCGCTGCGGCTCGAGGTCGGCGACGACGCGTTCTTTGAGGGCGCGCGCGAGTGGGTGACACGCCACGCGGACTCGGCCGGCACCTCGGAGGACTTCCAGGCCATCTATGAGGAGGTCTCCGGGCAGGACCTGGACGAGTTCTTCGACATCTGGCTGTTCGACCAGGTCAAGCCGCCGGACACCTGGACCCTGCCGACGAGCTGATGCAGGGCGCGACCGCGGGCGTTGGCGGCGGGGGGGACGCCCCCCGGGCAACCCCCCCGCCCCCGCCCCACCCCGGGGGGGGCGCTGGGGCCGCCGTCCCCCCGCGGCCAGCGCCGCGGCGTAGGTGCGCCCCGGATCGGTCGCGGTGGCCGCCGCCCGACCGGCGAGCGCACCCGAGAGCAGCGCGTAGAAGATGCCCTCCCCGGACAGCGGGTTGATCAGCGAGGCGGCGTCACCGACGAGCAGCACCCGCCCGATGGCCGGCGGGGGGCGGTGCGTGGTCAGCGGCAGGTGGTGCGTCCGCAACCCCCGGACCGCCAGGTCGGGTGCCATGGCCGACGTGCGCGCCCGGAGCTGCGCCGCCGACACCTCGCCTCCGGTGCGCAGCGTCCCCCAGCCGACGTTGGCGGTGCCGTCACCCACCACGAACGCCCAGCCGTAGGCTGGCCAGCGGGCCTCGTCGAGCACGATGCGCTGGCCGGCGCCGCCCGGCACCGGCGCATAGCCGCGCATGGCCACCGCGAGCGCCCGGTCGGGGTTGCGCGGTGCGCCCAGCTGCCGGCGGACCCGGGAGTTGGCGCCGTCGGCGGCGATCAGGACGCGGCCCGCGAGCTCACGGTCGAGGGCCACCCCGTCGCTCCGCAGCTCCACCCGACGCACCTGGTGGCGGTGGAGGGTCGCGCCGGCCGCCTGCGCGGCCCGGACCAGCCGGTCGTCGAACACCGTGCGGGGCACGGTGAAGGTGCCGGGCGGCAGGGCGGCGCGCACGGTGGTGCCCTCCCCCGTCGCCAGCTCGAACCAGCGGGCGGGTGCGTACCCGGCGACCGCCGACGTCGCACCGAGGCCGTCGAGGATTGCGACGGCGTGGGCGCTGATGGCGTCGCCGCACGCCTTGTCGCGCGGGAACGCCGCGCGGTCCACCAGCAGGACCGAGGCGTCGGGACGTGCCGCACGGGCCGCCAGCGCGGCCGCCGCCCCGGCCGGCCCGGCGCCGGCGATCACCACGTCGTGCACGCCCCAATTGTGCGTCCGGCGGAACCGGCCCACCGCGTACTTCGTGGAACCCAGGCTCCGCGAACCACTGCGTCCGGCGGAACCGCCCACCGCGCGCACCCCCGCATGGCGACCAGACGACCGTCGACCACGGTCGTGGACGCTTCGCGGTCGACAGCCCGGGACGATATCGTGCTGACGGACGCTGCAGATTCGTCGTTGGAGTTGGCTTTGGCTGACCTGCCCCTGTTGTCGATCCTGATCTGGCTGCCCGCGCTCGCCGCGCTGGTCGTCGCCATGATCCCGTCGGACCGGGCCAACCTGATCCGCAGCGTCACGATGGGGGCGACCCTGCTCGTCTTCGTGATCTCGCTGGCACTGATCCCCGCCTTCGAGGTCGGTGAGCCCGGCTTCCAGCTGGTCGAGAACGTCCCGTGGATCCCGGCCTGGGGCGTGAACTACCAGGTCGGCGTCGACGGCATCACCTGGCCGCTGGTCATGCTGTCGACCTTCATCATCCCGCTGGCCGTGATGGCCACGTGGGGCCAGGTCAGCGAGCGCACCAAGGGCTTCTATCTGGCCGTGCTCGCGCTCGAGACCGCCGTCATCGGCGTCTTCACCGCACTGGACCTCATCCTGTTCTACGTGTTCTTCGAGGCCATGCTGGTCCCGATGTACGCCCTGATCGGCGTGTGGGGCGGCGAGAACCGGCGCTACGCCGCCGTCAAGTTCTTCCTGTACACGCTGATCGGCGGCCTGCTGATGCTGGTCGGGATCCTGTACCTGTACTTCAAGGGCGGCGCGACCACGTTCGACTACAACGCCCTGCGCGGCCTGCCGCTGACCGAGACCGAGCAGGTCTGGCTGTTCCTGGCGTTCTTCATCGCGTTCGCCATCAAGGTCCCGCTGTTCCCGTTCCACACCTGGCTGCCGGACGCGCACACCGAGGCCCCGACGATCGGCTCGGTCGACCTGGCGGCGATCCTGCTGAAGATCGGCGGCTACGGGATCATCCGCTTCTCGCTGCCGTACTTCCCCGAGGCCACCCAGACGCTGGCGCCCACGATCATCGCGCTGGCCGTCGTCGGGGTGCTGTACGGCGCACTCGTCGCGATGGTCCAACCCGACATCAAACGGCTGGTCGCCTACTC
>CAYVGE010000402.1:0-217 GCA_964450395.1 uncultured Actinomycetota bacterium
GAGTTCCACCTGGACTTGTCCCCCTACGTTGCGGACGAGGACACCCGGCATCGTGCGCTGTTGGACGCCGTCCAGAGCTTCTCGCCGGACGAAGCCGAGAATCGGATCGAGCAGTGGTGTGTCATCGGCTCCGACGACGTCGGCGACGGCTGGCGAGCGGAGCTCGGGGACATCCGCGACGAGTCGAGTACCTGACTCCTTCAAGTTCGGTGTGGCG
>CAYVGE010000402.1:227-2827 GCA_964450395.1 uncultured Actinomycetota bacterium
CTCGGGGACAGGACGGGCGCAAGCTCCCAGCTGGGGTCTTGGCAAGTCGTGGGATCCGAGGTTGGATGCGTGCGTGAGCTGGTGGCATACGTCGTCGGTGTCGGTTGACGGCGGTTCCTTGGGCGCGGGAGTGCCGGGCGGCGAGTCGCTGCGGTGCTCGGCAGCGTCGAAGTCACGCCCGTCACGCTTGATCGGGTCGACGGTTGCCGAGGTCGCTGTCCGCCGCGTTGAATGGAGTGCTCTGATGACGTCTCTGGATGAACGCCTGTTCGAGGCGACGGTCGGTACGCTCGAGCTGTTTGGGGTGTACCTGGGGACCCGCTTGGGGCTGTATCGGTTCCTGTCCGAGGACGGTCCGCGGCGGCCAGGCGAACTGGCGGCGGCCGCAGGAATCGACCAGCGCTACGCGCGGGAGTGGCTGGAGCAGCAGGCGGTGGCCGGCATGGTGACCGTCGACGACGCTGATCTTCCGAGCGACGACCGCAGCTACCGGCTTCCGCCCGAGCATGTTGGTGTGCTCGTCGATCCCGACGACAGCGCCCACGTCGCGCCCTTTGCCGACATGGTCGTCGGCATCGCCGGAGCGCTCGATGAGGTCGTGGCGGCCTACCGCAGTGGCGCCGGTGTGCCGTACGCACGGTATGGTCGCTCGTTCCGTCATGGGCAGGGTGGCATCAACCGGCCGGCGTTTCGGGCCGATCTGATCGAGTCGTGGATCCCGGCGGTGTCCGACGTGCACGAACGCCTGTCGGAAGGAGGCGCGCGCGTCGCCGACGTCGGCTGCGGCCTCGGCTGGTCGACGATCGCGTTGGCGCAGGCCTACCCGGACGTCGAGGTCATCGGCTACGACCTGGACGCCTCGTCGATCACCGATGCGCGCGCCAATGCCGACAGTGCCGGGGTGCGCGTCCGCTTCGAGCGCGCCGACGCGACGGCGGTGGCCCGCGATGGGCTGTTCGACGTGGTGTTGCTGCTGGAGACCCTGCACGACCTCGCCCGCCCGGTCGAGGTCCTTGCCGCCTGCCGCGAGGCGCTGCGCCCGGATGGCGCGGCGCTGGTTGCCGATGAGAACGTCGCTGCGCACTTCGTGGCCCCCGGCTCGGACCTCGAGCGGATGATGTACGGCTGGAGCGTCAGCCACTGCCTGCCCGCGTCGATGGCGGAGCAGCCCTCGGCAGCGATCGGCACGGTCATCCGCGAGGACACGGTACGCGCGCTGGCTGACGAAGCTGGGTTCACCAGCACCGAGATCGTCGACGTTGACGCCGGGTTCTTCCGCCTGTACCGACTCAGCCCCTGAACAGCGCCTCAGCTCCGAGCCTCGACCTGTCGCCAGAAGGCGTCGACGCGCGCGTTGAACTGGTCGGGGACCTCCTGGAACGGCTGGTGCGCCTCGTCTCGCAGCGTCTCGAACTGCGCGTCGGGGATCGCGTCGGCGACGGCGTGTCCGCAGCGGGGCGGCAGGATCAAGTCGCGCCCGCCGGCCAGGACCAGCGTCGGCACCGCGACCCTCGACAGGCGGTCGACCGTGTCGTGGGTGAGACAGACGTTCACCTGCGCCTGGAACGCCTCGACGGACTGCTGGTGAGGGAAGGCGAGGGCGTCCTCGATGATCTGGTCCACCGATCCGTCCTCGTGCGCGCGGGGCGTGTAGACCCACGTGAAGAACCCTTCGTAGAAGGCGCGTTCGCTGGGCGCCGCCGCTGGCAGCCAACGCCAGAAGCGCAGCTGCGAGCGGATGAGAGCGTCCGCGCGAGCGTACGTGCTGACGAGCACGAGGCTGCGGACGAGCTCTGGATGCCGCAGGGCCAGCTCCTGCGCGATGGCGCTTCCCATCGAGAACCCGCCGACGTGCGCGCTCGGGATCCCGAGGGATCGCAGGAGCTCCGCGGCGTCGTCGGCCATCGCGCCCGCGGAGAGCTCGCCTTCGGGCATCGCCGTCCGCCCCGCACCGCGGTTGTCGAACGCGGTCAGCCGGTAGCGGTCCGCGAGGCCCTCGAGCTGGAACTGCCACGACTCCACGGCGTCGCCGAGACCGCCGATGAGCAAGACGTCGGATCCCTGTCCCACCTGCTCGGTCCAAACGTCGACGTCGCCCGCCCAGACGTGCTCGCCCATGATCAGCCTCCCCGGGTCGCGTTCAGGAAGCGCAGCACCTCGGCTGTGAACAGGTCGGTGCCCGTGTCCATCGCCGCGTGTCCCTGCCCTGGCATCACCACGACCCGACAGTTCGGCAGGGCCGCCCGAAGCGACGCGCCGGCCGTCCTGCTCCAGTCCGGGCTGTCGCCGCCTCCGAGAAACAACGTCGGGATCCGCAGACCTCCAAAGCGCTCAGGTTCGAAGACGTACTCCCTGTTCGCGCGTTCCTCCCGGGGGATCGTTGGCGCCGCGGCGAGTCGCTTCTCCCACGCTGGCAGGGAGCGCAGCATCTCGACCTGTTCGGGGGAGAGGCCGGCCACCTCGCGCATGAAGTAGGCCAGCAGTGCATCGCGCTCACCGGCGTCGAGCAGCGCCTCGAGCCGGTCGACGACATCGGCAGGCGTCGCCAGGAAGCCCAGCGGCGGCTCATACACCACGAGCCTGCGGACGCGGTCGGTGCG
>CAYVGE010000403.1:0-2819 GCA_964450395.1 uncultured Actinomycetota bacterium
CTCCGGCTACGACCACAAGCGGCTCGGGATCACGGCCCGGGGCGCGTGGACGGTCATCACGCGCCACTTCGCCGAGCTGGGCATCGACCTGCAGGTCGATCCGGTCACCGTGGCCGGCGTCGGCGACATGTCCGGGGACGTGTTCGGCAACGGCATGCTCCTCAGCCGCGCGCTCAAGCTGGTCGCGGCCTTCGACCACCGCGACATCATGATCGACCCCGATCCCGACCCGGAGGCGTCGTTCGCGGAGCGCCAGCGCCTGTACGACCTGCCGGGCGCCACGTGGCAGGACTACGACCGCGATGTCCTCAGCGCGGGCGGTGGGGTCTGGTCGCGCGCGTCCAAGCGCATCGAGCTGAACGAGCAGTTGCGCGCCCTGCTGCGCACCGAGGAGGAGGGCCTCACCCCGCCCGAGCTGATCCGGGCCCTGCTGCGCACCCCCGTCGACCTGCTCTTCGCCGGTGGCATCGGCACGTTCGTCAAGGCGTCGTCCGAGCGGAATGCGGACGTCGGCGACCGGGCCAACGATGTGATCCGCATCAACGGTGACGAGGTCGGTGCCCGGGTCGTCGGCGAGGGCGGCAACCTGGCGGTGACCCAGCGCGGGCGCATGCAGTACGCGCGGCGCGGGGGGCGCATCAACCTCGACGCCATCGACAACGCGGCGGGCGTCGACACGTCGGACCGCGAGGTCAACCTCAAGATCCTCCTGGGGCAGGCGATCGCCGCGGACCAGCTCGACCACGACGAGCGCGACGAGGTCCTCGCGGCCGTCACCGACGACGTGGGCGAGCGGGTCCTCGACGCCGTCGCCGCCCAGACCCGGCTGCTCAGCGCCGAGTCGGTGTCGAGCGCCGCGGAGCTCGACAGCTACGAGCAGCTGATGGTCGACCTCGAGGGTGCCGGCCGG
Source organism: uncultured Actinomycetota bacterium (assembly GCA_964450395.1). Taxonomy (GTDB): domain Bacteria; phylum Actinomycetota; class Nitriliruptoria; order Euzebyales; family JAHELV01; genus JAHELV01. Next base: position 911 of record CAYVGE010000403.1, read on the forward strand.
TTGGACCGCTCGGTGGAGGCGCTGCCCGACGCCGACGAGGTCGCGCACCGCCAGCAGGCCGGCGGCGGCCTGACCCGCCCCGAGCTCGGGCTGCTGGTCGGCTACGCCAAGTCGGACCTGGCGGCGCGCCTCGCCGCGAGCGATCTCCCGGCGCAACGGGCGCTGCGCCAGCTGGTGGAGAGCTACTTCCCGGAGCCGATCGTCGACCGCTTCGGCCCGCTGGTGCGCTCACACCGCCTGCGCGACGAGCTGGTGGCCACGATGTTGGCCAACGACCTGGTCAACCACCTGGGTGTCACCTTCGTCAGCCGGACCGTCCACCAGCTGGGGTGCGGACCCGACCAGGTCGCCGGCGCGTACTGGATCGCCCGGCAGGTCTCCGGGGCGGAGGCCGACTGGCAGGCCATCGACGCCTACGGGGGCGAGGTCGAGCCCGGCCTGCTGCGGGACCTGCGCCAGCAGGTGACCGACCTGGTGGAGACCTGCACCCGTCGCGCGGCGGCCCGTCGCCTGCCCGACGATCTGCAGGCCCGCATCGAGCGGGACCGGCCGGCGTTCGTGCAGCTCGAGGACGTGTGGCCCAGCGACCCACCCGCGGGTGTCGCGTCCCATCGCAAGGAGCTGATCGAGCAGGCTGTCGAGGCCGGCGTCGACGAGGACCTCGCGCGCCGGGTCGTCACCCGCCCCGACCTCGCCTACGTGCCCGACATCGCCGACGTCGCCGACGAGCGCGGGCGCCCCGTCGAGCAGGTCGCCGCCGCGTTCGCCGAGGTCGGCCGCGAGCTGCCGCTCGACCAGGTGCAGGAGACCATCGAGCGCCTCGCGCCGGAGGGCCGCTGGGAGCAGTGGGAACAGAAGACGCTGCTCGACGAGCTGCACGGTGTGCGCAGGCTGCTGGCGCGGCAGGCGATCGATGCCGCGTCCGAGCTCGACGGCGGCGACGCCGTCCAGCAGCTGCTCGACGACCGGACGCTGCAGGTCGAGCGGGTGTGGAGCCTGCTGGCCGCGATCTCCAGCGATGACGCGGCCGACATGGCGCGCATGTCGGTCACCATGTCGGCGCTGCGGGCCGTGCTGGACTGACGGCCGGGTCCGCCCACGTGGGGGCAGGCTGCCCGCAGGCGCGCACCGGCGCGCCCGGGATCAGCGCTCGTCGACCGGGACGAACGTGCGCTCGCCCTTGCCGATGTAGATCTGGCGGGGCCGGTTGATGCGCGTGTGGGGGTCCTCGGTCATCTCCTTCCACTGCGCGATCCATCCCGGCAGCCGCCCGAGCGCGAAGATGACCGGGAACATCGGCAGCGGGATGCCCATCGCCCGGTAGATCAGCCCGGAGTAGAAGTCGACGTTGGGGTACAGCTTGCGCTCGACGAAGAAGTCGTCGTTGAGCGCGACCTCCTCGAGGCGGCGGGCCACGTCGAACAGCGGGTCGTCGCCGACGAGCTTGGTGACGACCCTGTCGGCCGTGTCCTTGATGATCCGGGCCCGCGGATCGTAGTTCTTGTACACGCGGTGGCCGAAGCCGGGCAGGCGGAACGGGTCCTCGGAATCCTTGGCCCGGGCGACGAAGACGTCGACGTCATCGTCGGCCGCCGCGATCTGCAGCAGTGTCTGGACGACGTCCTGGTTGGCACCGCCGTGGCGCGGACCCCACAGGGCGGTGATGCCGGCGGAGATCGAGCCGAACAGGTTGAGGTGGCTCGACCCCACCATGCGGACGGTCGACGCCGAGCAGTTCTGCTCGTGGTCGGCGTGCAGGACGAGCAGCATCTCCAACGCGTCTGCGACATCTTGGTCGCACACGAAGGGCTCGGCGGGCACGGCGAACATCATGGAGAGGAAGTTCTCCGCGTAGCCCAGGTCGTTGCGCGGGTAGATGTAGGGCTGACCGATCGAACGCTTGTAGGAC
>CAYVGE010000404.1:0-2813 GCA_964450395.1 uncultured Actinomycetota bacterium
CTGTGGAGAGCTGCACCGTGTTGCTGACCCACGGCCCGTCCGGACCGATCAGGCCGCCGTTGGCGAAGCCGTCGACGAACGGCGCCGCCCACGCGTCGGACGGGGCGTAGTAGCTGTCCCAGGCCGCCAGGTCCACGGTGTCGCGTAGCGCCGCCGCGAGCGGGTCGGTGGGATCGACACCGGCGAGCGCCGTCGGCAGGTGGCGCAGTCCGGGCACCGGCGTCACGCGTCGGTGCGGCCGTGCGGGCAGGGAGCGTCCGACCGTGCGCAAGGCAGCAACCAGTGGCGCTGCCGGGGCGCCCAGGTCCGTCAGCCGACGCATGGTCCACGTCACGAGCATCCGCACGCTGGGCGGCAACGGCGCCTCGGGACGGTCGACGGGCTCTGCGGCGTCGCCATCGTCGTGCAGTGTGGCACAGCTGACTGCTCCGTTCGCGCCGGCCGCTTCCCGACTTGACGTCACGTGTCGGCGGCGCGTACCCCAGCGCCACGTCCCTCGAAGAACACCGGACAAGCGTCGAAGCAGGCAGGACAGCCGGTCGCTACTCCGACCCCAACGCATCCCGCGTCATCCCGGCTACGGGTGGGTGTGGTGCGCCGTCGAGGGCGTGTGGTCGACGTCTGTGAGCGGGTCGTCGAGCGAGGCTTTGGTGGCGATCCGTTGTTGGACGGCTGGGCCGATGAGCCGGGCGGATGTGCGCACCGAGATGGTGAACGCGAAGAACAGCCCGAAGTCCTGGACCGCGGGCATGCTGGTGACGAACAGGCCCGGGATGGTGGTCTGGAAGTGCTCGTCGAGGCGTGGGTACCCGTTGTCCAGCGCCAGACGGGGCAGCAGGTTCCCGGCGGCCAGTAGGGGGACGCGGCTCATGTCGACCTTGTAGCCGGTGGCGAAGATGACATGGTCGACGGTGATCGTCTCGTCGTTGCTGAGGGTGATCTGCAGTGCGCCGTCGCGGTCCTGGTCGCACGCGGTGATCTGGCTGTGGGGCCACAGGCGGACGTTGTCGTGGCTGATCCGGTCGGCCAGCCACGGTTCGAGCTTGAGCCGTCCTTCGGTCCAGAACCGCGCGTTGACCGCGGCCTTGTCGTCGTCGCTGAGGCTGCGGAACCAGCCGGGGTTGTCGACCATCTGGTCGACCTGCCGGTTGAACCAGGACCAGTCCGACTGCGTGAACTGCGGGGTGTCGTGGCGGTAGCAGACGTCGACCGACGCGGCGCCCGCCTCGTGGAGCAGCGCGGCCCACTCGAACGCGCTTTGGCGGCCCCCGACGATGAGGCAGCGCCGGTCGCGGAACGCGGGCAGGTCGATGATGTCGCAGGTGTGGCCGTAGCGGCCGGGCGGCAGCAGCGCCGCGGTGTCGGCGGGGATGTGTGCGAACGCGTGGAACCCGAGCGCGAGGACGACGTTGTCGGCCGTGATCGGCTCGCCGTCCGCGACAGTCGCGATGAACCGGCCGTCCACCCTGTCGAGGCGGGTGATCAGATCCGGCCGGATCCTGCACCGCTGACGTTCCTGGAACCAGCGGGCGTAGCCGAGGTAGAAGTCGAGTGTGAGCGGCTCGACGTCGGTGGGGGTGCGTCCTGTGGTCGCCAGGTAGGCCTCGATGGTGTCGACGTCGCCGGGGTCGAGGTGCCAGTCGCACGCGGACCGCAACAGCATCCCGCGTGGCATGTTGGCCTGCCAGAAGTGCATCGGGCGGCCGACCATCAGGTAGTCGATGTCGTGCTGGCGGGCGTAGGCGGCCAGCGACAGGCCGAACGGTCCGGCGCCGACGATCAGCAGTGGCACGTGCACCATTCACATCACCTCCACGGCTATCCCGATGGCCTCGCCGCCCCCGAGACACAGTGCGGCGACACCACGGCGAAGATCGCGGTGCCTGAGGCCGTACAGCAGTGTCGTGAGCAGGCGGGCGCCGGTCGCGCCCAGCGGGTGGCCGAGCGCGATCGCGCCGCCGTTGACGTTGACCTTCTCCCAATCCCACCCGGCATCGGCAAGCGCCGCGCCGTTCGCCAGGATCTGCGCGGCGAAGGCCTCGTTCAACTCGATGAGGTCCACGGTGTCCAGTGACCACCCGACCTTGTCGAGCAGCCGGGGGATCACCAGCGCGGGCGCGGCGAAGATGCGTTTGGGTTCCAGCGCCACCTGCGCCGCGCCGACGACGCGTGCCATCGGAGCGACGCCCATCGCTTCGGCGGTGCGCGCGCCGGCCACCACGACCGCCGCGGCGGCGTCGTTCAGGCCGGGCGCATTGCCCGCCGTGACCCGACCGCCCGGCACGAACGCCGGCGACAGCCGCGCCAGCGCCTCCAACGACGTGTCCCGCCGCGGCGCCTCGTCCACCGCCACCATCGCGCGGGCGTGCGCGCCGTTGCTCACGGCCACCGCAGCGATCTCCGCGCCGAACCGGCCGTCATCGATGGCGGCGACCGCCTTGCGATGGCTGGCCAGGGCGTAGGCGTCCATGGCGTCGCGGGACACATCGAACTCGTCGGCGATGAACTCCGCGGCCTCGCCCATCGCCCAGCCTTCGAACGCGCACCACAGGCCGTCGACCACCACCGCGTCGCGCAACGGCGCGCTGCCGAACCGCAACTGGCCAAGACGGCCGTCGACCAGGTGCGGCGCGCGGCTCATGCTCTCGACCCCACCAGCGACGAACACGCCGCCGTCACCGGCACGGATGGCCTGTCCGGCGAGCGCGACCGTCTTCAGACCGGCCCCACACACCTTGTTGATCGTGACCGCACCCACGCTAGCGGGCAGCCCGGCACCCAACGCGCACTGCCGAGCAACGTTCTGCCCAAGC
>CAYVGE010000405.1:0-2810 GCA_964450395.1 uncultured Actinomycetota bacterium
CACGTCCTGGCGCGCCACGAGCAGGGCGCGGGCCACATGGCGGAGGGCTACGCCCACGCCACGGGCCGGACCGGTGTGGTGATCGCCACCTCCGGCCCCGGAGGCACCAACCTGGTCACGCCGCTGGCCGATGCCCACATGGACTCGGTCCCCGTGGTCGCCATCACGGGCCAGGTGGCGCGCGCCGCTGTCGGTGGGGACGCCTTCCAGGAGGCCGACATCACGGGCATCACGATGCCGGTCACCAAGCACAACGAGCTGGTGCGCGACCCGGAGCGCATCGCGGGGGCGATCAAGGAGGCGTTCCACATCGCCTCCACCGGTCGTCCCGGGCCCGTGCTGATCGACTTGCCCAAGGACGTGCTGAGCACCAGCTTCGACTACCGCTACCCCGAGCAGCTCAACCTGCCGGGCTACCGGCCCACCGTCCGGGGCCACAGCAAGATGGTCCGTGAGGCCGCGCGCGCGATCCTGCGCGCCGAGCGTCCGGTGATCTACGCCGGCGGCGGCCTGATCAAGGCTGGCGCCGACGAGCAGCTGCGACGCCTTGCGGAGCTGCTCGGCATCCCGGTGGTCACCACGCTCATGGGGCGTGGGGTGTTCCCGGACGACCACGACCTGCACCTGGGCATGCCCGGGATGCACGGCCACTGGACCGCGATCACCGCGCTGCAGCAGACCGATCTGATGATCGCGCTGGGCACGCGCTTCGACGACCGGGTGACCGGCGACCTGACCAGCTTCGCCCCGCACGCGGTGGTGATCCACGTCGACATCGACCCGGCGGAGATCGGCAAGAACCGCGAGCCCGAGATCCCGATCGTGGGCGACGGTGCGGTGGTCACCCAGCAGATCACCGATGCGCTCGAGCGGCTGCTGGCCGACGGCGTCGAGGCGACCGACATCTCGGCGTGGCGGACGCAGGTGGGCGCGTGGCAGCGCGAGCACCCGCTGCGCTGGGACCAGCAGGCCGACGGCCCGCTGAAGCCCCAGACCGTCATCTCGGCGCTCGGTCGCAAGCTGGACGCCAACGGCATCGTGGTCAGCGGTGTCGGCCAGCACCAGATGTGGGCCAGCCAGCTGATCAGCTACCGCAGGCCGCGGACCTGGATCAACTCCGGCGGCCTGGGGACCATGGGCTTCTGCGTGCCCGCTGCGATCGGCGCCAAGATCGGCCGCCCTGACGTGCCCGTGGTCGCGGTCGACGGCGACGGCAGCTTCCAGATGACGTTGCAGGAGCTGGCGACGGCGAGCACCGAAGGCGTGCCGGTGGTGTTCTGCGTCATCAACAACGGCGTGCTCGGCATGGTGCGCCAGTGGCAGGAGCTGTTCTACGAGCGTCGCTACTCGCAGGTCGACCTGGGCGTCGACGTGCCCGACCTGGTCAAGCTCGCCGACGCCATGGGCTGCGTCGGCTACCGCTGTGACCGGGCGGAGGACGTCGACCAGACGCTGGACAAGGCGCTCGGCGTCGGTGACGCCCCGGTGCTCGTCGACTTCCGCGTCGACCCGGAGGAGAAGGTGTTCCCCTTCATCCCGGCCGGTGCCAGCAACGACGACATCATCGAATCGATGGAGCAGTGGCGGCAGCGGCTCGACACGCCGAAGGGCGGTGCCGGCGAGCCCGGTGGCGCCGGCCTGCCCATGGTCCCGCCGTCCTAGCCCAGTCGACCTCCGAGCCACCAGGGAGTCCCCATGAGCATGCACACGCTGAGCGTGCTGGTCGAGAACAAGCCGGGCGTGCTGGCGCGCGTCGCCGGGCTGTTCAGCCGGCGCGGGTTCAACATCGAGTCGCTGTCGGTCGGCACCACCGAGTCGCCGCAGGTCTCGAGGATGACCATCGTGGTCGACGCGGAGCACTCGCCGCTCGAGCAGGTGACCAAGCAGCTGAACAAGCTGATCCACGTGCTCAAGATCGTCGAGCTGCCGCCGGCCGACGCCGTCCAGCGCGAGCTGCAGCTGATCAAGGTCGCCGCCACCGGCACGACCCGCAGCGAGATCATCGAGATCGCCGGCGTGTTCCGCGCCAAGGTCGTCGACGTCGACGTCGAGTCGGTCACCGTCGAGGTCACCGGCTCGGCCGACAAGCTCGAGGCGCTCGTCCGACTGCTGGAGCCCTACGGCATCCGCGAGCTGGTTCGGTCGGGCATGATCGCGCTGGGCCGTGGCTCACGCAGCATCACCGAGGGCCGCACCCTGCGGCTGCAGCGCTCCGCGTAGCGCATCCCCCCGAACGGACGAACGAAAGAGTCACGCAATGGTCCAGATCCACTACGAGGACGCCGCGGCGTCGCAGCTGCTCGACGACCGCACCGTGGCGGTGCTCGGCTTCGGTTCGCAGGGCCACGCCCACGCCCGCAACCTGGCCGAGTCCGGCGTCGACGTGGTCGTCGGGCTGCACGCCGGCTCGTCGAGCGCGCAGCGGGCGCGGGACGCCGGCCTGGAGGTCACCAGCGTCGCCGATGCCGTCAAGCGCGCCGACGTCGTGATGATGCTGATGCCTGACACGGTGCAGCCCGAGGTCTACCGCACCGAGGTCGAGCCCGGCCTGGCCGACGGCAACGCGCTGTTCTTCGCCCACGGCTTCAACATCCACTACGGGCAGATCGTCCCACCCGCGAACGTGGACGTGTGCATGGTCGCCCCGAAGGGCCCGGGCCACCTGGTCCGGCGGACCTACACCGAGGGGACCGGGGTGCCGGCGCTGATGGCGGTCCACCAGGACGCCAGCGGCCGCGCCCACGAGCTGACGCTGGCGTACGCGCGGGGGATCGGCGCGGCACGGGCCGGCGTGCTCGAGACGACCTTCG
>CAYVGE010000406.1:0-2738 GCA_964450395.1 uncultured Actinomycetota bacterium
TTCGGGGCGGTATGGCCGCCCCAATACGCGCCTGGTGCGGGGTGGGGCGGGTCCGCCGCCCGGGGGCGCCCGCCCGGTCGCGCCCCCGGCGCTTCCCTCGGCACGACCCCAGCCGTTCGGCGCCCTCGCGGAGCCCGGCTCCACGACGTGCGGCGGACCGGCGCCGCCGGACGACGACCACGACGAGGTGCCATGGCCCACGTCTCGCTCTACCGCAGGTACCGGCCGCAGACCTTCGCCGAGATCGTCGGGCAGCCGCACGTCACCGGCACGCTCTCGCAGGCCATCACCGAGGATCGCCTCCACCACGCGTACCTGTTCACGGGGCCGCGTGGGACGGGCAAGACATCGACGGCGCGCATCCTGGCCAAGGCGGTCAACTGCGAGCAGGGTCCGACGCCCACGCCATGCAACGCCTGCGACCAGTGCACCTCGATCACCGAGGGCTCGAACGTCGACGTGATCGAGATCGACGCCGCAAGCCACGGCGGGGTCGACGACGTCCGCGACCTGCGCGACCGGGTGGCGTTCGCCCCGGCGGCGGCGCGCATGAAGGTCTACATCGTCGACGAGTGCCACATGCTGTCGACCGCCGGCTGGAACGCCTTCCTCAAGACGGTCGAGGAACCGCCGGACCACGTGCTGTTCGTGTTCGCTACGACCGAGCCCCACAAGGTGCTCGCGACGATCCTGTCGCGCACCCAGCGCTTCGACTTCCGCGGGTTGTCGGCGGACCTGCTCGGCCGTCACGTCGCCGACATCGGCGATCAGGAGGGGCTGACCTTCGACACCGGCAGCATCGCGCTGATCACCCGCGCCGGCGACGGCAGCGTGCGCGACACCCTGTCGGTCCTCGAGCAGGTGGTGTCGTTCACCGGCCCGAAGGTCACCGTCGAAGGCGTCACCGAGGTGCTCGGCGCGACCGACGACGACCTGCTGGCCGACATGGCCACCAGCATCGCCGGCGGCGACGTGGCGGCGCTGTGCCGCCTCGTCCAGCGCCTGGCCGACGCGGGCCATGACCTGCGGCAGTTCGCCCGTGACGCCACCGAGCACCTGCGGGCGCTGTTCCTGATCCAGACCGCCCCCGACGCCGACCTCGTGCCGGGCACCCCCGAGCGCCTGGTCGGGCTGCGCGAGCAGGCCGGCCGGCTCGGCCAGATCGAGCTGCTGCGCGCGGTCGACCTGCTGGCCGAGTGCCAGGCGCAGATGCGCAGGGGCAACACCCGCCTGCCGCTGGAGCTGGCGCTGGCCAAGGCCGCGTTGCCGGAGGCGTCCGGCGACGCCGCCGCGCTCGGTGCCCGGCTGGACCGCCTGGAGCGCCGCAGCGGCGTGGACGATGCCCCCACCCCCCGCCCCGCGGCGCGGCCCTCCGCCCGCGACGACGCGGTGGCCGTGGAGGTGTCGGCGGGGCGGCCCGAGGCAGCCGGGCCCCCGCAGCCGTCGTCGACCACCGCGCGCGCTCCGTCGCCGTCCCCCACCCCCGCCGCGCACGCAGGAGATCCGGCACCACGGGCGATGCGCCGCCCCGAGCGGCCCGCCCCCGCGACGGCTGCGGCACCGTCACGCGAGGCGCCGACGCCGGCGCAGGAGCCGCGGCCGGCGCCCGCCCCCGTGTCGTCGGGTGCCGGTGACGACGCGGTCGACCTGGCGATGCTCAAGCAGTCGTGGCCCGCCGTGCTCGACCGGGTCAAGCAGCAGAAGATCCGCTGGCACGCGCTGGTGTCGATGAGCCGGCCGGTCGCGCTCGACGAGCAGTCGGTCACGCTGGAGTTCCGGGCCGGGCACCGCTTCCACGCGGAGCAGTGCGGCGGCGACGAAGGTCGGCGGATCATCGGCGGCGCGATCCACGACGTGCTGGGGCTGCGTGCGCGGCTGCACTGCATCGTCGCCGACGACGGCGCCCCCGACGCGCCGTCGGCGCACGACGACGAAGCGTCGGCCGTCGCCGAGCGCGAGGCGATGGAGGCCGCCGGCGAGCTGCCCAGCGAGGACGAGCTGCGGACCCAGGCGATCGAGATGCTGCGCCGCAACCTCGGCGCGACGGTGGTCGACCACTCCACTGCCGAGGGTGGACCGGGGTAGGCTGTGGCCCACCTCACGCCGCGGCCGTCGGGCTCGACGGCCGTGCGCACCCCGTAGCCGAGCGGTAGGCACGACCATGAACCAGATGCTCCAGCAGGCCCAGGCCCTGCAGCGCAAGCTCGCCAAGGCTCAGGAGGAGATCGCCCAGCTCGAGGTGACGGGCAGCGCGGGCGGGGGCACGGTCAGCGCCAACGTCTCCGGTGCGGGCGACCTGCTCAGCATCCAGATCGATCCCGAGGCGGTCGACCCCGACGACGTCGAGATGCTGCAGGACCTCGTGGTCGCCGCCGTCAACGACGGCCTGCGCCGGGCGCGCGAGCTCGAGCAGGAGAAGCTCGGCGGCCTCGCGGGCGGCCTGGGGCTGCCGCCGGGCCTGATCTGAGCGCCGTGCCGACCAGCTCCCTCCACCCGACCCCAGGGTGCCCGGTCCGCGGCGCCGGCGTGCCCCGCTGAGGTGAGCGTCTACGAGGGCCCGATCCAGGACCTGATCGAGGAGCTCGGCCGCCTGCCTGGCGTGGGGCCCAAGAGCGCCCAGCGGCTCGCGTTCCACCTGCTGCAGGTCGACATCGAGGACGCGGAGCGACTGGCCAACGCGATCCGGGCGGTCAAGCAGAAGGTGCAGTTCTGCCAGCGGTGCTTCAACGTCAGCGAGC
>CAYVGE010000407.1:0-2716 GCA_964450395.1 uncultured Actinomycetota bacterium
TGACCCGCTCGATCTCGCGGCTGCGCCCGATCACGGGGTCGAGCTGGCCGTCGCGGGCGAGCTGGGTGAGGTTGCGGCCGAACTGGTCGAGCACCGGAGAGCCCTTGCCCTCCTCGCCGCTGCCGCCGGAGACGCCCGCGGCCTGCTTGCCGCCGCCCGACTGGCCCTGCTCGCCGCCGGCGTAGCCACTCAGCAGCTGGATGACCTGGGTGCGCACGCGGTTGAGGTCGGCGCCGAGCTTCTGCAGCACCTGGGCGGCCACGCCCTCGCCCTCGCGGATCAGCCCCAGCAGGATGTGCTCGGTGCCGATGTAGTTGTGGCCGAGCTGCAGCGCTTCGCGCAGCGAGAGCTCGAGCACCTTCTTGGCGCGCGGGGTGAAGGGGATGTGGCCGGCCGGCGCCGTCTGGCCCTGGCCGATGATCTCCTCGACCTGGTCGCGGACGCCCTCGAGCGAGATGCCCAGCGACTCGAGCGCCTTGGCGGCGACGCCCTCGCCCTCGTGGATGAGCCCCAGCAGGATGTGCTCGGTACCGATGTAGTTGTGGTTGAGCATCCTCGCCTCTTCCTGCGCGAGGACGACCACCCGCCGAGCCCGGTCGGTGAACCGTTCAAACATGCTTGCCCCCTAGCCGGGTGCTCTCGTGGAAATGTAGCACCGGCCGGGAACGAGCGCGTGGGTGCGGGAGGCCTGACGACCCCGTCCCACGGGCTGCGGCTGGCACTGAGCTGACTCCTGTCGGCGTTGATCCGCCGTGCTTTCGGGTGGCGTGCGGCCGGTGGTGCACCACTGACGCCCGTAGGTCAACGCTAGCCCACACCCCGCCGAGCGTCACCTGGAAGTGGCGATGTGAGCACCCGTCGGCAGGCTCCCGAGGCCCCGGCGCGGACGCCGCACTGGCCGGCGCTCAGCCGTCCGTCGGACGCAGCGTGGGGAACAGGATCACGTCGCGGATCGTCGGCACGTCGGCCAGCAGCATCACCAGGCGGTCGACGCCGATGCCCAGCCCCCCCATCGGCGGCATCCCGAACTCCATCGCGCGCAGGTAGTCCTCGTCGACCGGCATGGCCTCGGCGTCGCCGGCCGCCCGGGCGCGGGCCTGTGCCTCGAACCGGCTGCGCTGGTCGTCGGGGTCGACCAGCTCGCTGAAGGCGTTCGCCGCCTCCCGGCCCGCGATGATGAGCTCGAAGCGCTCGGTGACCCGGGGGTCGTCGCGGTGCCGGCGGGCCAGCGGCGAGACCTCGACCGGGTAGTCGACGACGAACGTCGGCTCCCAGATGGTCCGCTCGGCCAGCTGGTCCCGCAGCTCCTCGATGATCTTGCCGGTGCCCCAGGCGTCGTCATCGGCCTCGACCCCGTGCGCCGCGGCCAGCGCGCGGACGTCGTCGACGGGGTCGTCGTAGTCGAGGCCGGGCTCGCCCGTGGCCTCCCGGACCAGCTCCAGCACGGTGCGCCGCGGCCACCGGCCGCCGAGCTCGAGCTTGCGCCCGTCGTAGGTCAGCGTCGTCGAGCCGACCGCCTCGAGCGCCGCGCGCTGCAGCAGCGCCTGCGTCAGCTCCATCATGTCGTGGTAGTCGGCGTAGGCCTCGTAGCTCTCGAGCATCGTGAACTCGGGGTTGTGCCGCGTCGACAACCCCTCGTTGCGGAACACCCGCCCGACCTCGAACACCCGCGGCATGCCGCCGGCGACCAGCCGCTTGAGGAACAGCTCGGGCGCGATGCGCAGGTACAGGTCGAGGTCGAGCGCGTTGTGGTGGGTGACGAACGGGCGCGCCGTGGCGCCTCCCGGCTGGGTGTGCAGCAGGGGGGTCTCGACCTCGACGTACCCGCGGTCGAGCAGCTCGGCGCGCAGCGCGGCGATGGCCCGGCTGCGGACGGTGAACACCCGGCGGGCGTCGGGGTTGACGGCCAGGTCGACCCAGCGCTGCCGGAACCGCGTCTCGACGTCGCGCAGGCCGTGCCACTTGTCGGGCATCGGCCGCAGGGACTTGCTGATCAGCCGGATCCGGTCGGCCATGACCGACAGCTCGCCGCGCCGCGACCGCACCACCTCGCCCCCGGCGGCGACCCAGTCGCCGACGTCGAGGTCGGCCGCGGCGGCCATGCCCTCCTCGCCGAGCACCTGCAGGTTGCACATGACCTGCAGCTCGGCGTCGGCCTCGGCCAGGACGAGGAACACGAGCCTGCCGTGCCCGCGACGGGCGACCAGGCGGCCGGCCACCGCGACGTCGGTCCCCGATCCCTCGCCGGCCTCGAGCCCGTCGCGCCACCGGGCCAGCACCTCGTCGAGGCGGTGGTCCACCTCGACGTCCACCGGGTACGGGTCCTGCCCACGGTCGCGCAGCGCCCGCAGCTTGGCCCGGCGCTCGCCCATCAGCGAGTCGATGCGGGAGCCGGTCTCGTCGGTCATGGCGGTGCGCCTCGGGCGGGTGGGATGCGGATCGTCGCGACGGCGCGCCACAGCCGGGCGCGCGGGCCACCTACCGTACGCGCTCCCCGGGGTGAGCCACCCACCCTGGCGTCGAGCACCAGTTGCCGTCGAACGCACCGAACGCGCGCGAGCGATGCCGGCGCCGGGGCGCTCGCGCGCAACCCGTGCGCTCGGCGGCGGGGCGTGCGCTCGGCGGCGGGACGCGCGCTCGGCGGCGCGGCGCCCGCGGTGGCGGGTCAGGGCAGCAACAGCACGTGCAGCTGACGCGGGCCGTGGACCCCCTCGAC
>CAYVGE010000408.1:0-1581 GCA_964450395.1 uncultured Actinomycetota bacterium
CCCAGACGCTGGTGCACATCGGTGTCGACCTCAGCAAGATGAACACGGTGGGTGACCTGCAGGGAGGGATCGAAGAGGCCGAGCGTCTGCTCGGCTTCGCGGTGAGGAGGGTGGCCGATGGCGACCGTCAACCAGACTGAGCGTGCGCACCAGATCTCCGTCTCTATCTTGCGACAGGGCGCCTACCTGATCGCGTCCATCCACGCGGCGCTGGACGACGAGGAGCTCGGGCAGTTCCAGCGTGATCTCATCAGGCAAATCACCAAGTTCCGGTCGCGCGGCGTCATCATCGATGTCGGCGCCCTCGACGTTCTGGACTCCTTCGGATCCCGCACGCTACGGAACCTCGCGCGCATGGCACGGCTCCAGGGAGCGGTCATGGTGATCGTCGGCATTCAGCCCGATGTCGCCTTCGCGATGGTTCATCTCGGCTTGCATCTTGACGACGTGCACACCGCGCTGGAGCTGGAGGAGGGCCTCGCGCACCTCGACGAGCTGACCGGGGCCGGGGGCGCGCGCTCGGCCAGGGGCTCCGCGTGAGCGCAGGTCGGCAGGGCCACGGCGGGGTCCATGACGCCGAGCTCGAACGTCTCCGACGCGACTACACCTTCGCCTTCTTGACCTATCGGCTGGAGGGCACGGAGCAACGGCTGCAAGCCGCCCACGACCTGGGCCGCAAGGTGATGGCCAGCGAGCTGAACCTGCTGCACCTCGCGCAGGTGCACCACGAGGTCGTTGCCGAGGCCCTCCTCGCCGCACGCGACAAAGCGGCGCTCCGAGCGGTCACCGCCGCCGCATCGTCCTTCTTCGTCGAGGTTCTCTCGACTTTCGAGATGGCACAGCGGGGCTTCGGGGAGATCCGCAAGGCGAGCGTCGAAGGTCACGGAGCGCTGTCGCCGGGCGCGCACCACCGACCTGAGCGCGAGCTTCCCGAGTCGCGCGGCGCCGGATGAGTCCAGCGATGCGCCCACCGGGCACGCGGCAGCCTCCCGGGGCCATTCACGTTCCCCGGTTCCGCAAAGGGCTTGGGATGCGTGCAGACCTTCGAGTAGCGGCTGCCCGCGTATGGCGGTCCTTCGCCGCGAGGTCCGCGTTCTCCAGTCCGTTGCTAACGGCTGGTTCTCGCTCGGACTGGGCGGGCGTGTCTGGTCAAGCCCGGCTGCCGGCACGTGACCCGGCGTCGCGGCCGATGCCGCTCCTGTACCCTCAGGACGGACCGAGCGAGGAGCGATGGATGGAGAACACGCCCATGTTCGGGACGTGTTCCTCGCTGGGCCCGCAAAGCCCTGGTGATGCTTGCAGTGCCGATGTCAGGTCTCGGAGGAAGATCGGACCGGTCGATCGGTGTGGCAAGTGCCACGCAGGACAGCAGGACGTCGCAAGGAGCGGGGACGCACCGAGGCGCGTACGGAGTCGAGAGGTGCCTCCGGGTCGCCGCGCCGTCCTTGACCTGCTGCGGTATGCGAGCCGTGTGCCAGTGTCCACGGCCTGCTTGAGGTCGAGGTCACCGAGGCGCGTCGATGTCTTGAGCAGCGCGCGGAGGTGCCCACGTTCACCACGTTCGTGATGGCCAGCGTTGGA
>CAYVGE010000408.1:1591-2705 GCA_964450395.1 uncultured Actinomycetota bacterium
GAGGCGCACCGTGAGATCAACGTTCGGCGGGCCGGGAGGAGACTGGTCCGGTTCCATGGCGTCGACATCGTCGTGACGGCTGAGCACAGGCCGGCCCGTCAGCGTGCCCCTTCCCCACATCATCCACGATGCCGGACGGCGCAGCGTCGATGAGATCGCGGCGGATCTGCGGCAGGCCGGGCAGCGGGCGGCCGGGCGAGACACAAGCAGGCGACGCCGAACCGTTCTGGAGCGGATGCCGAGCCCAGTTCGGAGGCTGGGGCTGCGTGCCGCGGCGAGTCGCCCCGCCGTGGCAGCACGCCTGGGCCCTGCGATGGGTGTGAGTTCGCTCGGGATGTTCGGCACGGGATCGCGTGGGATTCCCCGGTCGCCGCTCACGCTCATGGTCACGGTGGGCTCGATCGGGCACCGTCCGACGAAGGTCGACCGCGATCAACGCGAGGCTGAGACCCTGGCACTGACCCTCAGCTTCGATCACACCGTCGTCGACGGTGGTCCGGCTGCGCGGTTCGCCACCACGCTCCCAGCCATGCTTCAGGGCCGCGTCCGTCAAGTTGGTGTAGGAGAGAGTCTCCGCGTGCATCCTCGGCGACCGCTATGCGGTCGCGGAGAGTAGCTGGGTGGTGTCCTCCTTGTCGTCGGGTTGGTCGATGGCGGTCAGCTGCGAGCGGCGGATCGCGTCGATGCTGATGTAGCGCCGCGCGACCTGCCACTCGTCGTGCTGCTCGGCGAGGACGGCGCCGACGAGCCGGATGACCGCGGGCCGGTTCGGGAAGATCCCCACGACGTCGGTGCGACGGCGGATCTCGCGGTTGAGCCGTTCCTGCGGGTTGTTGCTCCACACCTTGCGCCACACGTCCTTGGGGAACCCGGTGTAGGCCAGCACATCGGGTGCGGCGTCGGCCAGCAGCTGCGCGGCGTCCGCGAGCTTGGCCTGCTCGAGCTTGTCTGTGACCTCGTGCAGCTGACGCCAGGCGTCCTCGGGGCGTTCCTGCGCGAAGATCGTGCGCACCAGCGACGCGACCATCGGCTGCGCGTGCCGGGGCACCTTCGCCTGCAGGTTCCACACGAAATGCGTTCTGCATCGTTGCCAGGTCGCGCCGTCGAGCACCGC
>CAYVGE010000409.1:0-2687 GCA_964450395.1 uncultured Actinomycetota bacterium
CGTAGCTGGTGACCGTGACCGAGCCCGCCACGAACGCGTCGGGCTCGGTCGCGCGCCCCGGTCCGTGGTGGCGCAGCACGGGCAGGTCGGGAGCGAACCGCGCCAGCTCGCGCTCCCAGTTGCCGACCACCGAGGTCGGGCAGACCACCAGGTGCGGCCGGTCTGCGGCGCGCGACACCAGCAGCGCGATGGACTGCAGCGTCTTGCCCAGGCCCATGTCGTCGGCCAGCACCGTACCCAGTCCGAGGCCGGCCATCGCCTGCAGCCAGGCCACGCCGCGATGCTGGTAGTCGCGCAGGGTGGCGACGACGCCGGTCACGTCGGCCGCGTCGCGGGCGGCGCCGTCGCGGAGCCGGGCGACAAGCGTGGCCAGGATGCCGTCGGCGACGGTCTCGACCCGGCCCAGGTCGGGGTCGTCACGCTCACCGGCCAGCGCGACGGCCAGCGCCTCGCCGGGCGCCAACCGGCCGGTCGTCGCGGCCAGGTCGGCCAGGCGCAACGCCTCGTCGCGGTCGACGCGCACCCACCGGCCGCGCCAGGACACCAGCGGCTGCTTGAGCGCCACGATCTCAGCGAACGCGTCGGCGTCGAGCGTCTCGTCGCCCAGTGCGACCTCCCAGCGGAACGAACCCAGCGTCTCGGCGTCGAGTCCCGCCCCCGACAGGCCCGTGCCGGGCGTCTGGGGCGTCGTCCCGACCCGCATCCGCGCCCGCAGACGACGTTGTCCGCTGGCGGTCAACTCTGCCGGCAGCAGCACGCCGAGGCCGGCGGCGGCCAGGTCGCCCGACGCGTCCAGCAGTCCGGCCGCGTCAGCGGCGTCCAGGTCGATCCCCGCCGGGCGGGCCCGCGACAGGCTCGGTTGCAGCGGATCGAACAGCCGGGCGGCCTCCGCCAGTCCCCGGATCAACGCCTCGTGCGCATCGCCGACCAGCAGGCCGCCGAGGTCGACGCGGGCGTCGGCGGCATCCCACACGCGGTCGGCCTCGACGATGAGGCTGGGATCGTCGGCCGACTGCAACAGGTAGTCGACATGCCACCGCTCGTCGGCGGGTGCGCCCGGCGATGGCGTGGCCAGGCGCAGGCACAGCCGCGCGCCGCCGTCCCGCTGGTTGCGGACCGGTGCGCTCCACTGCGCGACCTGCTCGGCGTGGAGCGCCGCGTCGCCGTCGAGGCCCTCGACCACGGGATCGACCGGGTCGGTCAGCCCGGTGAGCCACGTGCCTGGCCACGCGGCGCTTCGCCGCGCGTGTCGGCTGGTCGCGCCGCGTGGCCGGCGGGTCGCGCGCCCACCGCCGAGCACGTCGCGGACGAACGCGTCGGCGACGGCATCACCAAATGTGGTGATCAGATCGACCGGCGACCACACCGCGTCCCCGTCCTCGACCCGCAGCGCATGCGCCGCCGGTGGCAGCCGTGCGGCCAGCGCGGTCAGTCGGTCGTCACCCCCGCCGGCCAGTGCCCAGCTGGCGACCCCAACGTCTCCCGCGGCCCGCAGCGTCGGCACGACGCGGCCCGCGGCGACGAGCTCCAGCGCGATCTTCGCCGCGACGCTCCACGCGAGCAGCGAGTCGGACGGCCGGCGTCGTCCCGACCACCGGTGCGACGGCATGGCCGGAGACGGGAACGCGGCGAGCACGGCCGCTGCCGCACCCACGGGCACGAGTCGGGTTGGGACCTCCGCGGACCGGACGCGTTTGTAGGCCCGTGCGCTGCGAGGGAGCACCGTCGGCAACGTGGCCGGCGTACCAGCCGGAAACCCGACCCGCGTCATCTGCTCGACGATGTCGTCGGGGCCCCACAGCGCGAGGTGACCGCGCGAGGGAACGGGATCACCCGGCCAGAACGTGGCCTGAAGCGTCCGTGGGCCAGCCGGGGGCGTCATCGGGCTACGGGCGCTCCTGCGAGGGTCCTGCGGGGTACCGCGTCACGGTCAGCAGGCCCGTGACGAGCACGACGGCGGTGTCCGGGCGGGGAAGGATCCGCGACGGTGTTGCGAGCCGCGATTCAACCACATCGGATGCGTGAGCACCGACGCAGCCGCATCGTGGCGACGACGGACGCGCCGTCGTGTGACCGTCCGATGCGGACGACCCACGCGTTCGTGGACGGATGGCGGGTCACGGCGTCCCGAGCTCGGCCCGCGCCCCTCTATGGTGGCGCCGTGGCAGACAACGAGCACTCGACCGCGCCCGACCACGACCAGGCCGAGGTGCTGCGCACCATCAGGCGTGCCGCAGCGGAGGCGACGCCGGCCGAGCTGGCCGAGGCACTGCAACAGCTGCTGGGACTGGGCAGCGGTCCACTCGATCTGTTCGGCGAGGATCCACCGCCGTCGCAGCGGCGCCCCCGCCGGTCGGACGTGGTGACCTACCGGGTGCGGGTCGACCTGGTCGGCGCCAAGCCACCCTTGTGGCGGCGGCTCGAGCTGGCGTCCGATCTGTTCCTCGACGACGTCCACCAGGCCGTCCAGGCGGCGTTCGGGTGGACCGACACGCACCTCCACCGCTTCGGGTCGGGGCCGCCGACGGACCGCGACACCGAGTACTACCTGTGCCCCTTCGACGCTGAGGAGGGCAGCATCGGCATCCCCGAGCAGGAGGTGCGGCTCGACGAGGTGCTCGTCGACGTCGGTGACCGGCTGTACTACGAGTACGACTACGGCGACGACTGGCGGCACACCATCAAGG
>CAYVGE010000410.1:0-2639 GCA_964450395.1 uncultured Actinomycetota bacterium
AGCCCGAGGGCGTCGGAGAAGAAGTCACACCGCAGGTGAGCCATGCCCCCATGCTGCCCGGCGCGCCGCTGGCCACGCCCCACCCGCAGAGGTTGCGGATGTCGCCATGCTCAAGTAGTTTAGTATTACTGAAGCCGTTGAGCATCGGAGAAGCGACATGCGCGCACCTCGGCGGCCTGGATCGTGGTGCTCGAGGTGGCGTCCCACGCGGACAGCACCCGGTGGTATGCGTCGGCGGCTCGGGTGGCGTCGATGAGCCACCTGCGCACCGAGCTGGACCCCATCATCCACTCGCCGCCGCGGTTCTCGATCATGGCGACGCTCGCGGCGGGGGACAAGGTCGAGTTCGGGTTCGTCCGTGACACCGTCGAGCTGAGCGACTCGGCGCTCTCGCAGCACGTGGCCAAGCTGGAGGACGCCGGGTACGTCACGGTCACGAAGGGCCGGGTCGGCCGCCGGGCGCGGACGTGGCTCGCCGCCACGAAGGCCGGCCGTGAGGCGTTCGAGCGCCACGTCGCGCTGCTCAACCGGATCGCGGACGGCCCCGCGCCACGCGACCCGGCGGCCCAGGCGTAGCCGTCCACCCGGGCGGGTCCGCCGGTGCACCTCGGCGCCTGGCCCGGGCCGGGACGACCTGGTGAGTGCGGTGCGTGGCGCGGGTCAGGCCCGGGGAGCGACCGTCCGGGCGTAGATGTCTACGGTCACCAGGTCAGCATCGCACGTCAGATCACCCTCGGCCTCGAGGAACTGCCACGCGGCGTCGTCGATCCGGTTCCAGAAGTCGAGGGTGTCGGCCGGTGCGCGCACCCACTGCTGCGACATGAGGCGCAGGTTGGCGCACCGGCGGGTCCGGTGCACGATCCACGTCACGTCAGCCACCACGCCACCTCCGCATGCCATGACGCTGCGTGATGTCGGTGCGGTGCGGCGGGCGGCGCGCGGCGCGCGGAGGTGGCCGCACGGTGAACAGCGGCTGAACGTCGGGTGTACGCTGCAACCCATCCTCGCGTCGGAGGGACGAGCGTGGCGCCAGAGGTGATGCTCGCGCGCCTGCTGCTGGCAGCGCTGTGCAGCGGGCTCATCGGCTACGAGCGTGCGTCGGCGCTGCGCGCTGCCGGGACGCGCACCCACACCCTGGTGGGCGTGGGTGCGGCCGTGTTCTCACTGGTCTCGATCGCCGGCTTCGATGCCCCTGACCAGTCGCGGATCGCGGCGCAGATCGTGACGGGCGTCGGCTTCCTCGGCGCCGGCGCGATCTTCAGGGACGGCCAGGCCGTGAGCGGGCTCACCACGGCGGCCGGACTCTGGATCGCTGCCTCACTGGGCATGGCGGCGGGTTCGGGCAGCTACTGGCTCGCGGCGCTCGGCACCACGGTGACGCTGACGATGCTGGTCGGGCTGCGGGCCGTCGACAGCGCCGTCCGTCGGCGCAGGGCCAAGGTGCAGCGACGTCTGGAGGTCCACGTCGGCGACGTGTCGAAGCTCGAGAAGCTGCTCGACTTCATCCACCGCGTCGATCCGGGAGCCGAGCGGGTCGACTTCACCCGGCGCGGTGCGTCGGCAGGTGTGCTGGTGATCAGCTGCGACGAAGACGCGCTCGCCAAGGTCGCCGACATGGTGGCGTCGCACAAGTCGGTGACGAAGGTCCAGGAGCTGTCGCCACTGCACTGGCGGCAGAAGCCGCGCAGGTACCCGAGTCCGTGACGGGCCGCCCGCGAGGGCGCGCGCAGCGCGGCCGTGGTGGGCGGGTTGCCTCCTGATGCGCTTGTCCGCGCGTGTGCGCTGCCGATGGTGCCCTCACCACATCCACAGCCGTCCGCGACGTCGGAGTCGCGCTCGCCGCCCCTGCGAGGCACGCCATGGCCACGACCTGCGCTCCCGTCCGCTCCGTCCCGCATCGGTGGACCGGGGGGCCTGGCCGGCTGGTCGTCGTCGGCCTGCTCGGGATGGCCGCCGTCGTGGGTGCCATCACCGCAGGCGACGCCATGAGCCGGCCGCGCGCCGAGCTCGCTGCCTGCGACCGGTTCGCCGCGGTCATCGCCGACGGGCGGTACGACCTCGTCGGCGCATCAGGCAACCTCGACGACGCCATCGCCCACAGCCGTGGCACCGCCGTGGAGGACGAGCTGCGGATGGTCCGGGCGACGGCGAGGACGACGAGGGCCGGCGACGGGGCGCTGATCGACGTGATCGTGGCCACGCGGCGGTTCGAGTCCGCATGCCGCCGCAGCGGTTGGGACGGCTGACCCCCGCACCGGTGAGGCGTTCGCGCGCCGGATCGAGCTGCCGGTCCATCCGGCCAGGCTGCACCCAGCGACGGGGTCGTCGAATCACTCGGCGGGGCTCGGCACAGGTCGGCTGGAGACGTCACCGCGTCGTGGGCCGTGGTCGTCGCAGCAGCTTGTGGATCTCGCCGACGATGAGGACCGTGGATCCCACGGCGACGGCGGCCATCCAGACCGAAGGCGACACGGGTTGCACCCGCAGCACGGTCTGCATGAACGGCATGGACAGCACCGCGGCGTGGATGCCGAGCGCGGCGGTCTGCGACAGCAGCAGGAACTTGTTGCGCAGGGGGCTGAGGCGGAACGCCGAGATCGTCTCCGAGCGCGCGTTGCCGACGTGGAACGCCTGGAACA
>CAYVGE010000411.1:0-2597 GCA_964450395.1 uncultured Actinomycetota bacterium
TTCGTCAGGTGCTGCTCGACCGACCAGCGGGCTGTGTCGTCCAGTGTGGCGGCCGTATAGGCGTGCAGAAGCGGGTCGTCGGGATGCCAGGTCATGCCAGCTCCTCCCGCAACTGTTGGCGGGCCCGCATAGCGCGGGTCTTGACGGTTCCTGTGGGGATACCGAGCAGCTTCGCGGCCTCGCGGGTCGTCAACCCGTCGATCACGGTGGCTTGCATCACTGCCCGCAGTTCAGGTGGCAGACGTTGCAGCGCCGGCCCGAGTTCGCCGTGCTCGACCCCGGCGAGGACTTCCTCTTCGGCGGACACAACCGCGTCCTCACGTCCGAGCAGGCTGCCGACCGGGTTGGGGTTGTTCTTGCGGAGCCGGTCGAGCAGGCAGCGGATTGCGATCGACCACAGCCATCCGCCGGCCGCCCCCTCGCCGCGGTACGTGTGTGCCTTGCGCCACACCTTCACCCAAGTGTCCTGGAGGGCTTCCTCGGCGAGGCCGTCGTCGGAGCAGCGTGCCATCAGCCGCAGCAGGAGCCAGCGACTGTGACGGTCGTGCAACTCACGGAGCGCCTCGCGGTTTCCGCCCGCGACGGCGTCGATGAGTTCACGATCATCCAACTGCACGTGGTCGGTCCTGTTCCTCTACTACTACTTAGACGCGGGGTCCCGCCAATTCGGTTCACGCTGAACCACATTCTGCTCTGGGGCGGTCCCTTGAACACTATGGACTGGCTCGGTTTCCGCCCCGCCGGCGCGACATCCATGGTTGCGCACGGTCTAGGGTGAAGACAGTGACGGCCGATGCGCGCGGGTTCGGAACCTCCACGGGCCGACGCGCTTTGCCGCGCCCTCGGGGAAGGAGGGCGTTCAGGCCATCTCGTCTGGCTCGTCTCCCTCGTCGGCATCGTCGCCGAACACGAGGCCGTCGAACCTGGAGGCGGCCGCGGCGTCCATGCCAGGCATGACGTGCTGGTAGGTGTCTGCCGTGAACGAGTGAGAGTGGTGGCCGAGCCGCTCCTGCACGACCTTGGCATTCTCGCCGTCGGCGAGCAGGAGCGTCGCGTGGGTGTGACGGAGGTCCTGCAGGGGACGGATCTGAGGCAGTCCGCTGGCCTCGATCATCTCTCGGACGGTCTCCGTCACGTAGTCGGGATGCCAGGGGTTCCCGTCGGGTCGGCAGAACACGAGGTCGTTGTCGTGCCAGACCTTGGCCCGGAGCCGTACCTCGGCTTGCTTGCGGCGTAGGTCTCGGAGGACGGCGAGCACGCGTGGGGCGATCTGGATTGTTCGGAAGCCGTGGGCGGACTTGGGGGCTTCCTTGAACTCGCCCTTGCCGCCGACCTTGACGAGCACCTGACGGATTGCGAGGAGGCCGCGATCGAAGTCGATGGCTTTCCATCGCGCGCCGAGCAGCTCGGAGCGGCGCATCCCTGTCGATGCAGCGAGCAGCCAGAGCGGGAAGAACTCGTGGTCGTGGAACTGGCGGGCGAACTCGTTGACCTCGGTCGCCGTCCAGGTCTGCATCGCCTTCTTGCGCTGGTTCCTCGCGGCGGTGGCGGTCGGCGGGTTCGCCTTCGACGCCGGGTTGGCCTCGATGTACTCCCACCGCACGGCGTCCTCGAAGGCACGGTGGAGGATGACGTGGACCTCACGGACGGTCTTGAGCGACAGGGGGTCGTCACCGCGGATGCGTCCGTGCTTGCGGATGTCGGCGTACAGCGCGTTCAGCTTCGGAGGCTTGAGCTCTGCCAGCGCGATGGGGCCGATGCGGGGCAGGACGTAGCTGTGGAGCTTCTCCCGATAGCCCTCCCACGTCGTCCGTTCGATGCCCATCTCCATGGAGGGCAGCCAGTCGTCGACGAGGAACTGGGCGACGGTGCGCTTGCTGGGTTCGAGGATCCCGCCCCGGTCGGCCTTGGCGACGACCTCCTCGAGGGCCTTCTGTGCCTCCCGCTTGGTGGCGAACCCGCCGCGCTCGATGCGTCGCCGCTTGCCTTCCGCCGTGAGCCCGACGTCCACGGAGAACGTCCACGTGTGCTCGGTGGCACCGCACTTGGGACAGCGGCGATCACCCTCCTTGTAGCGGCCCCGTTGTGGACAGCGAGTGCACCGCTTCCCGATGTAGCCCTTCATGGTCGCTTCCTTGCTCGGCCGGTGACAGCTCCTCCGGCAGCTCCGCGCTGCTGGGCCCGGTCAGGCCCAGGAGTGACCGGAGTCGGGCCACGGGGACGTGCAGGCGCCCGTTCAGGCGGATCGTCGGGATCTCTCCCCGCTTGACAGCCTCGTAGGCCGAGGTCCGGCACAGGCCCAACAGCTCGCCTGCTTCCTCGACGCCGATCGTGGGCGGCAGGTTCTCCAGCGCGGTCATCGGGATGCCTCCTGATGTGTGTCATGACCTGCGCACGGCCGCCGATGGCCCGACGACACTCCGAGTGTGACAGCCACACGGCCAGCGCAGGTCCTGGATTCGGGAAGCTGTGGACAACTTGTCGCGATGCTCATGCTCATCGGCTCCGTCCCGGCTGCGACCGCTCGGGTGCCGACTGCTCGACAGCGGGCGTGCGGCCGTGGTGCACGGTCCGCGTTGCGGTGGTGACGATGTACT
>CAYVGE010000412.1:0-2571 GCA_964450395.1 uncultured Actinomycetota bacterium
GACTACCGCAACGCGGATGGTTCGATCGTTGAGATGTGCGGCAACGGCGTGCGTGTGCTGGCACGGTACTTGTGGGAGGCACGGCTCGTATCGGGGCCGGTGCTGCCGATCGCGACACGGGGCGGAATCCGGGCGGTTCATGCGGACCCGTCGGGATCGATGACGGTGGAGATGGGTCGGGCGAAGCGTCCCGCGTCCCGCGTCGAGGCGGTGGTCGGCGTGGGCGAGCGGCAGTGGCCGGCGGTTGCGGTGAACGTGCCAAATCCACATGCGGTGGTCTTCGTCGACCGGCTCGATGATGCCGGTGCACTGCTCAAGGCACCCGTACTCGCCCCGCCGTCGTTGTTCCCGGACGGTGCGAACGTGGAGTTCGTCGTCCCGCGTGGGCCGCAACGGATCGCGATGCGGGTGTTCGAGCGGGGCGTCGGCGAGACCCGCTCGTGCGGGACCGGCGTGTGCGCGGCGGCTTGGGCGGCGATGCGTAGGGACGGGGTGGGCAAAGGCCTCACGTACCAGGTGGACGTCCCTGGCGGTGAGCTGACGGTGACCGAACGGCCGGATGCGGAGCTGCTGCTGACCGGCCCGGCGGTGCTGGGTGTGCGCGGCAAGGTGGAGCTCTAACCGAGCCGAGCAACCTCCGGCATCACGCGCGCGGAGGCAACGAAAATCGACATTGCGGCAACCAATCTCGATGGTTCGGCGTCTTAATAAGAAAGGGCGTACCCGTGTCGACCGAACGGGACGCCCGTCGAGATGCCGGCTGAGAGGTGGGTGGCCCGTTGTCCACGCAAGAACGCCGCGAGGAAGTCATCCGCCAGGTCAAGCTGCAGTTCCGTCGCCGGACCCGGGGTCGAGCAGGGCGTCGCGAAGCGGCATTACGCGTGGCCACGGCGTTGCGGGCCGCCGAATCGCGACAGAAACAGCGCTAGATCGCTGCGCACGGCGCAGATGCGCAGTCGTGGGCTCGGGCTGTTGGCGGCAGGCTCGGCGGCCGACGCTTAAATCGTTATGCGTGGGTGCCCTTGGGCGTGCAATGCTGGTGGTATACCTCGTGAATCCAGCTAAGGCAGGCCTATGACGACGCAGTACGACCCGGAACTCACCGCCGGCGAGTTCGAGCTTGACGACCGCCGTGCGCTACGCCGGGTCGCCGGGCTCTCAACCGAGCTCGAGGACATTACCGAGGTCGAGTATCGGCAGCTGCAGCTCGAACGAGTGGTGCTCGTCGGCGTATGGACCGGCGGTTCGGCGACCGAGGCGGAGAACTCACTTGCCGAGCTCGTGGCATTGACCGAGACCGCCGGCGCGCAGGTGATGGAAGCGCTCGTGCAGCGGCGGGACAAGCCCGATCCGGCCACGTTCATCGGCTCGGGCAAGGTGAACGAGCTGCGGGACATCGTGGTGGCCACCGGTGCGGACACCGTGATCTGCGACGGCGAGTTGACCGCATCGCAACTTCGTAACCTGGAGGATGTCGTCAAGGTCAAGGTCATCGACCGGACCGCGGTGATTCTGGACATCTTCGCCCAGCACGCCAAGAGCCGCGAGGGCAAGGCGCAGGTCGAGTTGGCTCAGCTCGAGTACCTGGCTCAGCGGTTACGCGGCTGGGGCGGTGCACTCTCGCGCCAGGCAGGCGGCCGGGCCGGTGGTGCCACCGGTGGGGTCGGCACACGTGGTCCTGGTGAGACGAAGCTGGAGACCGACCGGCGGCGAATCCGCGCTCGGATGGCCAAGTTGCGGCGCGACCTGGTCGCGATGACGACCGCACGGGAGACCAAGAAGGGCGAGCGTCGACGCCGTGCGGTGCCGGCCGTCGCGATCGCCGGATACACCAACGCCGGCAAATCGTCCCTGCTCAACCGGCTGACCGGTGCGGGCGTGCTGGTGGAGGACGAACTGTTCGCCACGCTGGACCCGACCGTCCGGCGTGCCCGCACCGCCGATGGCCGCGAGTACACGCTCTCGGACACGGTGGGCTTTGTCCGGCATCTGCCGCACGAGCTGGTGGAGGCGTTCCGCTCGACACTGGAGGAGGTCGCTGAGGCCGACGTCGTGCTGCATGTGGTGGACGGTTCGCACGTCGATCCGGAGGGCCAGCTGGCGACCGTTCGGGAGGTGCTCGGCGATGTCGGCGCCGGCGACATCCCGGAGATCGTAGTGATCAACAAGATGGACGCAGCGCCGGACGGAGTGCTCGCACGGCTGCTGCGCGCCGAGCCTCATTCTGTGGCCGTATCGGCTCGCACCGGTGAGGGGATCGACAAGCTGCGTGCCATGGTCGAGTCGGACCTGCCGACGCCGCCGGTCGAGGTGGACACGCTCGTCCCGTACGACCGTGGTGATCTGGTATCGCGGATTCACCGCACCGGTGAGGTCCTGTCGATCGAGCACGAGGCCGGCGGAACGCGCGTACGCGCCCGGGTGCCGGCCAACGTCGCCGCCGCCATCAACGCGCTCCCCACCCCAGAATGACCGATTGTCGTGGGATCACGGTCGCCCGACGCACCGCCAACACACCACCCCCCCCAGGCGGGGGGGTGGTTGCGCCGCCGGGTGATCGGGATCGGACGG
>CAYVGE010000413.1:0-2541 GCA_964450395.1 uncultured Actinomycetota bacterium
CCGGGCCTGGCGTTCATGCTGTCGCGCCTGTCGCACACCCCGCAGGGCCCGACGCCGATCGGCTTGTTCCGCCAGGTCGATCGGGCCGTGTACGGCACCGAGCTCAACCGCCAGCTCGACGACGCCGTGGCGCGGCGTGGCCGGGGCGATCTGTCGCAGTTGCTGGCCGGCCGTGACAGCTGGAGGGTGGCGCCCCGGTGAGGGCGGCAGCATGCGTGGCCGGGCGCGGCCGGGCCATGGCGTGCCCTCACCCGGTCACAGCGGTCCGGCATCGGCCATGACCGACGACCGCCGCCGCGAGCTGGGGGAGGTCGCAGGACGGGCCGCCGACACGCGGTTCACCGAGGAGGAGCGCGGCGAGGCGCACGACTTCCGCGCGCACCAGGGCGCCGACGTCGACGTCGAGCGCGCGACGGGCGAGGGCCGCCCGCGCGCCGAGCACGATCCGGAGCTGGAATCGACCTTCCAGGCGGCGGTCGAGGAGGGCACGCTGCGCCTGCGGCGGTCGCTGCCGACGCTGCTGGCCACGGGCCTGGTCGGCGCCATCGACCTGGCGATCGGGGTCATCGCGCTCCTGGTGGTCGAACACGAGACGGGCAGCGACCTGCTCGGCGCGCTGGCGTTCACCATCGGCTTCATCGCCCTGACGCTCGCGCGCGGCGAGCTGTTCACCGAGAACTTCCTCGTGCCGGTGACGGCCGTCATCGCACACCAGGCCCGCATCCGCGAGCTGATGCGCCTGTGGGCGGGAACCTTTGCGGCCAACCTGGTCGGAGGCTGGCTGATCATGGGCCTGGTGATGTTCGCCCAGCCCACGTTGGCCGAGACCGCCCGGCGCGTCGCCGGGCAGTACCCCGCCATGGGTCTGTCGTGGCAGGCGTTCGCGCTGGCGATCCTCGGCGGCGCCGTCATCACGGTCATGACCTGGATGGAGCGCAACTCCGAGACGCAAGGCCCGCGGATCGTCGCGGCGATCGCAGCGTCGTTCGTGCTCGCGGCCGTCCCCCTGAACCACGTGATCGTCAGCTCGCTGGAGATGTTCGCCGCGCTGCACGCCGGCGCCTCGTTCGGCTACGCCGACTACCTCGGCGTCACGGCGTGGTCGATGGCAGGCAACATGGTCGGCGGCCTCCTGCTGGTCACGCTGCTGCGGCTGGTGCAGGTCGGCCGCGGCCCGATCGAGCAGGCACGGCGCACGCCGTTCCGGCGGCTGCACCCCCCTGAGGACGGCGACGCCGGCCCGCCCGCCGCCGACGCCTGAGGTGCCCGGGGTCACGGTGGGGCGCCGGCGTGGCATCATGCGCTCGTCACCGTCGTCGTCTTGGGAGTCGGGTGTGAAGATCCTGCTGGTCTCGGCCGGGCCGTCGTTGACGCGCCAGGTCACCACCGCACTGCCGCCGGAGGCGGAGGTGCTCGAGGTCCGCACGCCGCAGCGCGGCCTGGCCGTCTTCGACGAGGGCGAGCACACGTTCGACATCGTGCTCGGCGACGCCGACACCCACCCCACGGGCGGCTTCTACCTGGTGCGCGACCTCCGGGCGCGCCAGACCGACGGCCGCGAGGTGCCGCCCGTGGTGCTGATGATCTCCCGGCCCCAGGACGAGTACCTCTGCCGGTGGGCCCAGGCCGACGCGTGGATCGTCAAACCGGTCGACCCGTTCGACCTGGCCGACGTCCTCGACGCCCTCGCCTCGGGCGCCGCGGTGCCGGCGCTGCCGGGCGTCGGCGTGTTGGGCCACGCGCCGCAGCTGGGGCCCGGCGGCGGCACCACCGCCGACCGCACCACCCTCGGCGACGTACGTGCCGCGCTGACGCCGGGGGCGGAGGACCACCGTGGCTGAGGCCGCGCCGACGCTGTCCTGGTCCGACCTGACCACCCGCCTGCTGGAGGGTGACCACCTGTCGACCGCCGACGCCGAGGCGGCGATGACCGCGATCATGTCCGGCGAAGCCTCGCCGGTGCAGATCGCCGGGTTCCTGGTGGCCCTGCGCGCCAAGGGCGAGACGACCACCGAGGTCGCCGGCCTGGTGCGGATGATGCGCCGCTTCGCGGTGCCGGTCCCCGTCACGGCGCCCACGGTCGACACGTGCGGCACCGGCGGCGACCGGTCGGGCACGTTCAACATCTCGACGGTCGCCGCGGTGGTGGCGGCCGGAGCGGGCGCCCGCGTGGCCAAGCACGGCAACCGCGCGGCCAGCGGGCGGTGCGGGTCCGCCGACCTGCTCGAGGCATGGGGTGTCGTCATCGCCCTGCCCCCCGAGGCCGTGGCCCGCTGCATCGACGAGGTGGGCATCGGCTTCTGCTTCGCGCAGGTCTACCACCCGGCGATGCGCCACGTCATGCCCGCGCGCCGTGAGCTCGGCGTGCGGACGGTCTTCAACTTCCTGGGCCCGCTGACGAACCCCGCCGGTGCCGAGCACCAGACCATCGGCGTCAGCGACGCCGCGATGGCCGAGCACATGGCGGGCGTGCTCGCCGCGCTCGGCACGCGCCACGCGCTGGTGTTCCACGGCGACGACGGCCTCGACGAGCTGACCATC
>CAYVGE010000414.1:0-2531 GCA_964450395.1 uncultured Actinomycetota bacterium
CGCGAAGATCCCCACGCCGAGGATCAGCACGCCCGCCGTGGTGGCCAAGGCGTTGCCGTAGCTCAACCCGCCCAGCGACGCGCTGATGACTTCGCGGACGCCGGCGGCCACGGCGCTGGCGATGACCACGATGATGACGGCCACGAACAGCTTGGGCAGGAACGCGATCACGCCCTGGATGAGGTCGCTGATCGGGTTGGGACCGAACACGCCGAACGCCAGTTGCAGGACGAACAGCATGATCGCGTACAGGACGATCTTGGCCAGGATGTCGCTGGCGTCGTACCGGCTGCGGGCCAGGGCCTGCTTCACCCCGCCGCGTTCGACGGCGTTGTCGAAGCCGACACGTTCGAGGACGGCGTTGGTCGCCTTGGCCAAGGCCTTGGCGACGAACCAGCCGATGAGCAGGATCGCCAAGAACGCCAGCAGCTTGGGTACGAAGGCGACGACGTCGCCGAGCACCTCGGTCAGTTGACCGCCGATGCTGGACTGGGCGAGCAGTGTTGGATACATGGATGAACCTTTGGGTGGAGGTGGTCGGCCGTCGGGCCGGCCTGCCGCGACGGGCCTGGTGGCGTCGCCTACGGCTTGGGCAGGTTGATGTCGTCAGGCAGATCGCCGCGCACGTCCTGGATGCGCTGCTCGAGCTGGTCGAGCCCGCCCGTGTTGACGAAGATCGTGGCGCCGACCAGCAGCGCGGTGCCCAGCAGCAGGCCGAGCACGCTCAACACGATCCCGCCGATGGCCACGCCCCGCCCGGTGACGTCGATCTGCTTGGCCTTCTTCATGCCGACGACGCCGAGGATCAGCCCGATCAGCCCGAACAGGACCGCGAGCGGTGCGAGCAGGGCGAGGAGGGCGGTGAACAGTGCCGACAGGCCGAACACCAGCGAGAACGCCGCCGCCGCACTGGTCTTCGATGAGCCGACGGCGGCGGCGCCGCTCCCGACGGCGCGGTCGTTCAAGGATCGGCGGTCAGAGGTGGTCACAGATCAAACCTTCAGGTCGTCGAGTGGAGGGACGACCTGTGATCTGGAGCCGCCGAAGGTGCTGGCCCTACATACCCCCGCCATCGACCTGCAAACACGAGGCTGCGGGCGCGGCGGTCGCGACGGCGCCGACCTGGTCGACGCCCAGATCGCCGCGGAGCCCGGCGCCACGATCGAGCGCGTCGGCGAGGTGCGCGCCGCGACCAAGGCCGCGATCCAGACCTACTGGCGCAGCGAGGACGCCCGCCGCCGCAGCGACCGCCGGGCGCGCAGGTGCCCCAGCGGGTTGCACCTGATGACCCTGAGATGCCCGACCGGGCGCCGTCCGCTGACCGAGGAAGCCGGGATGCTGCGCGTCACCGGCGACCTCGTCCGGTGCCGAGCCTGCACCCGAGCGCAGCAGCGCCGGCGACGGCTCCAGCGACGCATCGACCGGGCGCAGCGGCAGGCTGGGTGACCTGATGCAGTGCACCGCCCCGAGCCAGCGGACCGGCCGGCAGTGCCGCCGCGACGCCTGGCGCGGTGCCAGCGTCCGCGGCCACGACGGCGCCGGCGCCCCGCAGGCGCGGGAGGCCGCAGCCCGGCGCCTGTCGACGCTGGTGGAGCCCGCCGTCGAGGCCCTGGCCGACGCGCTCGACCAGGGCGGGCACGTGGCATGCACGCCGCGAGGATCATCGTCGCCGCCAGCGTCCAGCACGGCTGGGAGGACGCAAGGCGTGACAGCTGATCCACGCGGCCGCCCAGGTGCTCGACGACCGTCGAGGCCGTCCAGCGGGCGCTGGTGACCGGCACGAGCGGTTGACCAGCCGCACTGGTCCTGGTGGGCCGACCTCGGGCACATGCGTTTATGCATGTCGCTGCGTGGGACGGTTTACAGGGAATGGCCGTGCGCGGCATGCAGCGTGCGTCTGTTCGCGGTCGAGACCCCGCCGCGGGTCGTCGACCGCTCGTCCGGGGATGTCGGCGGCCTCCCCTCGGCCTGAACGCGGCCATCGGCGTCAACCATCAGCAGCCGCGCCGGTGTTCTGTTGGGCGCCGACTCGCGCATCACCGGATGGCACAGGCCCGCGAGGAAGTAGAGCAGCTTGCGCTCACGTCCTCCGCGAGCTGGTCGATATCGGCGGCGGTCCGCGCGGTCATTCGGATGTCGTAGCCCTGTTTCGCCGCCACGGCTTGCAGCCGGTCCGCCGTGGTCCAGTCCGTCGTGCTCTCGTTGCCCCAGCCGACCATCCAGGACGTCGTGGGCGACTCTGTTGCGCATCTGGATCGCCTCGTCGACCTCGCGTCGCAGCTTCTTCACGATGGCGCGATCGGCATCACTCCACTCGACGGTCATCGCGCAGATAGAGAACAGCGCATGCACGAGGTGGTAGGCCTCCAGCCCGGCGAGCGCGACGCCCATGGCGCGGGTCGTGTCAGCGGATGCTGCTGCTGGACACGAGGCCGATGCGCAGAAGGCGCTGCAGGTGGCCCGCCGCCACGGCGCCCAGTGCTTCATCGGTCGCAACAACCGCCGCCCAGACCGCCGCCGATACATCCTCA
>CAYVGE010000415.1:0-2530 GCA_964450395.1 uncultured Actinomycetota bacterium
TCCTGCAGGCGGTGCTGACCTACGTCTTCTACGAGCGCCACTGGGACAAGGTCACCCGCACGCTGGCGTTCGGCCTCGCCGGCGAGGTGGGCCTGCTGGTCGAGCTGCTGGAGGCGGCGCAGACACCGGAAACGCAGGCCCGGGTACTGGACCTGGCGCGCGAGCACTTCGATTTCGCCGTATCCCTGGAGCCGAACGCCGACCTCGAGGTCGCGGCCAGGAGCAGCGGCCTCCTGCCGCCGGCGCGCCTGGATCAGAGGCTGAGCGAACGCTTCAACGAAGCGCTCGACCGCCCCTTCGCGATCGACACCCGATCGGTCGACGAGCCCAACGAGCCGAGCCGGATCGCAATCTACGTGCAGCTGGACAACGGCGTCTTGCGTGTCCTGCCGCTGCGCAAGCGGGTCGACAGCGAGACGACGCGCGTGTTCATCGGCTGGATGTTCGGACTGTCGCTGTTGCTGCTCGCGCTCGCCGTGTACTTCATGACGCGCCAGGTGCATCCGATCCTGCGGCTCGCCCGGGCGATGGACAAGTTCGGGAAAGGTCGCGACGTCGGCGACTTCAGGCTCGCGGGCCCGACCGAGATCCGCCGCGCCGGGGCCGCCTTCAACCTGATGCGCAAGCGGATTCTGCGCCACATCAGTCAGCGCACCGAGATGCTGGCCGCGGTGTCGCACGACCTACGTACGCCGCTCACCCGGATGAAGCTCGAGCTGGAGATGCTGGGCGGGGGCCGCGCCGCGCCGGGCGACATCGAGGACCTGCGCGCCGACGTCGAGGAAATGACGCGGGTGGTCGACGGCTATCTCGATTTCGCTCGCGGCGAAGGCCAGGAGGGCATCGAGGCGACCGAGCTCGGGCCGCTGCTGCAGGACATCGCTGATCGCGCCGGCACGCCGCAGACGCGGATCGACGTCGAGCTCGAGCGGCCGATCAGGCTGCCCCTGCGGCCGATCGCCATGCGTCGATGCCTGGCCAATCTGGTGCAGAATGCGGTCCGCCACAGCACGTACGTGCACGTGCGCGCGACGTCCAACCACGGCCAGGTCTGGATCGCGATCGACGACGATGGCCCGGGCATTCCCAGAGATCAGCGCGGCGCCGTGTTCAAGCCGTTCTATCGTCTCGATGCCTCCCGCCGCCCCACGACCGGCGGGGTGGGGCTGGGCCTGACCATCGCCCGCGACATCGTGCTCGGCCACGGCGGCGACATCGAGCTCACCGATGCGCCGGAAGGCGGACTGCGCGTGCTGATCCGGCTGCCGAGCTAGGATCCGAGGGGCGCCTGGTGAACGCGCCGTCGTTGCTGGCGCCCGGAGCACCGCCGGTGGTCCTGGCGTCGGCGAGCCCGACGCGGGCCCAGCTGTTGCGGGCGGCCGGCGTACCGTTCGAGCAGCGCCCGGCTGCGATCGACGAGGCGTCGTTGAAGGAGGCCCTGCAGGCAGAAGGGGTGGCGGCGGGCGATGCCGCGGTGGCGCTCGCCGAGCTGAAGGCAAAACGGGTCGCGGGCGCGGTGTCCGATGCCATCGTGCTCGGTGCCGACCAGGTCCTGACCTGCGACGGCCGCTGGTTCGACAAGCCACGGGATCGCGCAGCGGCGGGGGCCCAGCTCGACGCCCTCGAGGGGAAGTGGCACGAGCTCGCGACCGCGGCGGTCGCGATGCGGGGCGGCGAGCGCATCTGGCATCATCTCGCGATGCCGCGCCTGTGGCTGCGCCATTGTTCGCCTTCGTTTCGCAAGGCGTATTTGGATGCGGTGGGCGAAGCGGCGTTCGGGTCCGTCGGCGCGTACCAGATCGAGGGCTTGGGCGCGCAGCTGATCGCCCGCATCCAGGGTGACCATTTCGCGGTGCTGGGTCTGCCGCTCCTCGAGCTGCTCGAGTTCCTGCGCGGGCAGGGAGTCCTCCTGCGATGAGCGCGGAGCGCTACCTGACCGGGAGCGCCCGACTTGCCGGGATCATGGGCTGGCCGGTCGCGCACTCGCTTTCGCCGCGCCTGCACGGCCACTGGCTGCGCCGCTATGGCATCGATGGCGCCTACCTGCCGCTCCCGGTGCCGCCGGGGCGCCTCGAACAGGCGTTGCGCGCCCTGCCGGCACTCGGTTTCGCCGGCGTCAACCTGACCATTCCGCACAAGGAGACGGCCGTTTCGCTGGTGGACCGGCTGTCGCCGGCGGCCAAGCGGATCGGCGCGGTCAACACGGTGGTGGTCGAGGCCGACGGCACCCTGTCCGGGGACAACACCGACGGCCTCGGCTTCATCGCCGCGCTGTCCGAACGCGAGGTCGGCTGGCGTGCCGAAGCGGCTCCGGCCGTGGTGCTCGGCGCCGGCGGCGCCGCGCGCGCGGTTGCGGTGGCCCTGCTCGATGCGGGCGTTCCCGAGGTGCGTCTGCTCAACCGTACGCCCGAGCGGGCGCGCGCGCTGGCGGGCGAGCTGGGCGTGCCGATCCACGCGGTGGGCTGGGCCGAGCGGTCGGCGGCCCTGGACGGCGCGGCGCTCCTGGTCAACACCACGAGCCTCGGCATGC
>CAYVGE010000416.1:0-2501 GCA_964450395.1 uncultured Actinomycetota bacterium
CGCTTCCTGCAGAACGCCGTGGGGGCGGTGCCCGGTCCGTGGGACGCCTGGCTCGTGCTGCGCGGGATCAAGACGCTGGCGGCGCGGATGCGGGTGCACTGCGACAACGCGCGCGCGGTCGTGGCGGCGCTGCAGGACCTGCCTGCGGTCCGCCGGGTCCTGTGGCCCGGCCTGCCCGACCACCCGGGCCACGACGTCGCCGCGAGGCAGATGCGCGACTTCGGCGGCATGGTGTCGTTCCGGCTCGACAGCGAACGCGCGGCGTTGGCCGCGTGTGCGCGGTTCGAGGTGTTCACGCTGGCCGAATCGTTGGGCGGCATCGAGTCGCTCGTCGAGCATCCCGGCCGCATGACCCACCAGTCGGTGGCCGGGTCGCTGCTGGAGGTCCCCGGTGACCTGGTGCGGCTGTCGGTCGGCATCGAGGACGCCGACGACCTGATCGGTGACATCCGCAAGGCCATCGCCTGACGCTGCACCCCGCGCCGACCGCGCCGGCGCGGCTGCCATGGTGGACATCGCGCGGCGCCGGCGCCGCCGGCGCCCGGACGGTGCGGCACCCCTCACCCGTCCCGCTCGAGCGGCCACTGGACCTCGGTCAGCAGGTCCTCGGGCGCCACCTCCTGCGGGTCGTTGAGGTACAGCTCCCTCGGTGGGCCGGCGATCTCGTGGCCGTGCTCCCCCGAGGGGAGAGTCAAGGACGGGTTCGGGCGGTCATACCGCGGCCGCGTCGGGTACAGGTCGGGTGCACGCGACCGTACGAAGGGAACCCGCCACCACGTCCCGGGGAGATGCTGGACATCCCCGGTGGTCGACTGCCGTGACGGCGATCGTTCCCCTGCTCGGTCGCCATCCCACGATCGTCAGAGCTAGGATGGGCTCATGAATGTTGAGCGTCTCACTGTAAGGTCTCGCGAGGTCCTCCAGCAGGCCGTGGCACTGGCCGCGGCTCGGGGCAATCCTGAGATCGACAGCCTGCATCTGCTGCACGCGCTGCTCGACGAGAGCGAGGGCGCCGTCCAGCCGACCTTGCTGCGTCTGGGCGCGACGCCGTCGCAGTTGCGCGCCGCGGTGACGCGGGCGCTGGACGCGTTGCCGGCCGCGCGTGGCGCGACCACCCAGCAGCCGGGCATGAACCGCCGGTTGTCGTCGACGCTGGAGCGTGCCGAGCAGCGCGCGGGGGAGCTGGGCGATGAGTACACGTCGACCGAGCACCTGCTGCTGGCCCTGGCCGAGGACGACGGCCCCGCCGGGCAGGCGTTGCGTGACGCCGGCGTCCGCGGTGACGACCTGCTGACGGCGCTGCGCGAGGTGCGCGGCAACCAGCGGGTCACCTCTCCCACACCCGAGGGCACCTATCAGGCGCTGGAGAAGTACGCGGTCGACCTGACCGACGCTGCACGCAAGGGCGACCTCGACCCGGTGATCGGCCGTGACGAGGAGATCCGCCGCGTCGTCCAGGTGCTGTCGCGGCGCACCAAGAACAACCCGGTGCTGATCGGTGACCCCGGCGTCGGCAAGACCGCCATCGTCGAGGGTCTCGCCCAGCGCATCGTCGCCGGCGACGTTCCGTCGAGTCTGACCGACCGCCAGTTGGTCGCGCTCGACCTGTCGTCGATGATCGCCGGCGCGAAGTACCGCGGCGAGTTCGAGGAGCGCTTGAAGGCCGTCCTCAAGGAGATCTCGTCCGCCGAGGGACGCATCATCACGTTCGTCGACGAGCTGCACACGATCGTCGGTGCGGGCAAGGCCGAGGGCGCCGTCGACGCGGGCAACATGCTCAAGCCGATGCTGGCGCGCGGGCAGTTGCGCATGATCGGCGCGACCACGCTCGACGAGTACCGCGACGTCGAGAAGGACAAGGCGCTCGAGCGGCGCTTCCAGCCGATCATGGTCGGCGAGCCCAGCATCGAGGACACCGTCGCGATCCTGCGGGGGCTCAAGGAGCGTTACGAGGTGCACCACGGTGTGCGCATCACCGACTCGGCGCTCGTCGCCGCGGCCCGGTTGTCGGACCGGTACCTGACCGAGCGCTTCCTGCCGGACAAGGCGATCGACCTGATCGACGAGGCCACCAGCCGCCTGCGCATCGAGATCGACTCGATGCCCAACGAGATCGACGTGCTGGACCGGCGCGCGAAGCAGCTCGAGATCGAGCAGGCCGCGCTGGAGGGGAACGTCGAGGACGACCCGGCGGCGGCGGAGCGGCTCGACCAGATCACCGGGGACCTGGCCGAGCTCAGCGACCAGCTGGCCGAGTTGAGGTCGCACTGGGAGGCCGAGAAGGCCGCCATCGCGCGCATCCGCGACCGCAAGCAGGCGATCGAGACCGCGCGCGAGGAGGCCGAGCGCGCCGAGCGCGACGGTGAGCTGCAGCGCGCGGCCGAGCTGCGCTACGGCACGATCCCCAACGCCGAGAAGGAGCTGGAGGCCGCCAACGCCGCGCTGGCCGAGCTCCAGGGCGAGCGGCGCATGCTGCGTGAGGAGGTCGACGCCGAGGACAT
>CAYVGE010000417.1:0-2500 GCA_964450395.1 uncultured Actinomycetota bacterium
GCAGGGCTACCGGGAGTACCACGACGCCGGCCGCATCGACGGGCTGCCGCGGATGTGCGGCTTCCAGGCCACCGGCGCGTCACCGATCGTCCAGGGCAAGGCGGTCGACGACCCGTCGACGATCGCCACGGCGATCCGCATCGGCAACCCGGCGTCGTGGGACCGCGCCGTCGCGGCCGCGGCCGACAGCCACGGGCTGATCCGCGCCGTGACCGACCGCGACATCCTGCGTGCCTACCGGCGGCTGGCCCGGGAGGGGGTCTTCGCCGAGATGGCGTCGGCGGCCAGCGTCGCCGGGCTCCTGCAGCTGTCGGCCGCGGGCGAGCTGCCGGTGGGCGGGACCGTCGTGTGCACGCTGACCGGGCACGGGCTGAAGGACCCCGACTGGGCGATCGCGGGCGCCGCACGCCCGGACGTGCTGCCCGTCGACGTCGCCGCGGTCGCCGACAAGCTGGGGCTGCGGGCGTGACGGCGGGCGACGACGCGGTCCCGCGCCTGCAGGTGCGCGTCCCGGCCAGCAGCGCGAACCTGGGACCGGGCTACGACGTCCTGGCGGTCGCGCTCGACCTGCCACTGCGGATCACCGCGACGGCCTTCGACGGCCGCCACGTCGTGGCGTCCGGGGAGGGCGCCGACGAGGTGCCCGGCGACGACGGCAACCTCATCTGGCGGTCGATCGTCGCGTTCTGTGAGGTCTACGGCGCCGACGTGCCGGAGGTCACGCTGCACTGCGACAACCCGATCCCGCTGGAGCGGGGGATGGGGTCGTCGGCGGCGGCCGTGGTCGCCGGGCTCACGCTCGCCCGGCGCCTGACCCGGGTCGCCGTGGGCGACCAGGAGGTCATCGACCTCGCGACCCAACTGGAGGGCCACCCCGACAACGTCGCCGCCGCGCTGCTCGGTGGCCTGGTCGTGGCCGGGACCACCGGCCGATCCCGGCGGTTCGAGCCCACCCGCAGCCTGCGCCCGCTGGTGTGCGTGCCCGGGCAGCGCGCGTCGACCGCCGCGACCCGCGACCTCGTGCCCCAGCACGTGCCGCTGGCGACGACGGTGGCCACCGCGCGCCGCACGGCGCTGGTGCTCGCGGGCCTGACCGGCATGGCGGGCTGGGACCCCCGGGCGATGCGCGACGACGTCCACGAGCCCCCGCGGCTCGAGGCGATGGCGGGGTCGCGTGCCCTCGTCGATGCCGCGCGTGCGGCCGGTCTCGGGGCGTGCCTGTCGGGTGCTGGTCCCTCGGTGCTCGTGATCGTCGACGACGACGACCGCGTGACCGCGGGCTGGCTCGCCGAGATCGCCGGCGACGCGTGGCGCGTCGAGGAGCTGCGTTGGGACCGTGCCGGTGCGCGCGTCGACGCGCTGGCGGAGCATCCGGCCTGACCGTGCCGGGGCTTTGTGCGGGGTGGCGCGTCCGGCTACAATGCCCGGTGATCACGTCCCGGCCAGGCGCGTCGCGGGCGCCGATCAACCCCCGTAGGCAGGTTAAGTTCCTGATCGAACGTACGACGGGGTGTCTCGAGGGCCACGCTCCACCGCGAGGGTGACCAACCATCTGACGTGTCCGTCGCTGCGGT
Organism: uncultured Actinomycetota bacterium; assembly: GCA_964450395.1. Classification (GTDB taxonomy): domain Bacteria; phylum Actinomycetota; class Nitriliruptoria; order Euzebyales; family JAHELV01; genus JAHELV01. The sequence goes on from CAYVGE010000417.1 coordinate 1,575, forward strand.
CGACATCCCCGCGGGCGCCGAGCCTGCACCGGCTGCACGTCCGGTCGTCCCGCACGTTTCCCGATCGCCCCCCGCTGCACCGGCGGTGCCACGCGCTGTCGCGTCGGCGCCCGTCGCGCCGACGGTGCGGCGCGCGTCCCCTCCACCGACAGGAGCCCGAGGGATGGACCCGAACGTCCTCGAACGCAAGCAACTGCCCGAGCTGCGCAGCCTGGCGGCCGAGTTGCAGATGCGCGGATACCAGCGCCTGCGCAAGGCCGATCTGATCGAGGAGATCGTGAAGGAGGCCAACCGCCAATCCGACCCGAACCAGCGGTCCGATGCCGCCGACGGGGACCAGACCGCAGCGGCCGACGACGGTGGCGAGATCCGCGAGGGCGGCGGCCGTCAGCTGCGCCTCGAGCGTGACGGCGACGAGCGCGCCGGCGACGACGCCGACGTCCGGCAGCGCGACGGTGACGGCGACGGCGACGGGGATGGGGATGGCGACGGGGATGGCGACGGCTCCCGCCGTCGGCGCCGCAGCCGGCGGGAGCGCCGCCGCAACCGCAGCGACGCGCGCCCCGGTCCGCAGCAGCAGGGCCGCGACGACGTCGACGACCTCGAGCCCACCGAGACCCGCACCGGCGTCCTCGACGTGCTGCCGGAGGGCTACGGCTTCCTGCGCGCCACGGGCTACCTGCCCGGCGACCGCGACGCCTACGTGTCGCAGAGCACCATCCGCAAGATGGGGTTGCGGCGGGGCGACATCGTCTCGGGACCGATCCGCCAGCACAAGTCCAGCGACAAGGTGCCGGCGCTCGCGTACGTCCAGACCATCAACAGCGTGGACGTCAGCGACGGCGGCCGGCTGCCCGCCCGCACCGACTTCAAGGACATGACGCCGCTGTTCCCCGACGAGAAGCTCCACCTGGAGACCCAGGGCG
>CAYVGE010000418.1:0-2497 GCA_964450395.1 uncultured Actinomycetota bacterium
TCATGGGAGACCTCGACCGTGGGCTCGCGTGACGTCTCCTCGCGGTCGAACCGGAGCAGCCGCGCACGGCCGAATGCCTCGATGACGTGGTCGGGTACGTGCTCCAACGCCACGCGCAACGCGCGACGGCGCGACGGCGGCCCGTCCCTCGTCGGGACGACCAGGCGCTGGAACAGGGCGTGCGCGGACCGCCGGTCGGCGTCATCCAGGGAGGCATGGACCTCCTCGGCCCGCTGCCCGAGCACGCCCTCGATGCCACCGATCCGTCTGTACGCCTCCAGGGTCATGACGCCATCGTCCCGTGCCGAGGCGAAGACCTCGGTGAGTGCGAACTGCACCATCGGGAGGGAGGCCGGCGCTCGCGCGGCATCGGCGACCAGTGCGGTGACCAGGGCCGGCTCGACGGCGACTCCGGCGACCTCGGCGGGGCGGACGACGACGTCGTGGAGCTCGTCGGCGTCGAGCGGGCCGACCATCACCGATCGCTCGCGCAGCAGGGGTCCTGCGGTCGCGTGCGACAGTGCGGCGCCGAGGAAGTCGGCACGCAGTGTGATCACGACCCGGACCGGTGCGCTGTGGTCGGCGACGACGCCGGCGATCGCATGCAGGAACAGGTCCCGCTCGGTGGGGTCCGACAGCGTGAACAGCTCCTCGAACTGGTCGATCACGAGCACGAGGTCGCCGTCGGGCGTCGGCAGCGCCCGACGGACGAGCCGGGCGAGCCCGTCGGTGCCCGACACCACCTCGTCGGCGACGTCGGTCAGCTCGACGGCGGCGACCCGTGACAGCGCGATCTCGAGCTCGGCCAGCGGACGGGTCCCGGGCACCATGGTCGTGACGAACGCGCCCTCGGTGCGGAGTCGCGGCAGGACCCCGGCACGGACCACCGACGACTTGCCCGCGCCCGAGGGGCCGACGACCGCCACCGCCCGCTGGCGCACGATCCGCGCCACCAGCTGCTCGGTGAGCGCGGCACGGCCGAAGAAGACGTCCGCGTCGGTCTCCGTGAAGGCAGCGAGGCCGCGGTACGGGTTCGGGCCGACGTCGACGGGCACTGCCGGGGCGTCCATCGCACCGGTGCGCGCCGCTGCCAGAGCAGCAGCAAGCCCCGCCGCCGTGACCACGCGACCGCTCGCCGGATCCTGTGCTCGCGCGAGCACCTCGCGGACCGACGCGGGGAGTGTGTCCACGGCGACGCCCTCGCCGACGGTCCTCTCGCCGCCGTCGGCCACAGAGCTGATCAGCGATGCGAGCGCCGAGACGTCACCGGCCGGTCGGCCCTGGTCGCCCCTGAGCGGGAACCCCCAGAGGAAGGCGTCGCCGCGCGCATCGACGACGACGGCATCCGGGCCGATGGCGCCGTGCACGACGCCACGTTCGTGTGCCGCGGCCAACGCCGAGGCGACCTGCTCGCCCACGGCCAGCGCCTCTGCCGCCGTGACGCGGCCTCCACGCATGGCCTGGTCGAGGGTTCCCGCGGGCAGTCGCGAGACCACATAGGCGCCCCCCGGCTCCCGCCAGTAGTCGTACACCGGCAGCACGTGTGGATGGGCGAGCCCACCGACCGCCTGCAGCCGGGCCTCGAAGGCACGCACCACCTCCGGTGCGTCCGCGAGGTCCGGCGGCAGCACGGTGATCGCGACCTCACGTCCGATCGACGGTTGCTCGGCGCGATGGACGGTCCCCAGCGGCGAGTGGGCGATGGGCTCGTGCAGGACGTAGCCCCGCAGGGGACGCCCACCGACGGGGCGGTCGAGGCGTGGGTCACGCTGGAGGATCATCGCCTCCAGCTCCGACAGCTCGTCGGACGGATCGAGCCCGTGCTCGTCGGCCAGGCGCGCCCGGAAGTCGCGCACGACCCGCATCGCGTCGGCGTCGCGGCCGGACCGGTACAGGGCCAGCGCGTGCAACCGGACTGCGGGCTCCCGGTACGGCTCGGCCGCGATGTGCTGCTCGAGCAGGGCTGCTGCCTGAGGCACACGATCTGCGTCGAGGAGTGCGCGGGCACGGAGCTCGACCGCAGCCAGGCGCAGCTCCTCGAGTCGGGCCACGGTGGGGGCGGCCCACATGCGGTCGGAGAAGCGTGCGAACGGTGTGCCGTCCCACCGCTCGAGCGCGTCACCGGTCAGGCGCACTGCCTCCGCCAGTTCGCCCCGTGTCAGGTGGTCGCGTGCGCGTGCGACCTCGCCCTCGAACAGGTCGGCGTCGACCTCGACCTGCCGGTCCAGTCGATAGCCGGCGGAGTCCGTCCGGACGACCGCGCCGCCCTCTGCACCGGCCCGGTCGAACGCACGCCGCAACCGGGCGACATAGCTGCGGAAGGTCTTCGCGGCACCATCGGGCGGATCCCCGTCCCAGACCGCGTCGATGATGACGTCGTTGGCCACGGTCCTCCCGGCCCGTACAGCCAGGGCCGCGAGGAGCGCCTGCTGCCGGGGGCCGCCGAGGTCGATCGCTCGCCCGTCCACGGTCGCGCCGATCCGCCCGAGGACCTGTA
>CAYVGE010000419.1:0-2484 GCA_964450395.1 uncultured Actinomycetota bacterium
CGTCGTCGCGGAGAGGATCGGCGTCACGCCGACCGCGGGTCCCGCACCGCGAGTTGCACGCCGTCCACCGCCACCGCGGCGCTCGACCACGGCCGTTCCGCCCGCTCCGCGCGTTGCGATCGGCGTCACTGGTGCCCATGGCGATCAGGGCTCTGGTCGACGGGCGTGGATGTCTCGATGTGGCGCAGGAAGGCGCGGATCTCCTCGTTGCATCGCTCGGCCGCCTGCATGTCCACCATGTGCCCCACATCGGGGATGAGCACGAGCCTGGAGCCCGCGATCGCCCGATGGATGACCTCCCACACCACGCGGGGCGATCGGACGTCCAGCTCGCCGTACAACAGCAGGGTCGGAACGTCGACCGCAGGGAGCATGTCGCTGAGGTCTGCCTCCGCGAACGCCTCCAGCGCCGTCCTCGTCGCCTCCGGATGGAGGTCGGCGAGCATCGTCGCCAGCTCGTCTGCGAGCTCGGGACGCGCGCCTTCGGCAAGGAGGGTGTCGATCAGGGCGGGGGCCCACTGCTCGGGCGGCAGCATCGAGTTGCGCCGTGTCAACTCGAGCCGCTGTCGAACCTGCTCGGCGGGCAGTGAGCCGCCCCAGCCGGCGTACGCCGACATGAGGATCAACGAGCGCACCGCCTCGGGATGTTGGTGGAACAGTTCGAGCGCGAGACCACCGCCGAACGACAGGCCGGCGACGTTCGCAGGAGCAAGATCCAGGGCCTCGATGAACTCGGCCAGGCAGTCGGCCCAGTCAGCCAGCCGGAAGGTCCCGGGCGGGTCTGATGATCGGCCGGCACCGGGCGCATCCCACGCTACGACCCGGAAGCCGTCCGACAGCCCCTCGAGCTGCCGTCGCCACTGCCGGCTGTCCAGCGGCCAGCCGTGAAGGAGCACGAGCGGCGGCCCCGAACCGCTCTCTCGGTACGCGATACGGTGACCCGCCACCGCGACCTGATGGATGGCAGACGATCTCGACGTGCTCATCGGGCTCCCTGCGACGCTCCCGATGTCCTCGTCACCGTAGGGGAACACCAGCCGCGAGGTACAGGGCCGACCATCGCATCCGGCGCTCAAGACGGTTCGCCGCAACGCGGGCAGCCGGCGGGCGTAACCTCATGGCATGGCGGTCGCGATCACCTACACGGTGCAGCACCCAGACCGGGTGACCCGGCTCGCACTCAGCGCTACGCATGCGATCCCGGTGCGCACCCCGGACGACGACGAGCTGTTCGAGACCTTGGTCCAGCTGATCCGGGTGGGCTGGGCACGACCCGCACGGTCGAGCGCCACCTGTCGAACACCTACCGCAAGCTGGGTGTCTCGGGCCGTTCAGCACGCGCGGCCGCGGTCGCGCACGTGCTGTCGCGCTGACCGCCTACGTGCACGACGCCAGTCGCGGTCCCCCGCACAGGCCGAAGATGCGTGCCAGGACGGACGCCACCCGGAGCAACCGTCCGTAGTGTCGTCAGTGCCTGCTCGAGCAGGCACTGACCCGAGCGGCCGATCGTCGCACGAGTGGAAGGCAGTGGGATGGGACGAATCATCGTGACGAGCGGAGGGACCTTCAAGGACCTCCCGACGTTCCTGGCGCTGGTCGACCGGGCCGTCTCGATCGTCGAGGCGGAGGAGCCGGACGTGCTGGCCTACGAGTGCTTCGTCGACGAGGCGGCGTCACGCTTCGCGTGGCACGAGATCTTCGCGAACGGGACTGCGATCCTCCAGCACGTCCAGAACTTCGCGGATGCAGGGCTCCTCGAGGAGGTGCCCGCGGCCATGGACTTCGACGTCACCGTTGCCATGGGCGACGTCGACCACGACGGGCGCGCGGTCCTGGAGAAGATGGGCTTCGACATCCTCGAGCCCCACGCAGGCTTGGTCCGCTGACGGCGCCATCACAACTGACCCGTGGTCTGGGCGCGATCCGGGCTCACGACCGCCGGTGACCTCGGCACCCTGCGATGTGCGCACGACGACTCCGGATCTCGCTGCCGACAGCGTGACCACTCGGGACCACGCTCGGGGGATGGTCTCGAGGCTCGGCACCGCAGCTCGTTACGGAGCACCCGTGCGCGCCTCGCGAATCGTTGATCGGTGAGTCTGACCATTGGGAAGTGTCGCACGAGAGATCTTCGTCGACTCCTCCGGTGGCGCGCTCGAGTTTCTCGGCCGCGCAGACGAGCAGGGTCAGGCCGGCTGCTGGGCTGGCGCGAAGAACTCGGTGAGTGCCTCGGCGAGTGCCTCGGGATGGGTCAGCGGGGCGGCGTGCCCGGCGCCGGGGATCTCGTGGACCCGTGCGTTGGGGACGTGGTCGGTCACGTGCTGCGCGGCGCGGGTGGAGTGCGTCTTGGTGTCCGATCCGAGCATCACCAGCACGGGGGCCGTGATGCTGGCGAGCACGCCCGGATCGTCAGCGGTCGGACCGTCGTACTCCATCTGCTGCTGGAAGAAGTCGAGCATGGTCGGGACGTATCGCCCTGCTGCT
>CAYVGE010000420.1:0-2479 GCA_964450395.1 uncultured Actinomycetota bacterium
TGGCGATCATGGTCGGTACCGGCCGCGGTGCCCAGCTGGGCATCCTGATCCGCTCGGTCGAGGTGCTCGAGCGCACGCGGCGCCTCTCGACGGTCGCGTTCGACAAGACCGGCACGCTGACCCGGGGCGAGATGGCGCTGACCGACGTGGTGGTCGCCGACGGTGGCGACGAGACCGATCTGCTGCGCCGCGCCGGTGCCGTGGAGGCCGACAGCGGCCACCCCATCGGCACCGCGATCGCCGCCGGCGCCCGCGAGCGCGTCGGGACGCTGCCGGCGGTGCGGGCGCTCGAGTCGCTGCCCGGTCGGGGCGTCCGCGCCGACGTCGACGGCGTCACCGTCTGGGTGGGGCGGCGCAAGCTGCTCGCCGAGGCGGGGTTGGTGCTGCCCGAGGCGCTCGACGCCGCCGCCACGGCGATCGAGGGTCGTGGCCACACCGCCGTCTTCGCGGGCTGGGGCGGCGAGACCCGCGGCGTGCTGGCCCTCGCCGACACGGTGGCCGACCGCGCCGTCGACACCGTCGCGGCACTGCACGACCTGGGGTTGGCGGTCGCGATGATCACCGGTGACAACGCGCGGACCGCCGAGGCCGTAGCCGGATCACTCGGCATCGACCGGGTGCTGGCGGAGGTGCTGCCCGCCGACAAGCAGGCCGAGGTGGCGCGCCTGCAGCACGACGGCGAGGTCGTCGCCATGGTCGGCGATGGCATCAACGACGCGCCCGCGCTCGTCCAGGCCGACCTCGGCATCGCCATCGGCACCGGCACCGACGTCGCGATCGAGGCCAGCGACCTGACGCTGCTGCGCGCCGACCTCGACGGCGTCGTCACCGCGATCGCGCTGTCGCGCCGCACCCATCGCACGATCGTGCAGAACCTGTGGTGGGCGTTCGGCTACAACACGGCGGCGATCCCCCTGGCCGCCGTCGGCCTGCTCAGCCCGCTGGTCGCCGGAGCCGCGATGGCGTGCTCGAGCGTCAGCGTGGTGGCCAACAGCCTGCGCCTGCGCCGCTTCGGCCGGTGACGCCCGGCCGACGCACCCGGCGTCCTCGCCGGCCGGCCGGCGAGGTCAGCAGCGGATGGACGCGCCGCCACCCGGGTAGGTGCAGCGGTCGACGAGCCTGCCGTGCTGCGTCCTGACCGCCGCCCGGTCGCCGTCGTTGTTCCACACGTACCACCCCCGGCCCCAGAACAGATCGTTGGCGTCGTTGGACCCCGCGCCCGTGTGGATGCGGACGTGGCGCCCGGCACCCAGCGTGAAGCCCGTCGGGATCCGGTACCGGTGGTTCACCTTGTCCCGGACCACCCAGTCGCCGATGTGCCGAGGCTTGGGGCCGGTGTTGCGCAGCACCAGCACCTCGCGCCTGAGTTGGCTGTTGGCACGCGTGTCCGTGCCGGACGGGTTGTAGACGATCCGGTGGATCTCGACCTTCGCCGACGCCGGCAGGGCCAGACCCAGCACCAGCGTCAGGGCGGTGATGACCGTGGAGATCCGGCGCAGCGCGGTGCGTGGCATGGCGTCAGCTCGACCCTCGTCCCGCCGGTGCCGTCCCGTCACGACGCCGGTCGGGGTGCCGGCCCTCCGGGCAGGCCGCCCCATCAGACGCGCTGGGCGCACGTCCGGCAACCCGATGTCACGGCCACGTCATGCGGCGGTGACGAGTGGAGGTGCGGCTGCTCACGCCCGTGTCGACCGCGGCCTCCGACCAGGCAGCGGCAGCCACTCGAGCACGTCCCGGATCGTGGCGTCCCAGTAGCCCCACTCGTGGGTGGCGGGATCGAACGACGACGTCACGTCGACGCCGCGGTCGGCCGCCGCGTCGACGAACCGCCGGTTGCCGTGGACCAACGGGTCCGAGGTGCCACAGCGCACGTACAGCGCCGGCAGCGCCGCGGGCTCCACACCGCCGAGCATGGTGATCAGATCGTCGGTGGTGCCTGACGTGGCACGGTCCCCGAGCACCGACCGCAGCAGGCGCTCGCGGCCGCCGTGCTGCTGCAGGGCCGGCAGGTCCAGCACGCCGGACAGGCTCGCCGCGGCGGCGAAGCGGTCGGGTTGGTGCAGCGCCAGCCGGAAGGCCCCGTAGCCGCCCATCGACAGGCCGGCGACGAACGTGTCCTCTCGGCGATCCGAGACGCGGAAGAACCGCTGGACGATGTCGGGCAGCTCATCGGCGATGAAGGTCCAGTAGTCGCCGGTGTGGACGCCGTCCAGGTAGAAGCTGCGGTGCACCTGCGGCATCACGACGGCCAACCCGAGCGGCGCCACGTAGCGCTCGATCGAGGTGCGGCGCAACCAGACCGTGTCGTCGTCCGACAGCCCGTGCAACAGGTACAGCACGGGCGGTTCGCCCGCCGGCGCCGCACCCTCCATGCCGATCTGCTCCTCGGTGGGTTGCGGCAGCAGCACCGTCATCGACGTCGACAGCCCGAGGGCGTCGGAGAAGAAGTCACACCGCAGGTGAGCCATGCCCCCATGCT
>CAYVGE010000421.1:0-2477 GCA_964450395.1 uncultured Actinomycetota bacterium
GCCGGTGCCCGAGATCCAGTATCTGGCCTACCTGCACAACGCCATCGACCAGCTGCGGGGCGAAGCGGCGACGACCGGCTTCCTGTCGGCGTCGCAGTTCGCCACGCCCATGGTCCTGCGGATCGCCAGCTTCGCCTACCAGCACGGCATCGGCGGCCACTTCCACAACGACAACGCGGTCGCCGCGCTGCGCGAGATCCCCGGCCTGGTCGTCGGCGCGCCGGCGCGGGGCGCCGACGCCGCGCGCATGTTACGCGGCGCGATGGCAATGGCCCATGTCGACGGGCGCGTGGTGTGCCTGCTCGAGCCGATCGCGCTGTACCACACCAAGGACCTGTATGCCGACGGCGACGGCCGGTGGCTCAGCGGGTACCCGGCACCGGGCGCGTACCTGCTGCCCGGCGAGGTCGGGGTGTACGGCGCGGAGCACGACGACCTGGCGATCATCACCTTCGGCAACGGGGTCCGCCACGCGCTGCGCGCCGCGCGCCGGCTGGCCGTCGAGCACGGCCGGCGCGCCCGCATCATCGACCTGCGCTGGCTCGCGCCGCTGCCGACGGCGGCGGTCGCCGAGCACGCCTCCGCCTGCGGCCGCGTGCTGGTGGTCGACGAGTGCCGGGCCTCCGGTGGCGTCGCCGATGCGCTGGTCGCCGACCTCGTCGACCGTCGCTTCGACGGGCCCATCGACGCTGTCCGCTCGGCCGACTCCTACGTGCCGCTGGGGCCCTCGGCGGACCTCGTGCTGGTGTCCGAGGACGAGGTCCTCGACGCCGCGATCAAGCTGTGCGAGCGCTGACGGGTGACCTCCCCGGGTCCTGCACGCCCCCAAAGTCCGATGATGTGGGTTTACACGCTCGCAATCCTGGTGTAGCGTCCGGTCAACAGGAGCTGGGCCCAAAAGCCAACCAAAACCCACAGAGGTCCACATTCCGTGCATGTGGAGGAGCGACATCAGGTGATCGTCGATCAGGCGCGCCGTGACGGGCGCGTCGACGTCGCGACGCTGGCCGAGGCGTTCGACGTCACGACCGAGACGATCCGGCGCGACCTGTCCGCCCTCGAACGCCGGGGGGTCGTGACCCGCGTGCACGGCGGGGCCATCCCGGTGGAGCGGTTGGGCTTCGAGCCGGGCGTCGCCCGGCGCAGTGGGGTGATGGTCGCCGAGAAGTCGCGCATCGCGAAGGCCGCGGTCGACGAGGTGCCCGACGAGTGTTCGATCCTGATCGACGCCGGCACCACGACGGCGTGGTTCGCCGAGGAGCTGCCGCTGGAGCGGGAGCTCACCGTGGTCACCAACTCGGCACCGATCGCGGTCACCATGGCCGGCAAGCCACACGTCAAGGTGCTGCTGCTGGGCGGTCGCGTCCGCGGACGGACGCTGGCCGCCGTCGGTGACTGGACGACCGCGGCACTGTCACAGATCCACATCGACGTGGCGTTCATCGGGACCAACGGCTTCTCGGTCATGCGTGGGTTGACCACGCCCGACCCCGCGGAGGCCGCGGCGAAGCGGGCGATGATGGCCGCCGCCCGGCGGACCGTCGTCCTCGCCGACCACACGAAGTTCGGTGCCGACGCGCTCATGCGCTTCGGTGACCTGCGCAACGTCGACATCCTGATCACCGACACCGGGCTGGATCACGATCTGGTCGCCGAGATCCAGGGAGCGGGGCCGCGGGTGATCCGGGCGTGACCCGCCACCGCCCGTCCAAGCAGTTGTCCCCCCGGGGCGCCGTCCGGCACCCCGCGTCGTAGTCCGAGCCAACGGAGGTACGCATGTCAACACCAGACGTCGCGCCATCGCCGTCCGCAAGCGGCGGCTGGAAGGCCAGGGTCCAGCAGGTCGGCGGCCAGCTCGCCGCGATGATCATGCCGAACATCGGCGCGTTCATCGCGTGGGGCCTGATCACCGCGATGTTCATCGAGACCGGCTGGTTGCCGAACGAGGCACTGGCCACCGCGCTCGTCGGCCCGATGATCACCTACCTGCTGCCGCTGCTGATCGCCTACACCGGCGGCACGCTCGTGCACGACCGTCGAGGCGGCGTCATCGGCGCCATCGCGGTCATGGGCGTGATCGCCGGTTCGGAGGTGCCGCAGTTCCTGGGTGCCATGGTGATGGGGCCGTTCGCGGCCTACGTGCTCAAGCTGTTCGACCAGTGGGTCGAGTCCAGGATCCGGATGGGCTTCGAGATGCTGGTCAACAACTTCTCCCAGGGCATCCTCGGCATCGTGATGGCGCTCGTGGGCTACTACACCATCGGCCCGGTCGTGCAGAGCCTCACGACGGTCCTGGGCAACGGCGTCGACTTCCTCGTCACGAACCGCCTGCTGCCGCTCGCGTCGGTGATCGTCGAGCCGGCCAAGATCCTGTTCCTCAACAACGCGATCAACCACGGCGTCCTGGCGCCGCTCGGGGTCGAGCAGGCGGCTGAGACCGGCAAGTCGATCCTGTTCATGCTCGAGACGAACCCCGG
>CAYVGE010000422.1:0-2458 GCA_964450395.1 uncultured Actinomycetota bacterium
CCTCGTCGAGCAGGTCGGCGAGGTGGCTGCGGAACTCTCGGACTGGAACGGTCTTTGCCATGTGCAAAGCGTACCGTATTGCGTACACAAAGGAGGCGACCGAGGCGACCCTTCTGCTCACGCGCGCACTCGACAACCGTGGTTTCGGGCGGTCGCAGGATGGAGGGCCCGGCACGCGATAGCGCTCACCGCGGCTGTTCTGGGCGCCTGATCCGGACGCGGCGAGGCTCGACGATGACCACGCAACCCGCGAGGTCATCAAGGTCATGCGTGTCGAGGAGTCGGTCGACGAGGTCGAGGACCGATGCTGGATCTTGGCTGGCCGGTCGTAGCACGACCACGCCCGCGTGGCTGCCGGGTGGGTAGCGGCGGAGATCGCCGATGCCGCGGTCGAGCGTGAGGAGCATCCGTTGAGCGTCAGTGGCGGCTGCGACGATGACCGGATCGGGTTGGCCGGCGAGGCCTTCGTCGATGACGGTGTCTGCGTCGTGGTCTCGACCGGCCAGCTCGGTGGCGAGACCGGTCGGGAGGTTCTCGTCGAGCTTGAGCCTCACGTGCGCAGCGGGACGATCTCTTCGCGAGCGAGGGTGGCACCCCAAGCGGCCGCGGCCCTGATGCCGTCCACGGTCAGCGTTGGGTACTGCTCGACGATCTCGGCTTCGGTGAGGCCGGCCGCGAGGCAGTCCAGCACGACGCTGACTGGGACCCTCGTGCCGCGCACATGTGCCTGACCTCCGACGATGTCGGGGTCGACGGCGATGAGGTCGGCCTGCTGTTCGGTCATGCCTGAAGTGTAGGACCGAGGACCTCGATCGACCGGACTGACTTCCGCCCGGTTGTGGATGCTGGCTGTCTCACCAACCAAGGAGAGGCCATGGCCACGCTCGAGCTCGAACCCGCCAGCGACCAACGGCAGGACACCGCGTCCTGGGCGGCAGTCGCGTTCATCGCCAGTTACTCGTCACCGTCGACGCGACGGACCTACACCACCCAGCTCCAGCTGTGGCTGCGCTGGTGTGCCAGGCACGACCTGCGCCCGCTCGTCGATGTCCGCCGGCCCCACGTCGAGCTGTACGCCCGGCAGCTCGAAGCGCGGGGGCTCGCGCCGGCGACCATCGCCCTGAAGATCGTGGTGCTGACCGGCTACTACCGCTACTGCGTCGAGGAACAGCTGATCGACCACTCACCCGCCGTGCACGTGCGCCGGCCGAAGGTGTCGTCGGAGTCGACCAGGCTGGGGCTGGACCGCAACGAGCTCGGCGCGTTCCTCGTCCAGGCAGGACTGTCGGGCGGCAACGACCACGTCTTGGCCTGTCTGCTCGGACTCAACGCGCTGCGGGTCTCCGAAGCCTGCGGTGCTGACCTGGACGACCTCGCACTCGCCAACGGCCACCGCACGCTTCGGATCGTCGGCAAGGGCAACCGACCCGCGCTGATTCCGCTCGCTCCCCGGACGGCTCGTGCGATCGACGCCGCGACCGGGGAACGGGCCGACGGGCCGCTGCTTGCGCGACGTGATGGCAGCCGTCTCGACCGACACGCCGCAGGTCGCATCGTGCGCCGGCTCGCCAAGCGCGCTGGGATCACCAAGCGGATCTCCCCACACTCCCTCCGGCACGCGGCCATCACCGCGGCGCTGGACGCCGGCTGCAGCCTGCGCGACGTGCAGGACTACACACGTCACGCCGACCCGCGTCAGACACGTCGCTACGACCGCGCCCGGGGCGCGCTGGACCGCAATCCGACCTACATCGTCGCCACCTACGTCGCCGGCGCCACCGGCGCCCGCTGACCACCTCGTGGGTCCAGCCGCTCCGCAGCGGCTGGACCCTCTACGGAAGCCGATGCTGTGTGCGGCCCCACGAGCGTGCGGCAGCGCACATGGCCGCTGAGCCCAACCCGGCACCGAGGTCACATCGCAGCAACACCAGCGACGCCGAACATCGCGACTGCAGCGGCGGCGCGTACCAGGCGCGACGGGCTGGTCGCGAGGCCGGCGGCGATGCCGACGAGCGCGATCAGTGCGTGCGCGCCGCTGAACAGCGTCGCGATCAGCGCCACGACAGCCACAGCCGCCGCTGCCGGCCGGGCCCACGGGCGGTCGATCGCGTCCACGCTGGTGAACCACGCCAGGACGACGGTCAGCACCGCAGCGATGTCAACGGTCGCGTACGCCCCGGCGTGGCCGGTGAACGACGCGGCGAGGATCAGGACGCCGGTCAGCACCGCAGCAGCAAGCACGGCGTGATCAGCACCCAAGTGCTGCGGACGAATGTGTGTCAGGTCAGTCATGGGGGGTCCATGGTCGGCTCCATCCGACAGTGCCGGACAGCGGCAGCCGTGCGCTGCTCTCGACGTCAGCAGTTCGTCAGGACTGCGGACGGGCGGCTGGTTGAAGTGGCAGATGCGAGCAGATTCATCGGCCTCGTGATCGGACGAGGGTCGGGAGAACCGGCAC
>CAYVGE010000423.1:0-2444 GCA_964450395.1 uncultured Actinomycetota bacterium
CAACCAGGACGGCAAGCTGGTCCTGAGCTGATTCCCAGGCTGCAGGAGCCCGCATTGCGGGCGAATTTTCCACGAGGGCCGGCCGCTGCGCGGCTGATCGCCCGCGATGCGGGCTCCTACAGGCGGCTCAATTCGCCGAGCGGCTGACGATCGTGATGTCGTCGAGCACGCCGTCCTCGTAGGTCAGCTCGGTGTCGCCCGCCGGATAGCGGTTGAGCGACAGTATATACGCGAGTATCTCGACGTAGTCCTTGCGCGGCAGCGAGCCCGGATTGCTCTGGGGCATCGAGGCGCTCATCATCGTGTAGAGGATGCCGAGCGGCTGACCGGACCAGGTCTTCAGGACCGGCCTGAAGTACTTCTTGTCGTGGCAGATCAGGCAGTGCTCCTCGTACAGCGCCTCACCTGCTTCGGCCTGCGCCTCGGTGTAGACCCCGTCGTTGAGGGTCCTGCCGGTCTCCCCGGCGGGTGCCGCGGCCGCCCAGAGAGAGGACGCCGCGGCGAGCATCGCGACCGCTCGTCTCATCCGGCCGTCACTCCGCCAGCGCCATCGCCGTCAGCCTGGCCGCGGTCTGCAGCATCACGTACTGCCGGCCCCCGTGCACGTACGTCATCATGCCGTAGGAGCTGACTTCGGGAACCTCGACCTTGCCGAGCTGCTCGCCGCTCGACTTGTCGACGGCGTACAGGTACGGCGTCCCGTCGCTGCCCTCTCCCTGGTAGATCAGGAGCGTCTTCGTCACGACCATCGGGGCGGCCCGGCCCGTGCCAGTGTTGGGGATGTCCATGTCCTTTAGATCCGGATGCTCGAGCACGAGTTCCGGAGTCTCGCCGACCGGGATCCACCACAGGTGCTCTCCCGTATTGAGGTCGATGGCCGTGATCCGGCTGTAGGGCGGCTTGAACATGTTGAGGTCGTCCGGGCCGCGCACGCCGAAGCCGCTCAGCACGGCGTAATCGGCGATCGTGACCCCGGTCGGCTCCTCGATCAGCGCGTCGCGCTCGCTGCCCGGCGCCATCACCCGGGTCGAACAGTGCTTGCGTGACGTGACGTACATGATTCCGGTGGCTGGATCGGCGACCGGCGGGCCGTCGATGTTGATGCCCCCGATGTCACCGGGGCACCACAGCGAGCCCTTGAGCCCCTGCTCGTTGTCGCGGTGCAGGGGCGGGTTGAACAGCGGGCCGATCTCGTATTCCGACACGATCTCGATCGCCTTTTGCCTGAGCTCCGGCGTGAAGTCGATCAGGTCGTCGTGCGTCAGGCCCTGGATATCGTAAGGCGCCGGCTTCGTCGGGAAGGGCTGGGTCTTTGCCAGCTTCTCGCCGGGCATCTTCGAGGCGGGCACCGGGCGCTCCTCGATCGGCCAGACCGGCTCACCCGTTTCGCGGTTGAAGACGTACAGGAACGACTGCTTGGTCGCTTGCGCCACGATCGGCACCTGCCTGCCGTCGATGGTCACGTCGAGCAGCACAGGCGCGGTCGGCGTGTCGTAGTTCCAGATGTCGTGGTGGACCATCTGGTAGTGCCAGGCCCGCTCGCCGGTGTCGGCGTCCAGGGCGATGACGCTGGTGCTGAAGAGGTTGTCGCCGGGGTGGAAGCCGCCGTAGTAGTCCACGGTCACACCGTTGGTCACGATATAGACCAGGCCCAGCTCGGGATCCGCCGTCATGGGCGCCCAGGAGGAGACGTCGCCCGTGTACTGCCAGGCGTCGCTCTCCCAGGTGTCGTGGCCGAACTCGCCGGGACGCGGGATCACGTGGAACTTCCACTTGAAGTCACCGGTGGCCGCGTCGTACGCCAGGATGTCGCCGGGCACGTTCTCCACCCGGGTCTGCAGGTATCCCTGCTCGGCCGAGTTCCCCACCACCACGGTGTTGTTGACCACGATGGGGGGCGACGACGACGTGATGTAGCCCAGGTCCTGGGGAATCCCCTGGTAGGGGTCGTACTCGCCACCCTCGGCCACGTACTCCTCCCACGGACCCCAATCCTCGATCAGGTCCCGGACCAGGTCCACGCCACCGGTCTGGCGGAAGCCCTCGATGGGAATCGCCTCGCCCCAGTCCTCCAGGGGCTCGCCGGTGTCGGCGTCCAGGGCCCAGAGGAAGAAGGCCGGGGTGGTGATGTAGACCACCTCGCCCCGACCCGGGACGTCGGCGTACGCCACGCCCTTTCCGTACCCCTTCCGCATGGAGAACTCGTAGCGGTGGGTGTTGGGCTCGGTGAAGCTCCAGAGCAGCTCACCGTTGTAGGGGCTGAGGGCGACCACGTGCCGCCGCTCGCCCGTCACGGTGATGAGCTTGTCACCGGTGAAGGAGGGGGTGGCCCGGGGCGTGCTCGGCCCGAAGCTCGAGGCGTTCCACTCCCAGAGGAGCTCCATGTCCTCGAAGTTCTCGGCCGTGATCTCGTCGGCCGTGGTATACCGGGTGTGCCAGGCGTC
>CAYVGE010000424.1:0-2437 GCA_964450395.1 uncultured Actinomycetota bacterium
TCGAGGTCTGCCCGTTCGACGCGCTGTTCTGGTCGCCGGAGTTCGAGTACTCGACGTACTCGATCCGCGAGCTGACGCACGAGCGCGATCAGCTGCGGCGGTGGATGGACACCGTGCCGCCGCCGCCCGCGCTCGAGCTCGGCGCCGAGACGCCGGGCGAGATCGAGACCGGGCTCGACAAGGCGCGCAAGGAGGCCGAGGACCAGATCTCGGCCATGCTCGCCGCACAGCGTCCGGCGGGGGAGGCCGAGGCCAACGGCGCTGGCACGGCCGCCACGGTCGAGGCCGACGAGGAGCCCCACGTCGAGGCGCAGGTCGACCAGGCGTTCTACGATCAGCAGATCGCCGACGGCGTGCCCGAGCGGGTGGCCCGCGCCAAGGCCAAGGCACACCACGTCCGGACCGAGCGGGCGCGCATCAAGGCTGAGCGCGCCGGGAGCTGAGCACGACGCACCACCGGCACCACCCGACGACCCATGTGAGGAACCCACCCAGTGTTGAGCATCCAGGACGTCGCCATGTTGGGCGTCGGCGTGATCGGCGGTGCCGCGGCGCTGCTGGTCGTGCTGTCGCGCAACGTGGTGCACTCGGCCCTGTACCTGGTCGTCGCCCTGCTGTCGGTCGCCGGCACGTTCCTGCTGCTCGGTGCCGAGTTCCTGGCGTGGGCCCAGGTGCTCGTCTACGTCGGCGCGGTCGTCGTGCTGATCCTGTTCGGGCTGATGCTGACCCGTGCGCCCATCGGCCCGATGCGCCAGGAGAGCGACGTCGGTCCCTGGTTCCCGCTCGTGCCCGCCGGTGGGCTGTTCGCGGTGCTGGCCGTCCTGATCTACGGTGAGTTCGGCGCGATCAGGATCGACCTGACCGTCGTGCGCACCAGCGCACTGGGCGAGCAGCTCTACGTCGCCTGGGCCTTCCCGTTCATGGTGCTCGGGTTCTTCCTCACCGTCGCGCTGATCGGCGCGGTGGTGATCGCCCGTCGCGAGGAGGGTGAGGGTCCGCTGGCCGCCGCCGACGAGCACCAGCTGCCGGAGCCGGCCTCCACCGACGCGACGTCGGAGCCGGCCCACTACGGTCACGTCCCCGAGGGTCCGGTGCGCGACGAGGTGCGCCCGTGAACGCCGCGATCCCGCTGCTGTTCGCCGCGCTGCTGTTCTGCGTCGGCGTCTACGGCGTGCTCAGCCGGCGCAACGCCGTCATGGTGCTGATGAGCGTCGAGCTGATGCTGGCCGCCGTGACGATCAACCTGGTGGCCCTCGGCGCCATCGCGCCGTTCGTCGAGCGCCCCCACGTCGGGCAGATCTTCGCGCTGTTCGTGCTGGCCGTCGGCGCCGCCGAGGTCGGCATCGGGCTCGCGATCGTCCTCCTGC
Organism: uncultured Actinomycetota bacterium; assembly: GCA_964450395.1. Taxonomy (GTDB): domain Bacteria; phylum Actinomycetota; class Nitriliruptoria; order Euzebyales; family JAHELV01; genus JAHELV01. The sequence continues at coordinate 1,368 of CAYVGE010000424.1, forward strand.
TGTACCGCAACCGTGCGTCGGTCAACATCGACGACGCCGACCTGATGAAGTACTGATGCGCCCGACAACCTCGCCGCGGCAGCGTCGCGGCAGGTCACCGTGGTCCCACCGGTACGATCCCGCCGCGCCCCCCGCGGTGCCGGCACAGGAAGGAAGCTGACGGCCATGGCCCAGTACGCGTGGCTCATCCCGCTGCTGCCGGCGGTGTCCGGGCTGATCATCTGGCTGTTCGGCAAGCGGCTGGCCAAGGGTGGTGCGCTGGTCGGCATCACCGCCGTCGGCGTCGCGTTCCTGCTCGCCGTCGGCGTCGCGGTCGACGTCTTCCCGGCGAACGTCGACGCGGCGGTCACGGCCGAGGAGGCCCACCACGGCGAGGGAGCGGCCGAGGAGGACCACGCCACCGCCGGGGTCCGGGTCGCCGCCGCGGGCGACACGCTGGTCGCGACGGCGGAGGGTGAGGCCGGCGTCATCGAGCTGCCGCAGGGCACCGAGTCGTTCCTCTACGAGGCCGGCACCGACATCACCGGCATGCAGCAGGCGGCCTTCGACGCGGGCATCCGGATCGACGGGCTCGCTGCCATGATGTTCCTGCTGGTCACGTTCGTGAGCCTGATGGTGCAGGTCTACTCGCTGGGCTACATGGAAGGGGACCCGCGGTTCACCTGGTTCTACACGGTGCTCAGCGTCTTCACGATGTCGATGCTGCTGCTCGTCATCGCCAACAACCTGATGCTGATGCTGGTCGGCTGGGAGCTCGTCGGCATCTGCTCCTTCCTGCTGATCGGCTTCTGGTGGGAGGAGAAGGTCAACTCCAACGCCGCCATCAAGGCGTTCTTGACCACCAAGTTCGGTGACGTCGGCCTGGTCGTCGGGGTCATCACCCTGTGGGGGCTGTTCCGGACGTTCAACATCGGCGAGATCATCGCGATGGTCGGCGATGGCACGCAGGCGGGCGGCGCGCCGCTCGACGAGGGCATGCTGACGTTCGGCCTGGTCGCGATGTTCGTCGGCGCGATCGGCAAGTCGGCGCAGTTCCCGCTGCACACCTGGCTGCCCGACGCGATGGCCGG
>CAYVGE010000425.1:0-2416 GCA_964450395.1 uncultured Actinomycetota bacterium
CGAGGGGCTCAGCACCAACGGTGAGCTGGACCCCGTGCAGCAGGGGTTCATGGAGGAGCACGGCCTGCAGTGTGGCTTCTGCACGCCCGGCATGCTGATGACTGCCCGCGCGCTGCTCGACGAGAACCCCGATCCCACGACCGACGAGATCCGCGAGGCCATCAGCGGGCAGCTGTGCCGCTGCACCGGGTACGCCACGATCGTCCGGTCGGTCCGCTGGGCCGCCGAGCACGGCAACGGCGCGGCACCGGGCCCGGGCGTCGCCCACGACGAGGAGGCGCGCGCATGACCGCGGCACCGGAGCAGGAGCGCCCCATCGGCTTCGGCCGGCTCAGGCGCAAGGAGGACCCGCGCTTCATCCGCGGGCAGGGCACCTACGTCGACGACATCGTGCTGCCGGGCATGCTGCACGGCGCGATGCTGCGCTCACCGGTCGCCCACGCGCGCATCGTGTCGATCGATACCAGCGAGGCCGCCGCGCACCCCAGGGTGCACGCCGTCCTCACCGGCGCCGACCTCGAGCCGCTGAACCTGGCGTGGATGCCGACGCTGTCGTCTGACACCCAGTCGGTGCTCGCCACCGACAAGGTGCGCTTCCAGGGCCAGGAGGTGGCCTTCGTCGTCGCGGACGACCGCTACGCCGCCCGCGATGCGCTGGAGCTGATCGACGTCGAGTACGACATCCTCGACCCGGTCGTCGACCCGCACCACGCCCTCGACCCCGACGCGCCCGTCATCCGCGACGACCTCGAGGGAAAGTCCGACAACCACATCTTCGACTGGGAGTCCGGCGACGCCGCCGAGTGCGACCGCGTGTTCGCCGAGGCCGACGTCGTCGTGACCCAGGACATGGTCTACCCGCGGGTGCACCCCGCCCCGCTGGAGACCTGTGGTGCCGTCGCCGACTACGACGCGGTCAGCGGCAAGCTGACGCTGTACGAGACCACGCAGGCGCCGCACGCCCACCGGACGCTGTACGCGATCGTCGCGGGCATCCCCGAGCACAAGATCCGCGTCATCTCGCCCGACGTCGGCGGCGGCTTCGGGGGCAAGGTCGGCATCTACCCCGGGTACGTCTGCGCGATCGTCGGCTCGATCGTCAGCGGCCGGCCGGTCAAGTGGGTCGAGGACCGCTCGGAGAACCTGGTCTCCACGGCCTTCGCCCGCGACTACCACATGCGCGGGGAGATCGCGGCGACCAGCGACGGCACCATCCTCGCGGTGCGCACGACGGTGCTCGCCGACCACGGCGCCCACAACGGCACGGCCCAGCCGACCAAGTACCCGGCCGGGTTCTTCCACGTGTTCACCGGCAGCTACGACCTGCAGGCCGCCCACTGCAAGGTGACGGGCGTCTACACGAACAAGGCACCCGGCGGCGTGGCCTACGCATGCTCGTTCCGCGTGACCGAGGCCGTGTACCTGGTCGAGCGGATGGTCGACCTGCTCGCCGCAGAGCTGCAGGTCGACCCCGCCGAGCTGCGCCGGCGCAACCTGATCCAGCCCGACCAGTTCCCCTACACCACCAGGACCGGCTGGGAGTACGACTCGGGCGACTACCCGGCCACGTTGGACAAGCTGCTCGAGGTGGCCGGCTACGACGCGCTGCGCCGCGAGCAGGCGGAGCGCCGGCAGCGCGCGAGCGCGAGCGGCGGGCCGGCATCCGCTGAGCCGTTGATGGGCATCGGCGTCGGGTTCTTCACCGAGGCCGTCGGCGCCGGTCCCCGTCGCCACATGGACATCCTTGGGCTGGGCATGGCCGACAGCTCCGAGGTCCGTGTGCACCCGACCGGCAAGGCGGTGGTGCGCCTGTCGGTCCAGACCCAGGGGCAGGGCCACGAGACGACCTTCGCCCAGATCGTCGCCGCCGAGCTCGGCATCCCACCTGCGGACATCGACGTCGTCCACGGTGACACGGACGCCACGCCCTTCGGGTTGGGGACCTACGGCAGCCGGTCCACGCCGGTGAGCGGTGCCGCGGTGGCGATCACGGCGCGCAAGGTCCGCGACAAGGCCCGGGTGATCGCCGCCGGCATGCTCGAGGTCAGCGCCGACGACCTTGAGTGGGAGAAGGGCCGGTTCTTCGTCACCGGCGACCCCGGGAGCGCGACGACCATCGCCGACATCGCGATGGCCGCGCACGGCGCCGCCGAGCTGCCCGACGGCATCGAGGGCTCGCTCGAGGCGATGACGACCTACGACCCGCCGAACCTGACCTACCCGCACGGTGCCTACCTGTGCGTCGTCGACATCGACCCCGCCACCGGTGTGACGACCGTGCGCCGGTTCGTCGCGGTCGACGACTGCGGCACCCGGATCAACCCGATGATCATCGAGGGGCAGGTCCACGGCGGCCTCGCCGACGGCGTCGGGATGGCGCTGATGGAGATGATCGCCTTCGACGAGAACGGCAACT
>CAYVGE010000426.1:0-2380 GCA_964450395.1 uncultured Actinomycetota bacterium
GATCCGGTCAGGGCACGACGGGTGGAACGAGGTCGTCGATCTTCCAGTCGAGCTGCGTGTCGACGTCCACGACGCCGTCGATGTCACGCACCAGCTGTGCCAGCCGACGGGCCGTGCTGTGGTAGGTGACGATGCCCGTGAGCGTGGCCACGCCCCACTCGATCTGGGCCATGACGTCCTCGTCCTGGCCACGCAGCAGCTCGTCGACAGCGGCCTGCGTGTCGGCGTCGTCGCGCAGCAGCGCGCGCAGCACGTCATGGCGCGACACGACCCCGACGATCTCGGCCCCGGACACGACGATCAGACGGCCGATGTCGGCGTCCCACAGCATCGCGGCCGCCTCGGCGACGGTCGCGTCGGGCGCGACCACCTGTGCGGGACGGGAGCACGCCTCGCCGACGGTGCGGGCGCGGTGCCGGACTCGGCTGTCCTCAGCGCGTCCGCTGAGGACAGCCGAGTCCGGCGTGGCCTGCATGGCCAGCAGGTCCGACTCGCTGAGCACGCCGACCAGGCCACCGTCGTCGGTGCGGACGGGCGCGCCGGCCACGTCGAAGTGGAACAGCAGCAGCGCGGCGGTCCGCACCGGCGTGTCGACGTGCAGGACGAGCGGGTCGACGGTCATGATGTCGGCGACCGTGAGGTGCGCCACCGGCGCACGGGTGCCCTCCTCGGTCGCCTCTTGCGTCTCTGCGGCGACCAACGCATCCGCGAGGCGGTCGGCCAGCTCCTGGGTGGTGCGCTCGGCGACCCCGCCGAGGACCGTGGCCTCGGCGAGTCCGCCCACCGGTCCCAGCGGTGGTGTCACCGCACCGACGACCGTCAGCTGCGCCATCCGCGACGACATCGGCTCCAGCTCGATCGTGCCCTTGAACAGAGGGAAGGCGTGCCGGCCGGGCTCGGCCTCCCACTGCAGCGGGATGCACGTGCGGGCGCCGTGTTCCGACGCGACACCCGTCCGCACCCGGACCTGCTTGTGCAGGTCGACGCCGGCCACGCGGGCGGGGAGGTGCAGGAGCAGCGATCCGTCGGGATCGACCTGTCCGTCGTGATCCTCGATCGCGGCGCGCAGCAGGTCGCCGACGCCGGCGACCAGCCGGCGGCGCAGCTCGGCAGGCGCACCAGGGACGTGGCGGTAGGCGATGACCCAGTGCTTCATGATGCATGCTCCTCACCGATCAGCTCTCCCCACGGGTGAAGGTAGTCCCCGGAGGCCAGGGCGCGTCCGTGCCAGGGGCCCGCATCCGATGAGTCCTTCGACCCGTGACCAACGGGGATCGGGACCAAGGTCGGTGGTGGGCGGGGCCGTCGACCCACCGCGGGTGCCACGCCACCACGTAGTGTGCTGCTCGTCACCGCCGACGCTGGGAGTGCGATGCAGGACGTCACCACACCCATCGTCGTGGGCGTCGACGGCTCCGCGCACTCGGACCGTGCCCTGCGCTGGGCGGTGCGCGAAGCGCAGCTGCGCAACGCGGCGCTCACGCTGGTGCACGGTTACGCCGACCAGAGCATCACGTCCGCGTCGTCGCTCGCCGTCGAGGAGCTCGCGCACCGGCTGATGCTCGACGTGACCACGCGGCACCGGCCGCTGCTGGAGCAGCTGCTCGACCACGACACGGTCGTCACGCCCGCGTCACATGCCGCCGACGCGTTGCTCGACGTGGGCCGTCACGGCCAGATGGTCGTCGTCGGCACACGTGGCCTCGGCGGCTTCAGCGAGCTGCTCCTGGGGTCGACCAGCCATCGTGTGCTCATGCACGCGACGGTGCCCGTCGCACTGATCCGCTCGACGGAGCCAGAGCATGCGGTGGCCGCGGAGGAGCACGACGGACGGCGGCCGATCGTGGTCGGCGTCGACGTCTCACGGGAGTCGGAGTCCGCGCTGCGCTGGGCGGTGGACGAGGCGTGCCGACGCGGCGTCAGCCTGCTGGCGGTGCACGCCCTCGACCTCCCGGATCCCGCCACGCTGCGTGTGCTCGGCCTGCCCGTCGAGCTGATCGCCGCTCGGCTCGCCGAGGCGCGGGCCGCCGCCCGCGACGAGATCGACGCGCTGCTGCGGCGGGCTGAGCCGGTCAACGGCGACGTGCAGATGGACTGGGTCATCGACGACGGCCCGCCCGTGGCGGCGCTGCAACGCTACGCGACCGCCGAGCACCTGCTGGTCGTCGGAACGGGTGGGCGCCGCGGCTTCGCCGAGCTCGGACCCGGCTCGGTCAGCCACCAGTGCGCGCACCACGCCGCCGGTCCGATGGTCGCCGTGCCCGTCCACCGATAGCCGGCGTGGGCTCACCTACCGCCCGACGAGCGTCGCCGGGCCGTATCGGACGACCTGGTCGCTGACCGAGCCGAGCATCGCACGGTCGAGCGCGTCGAGGCCGCG
>CAYVGE010000427.1:0-2376 GCA_964450395.1 uncultured Actinomycetota bacterium
CCTCTGGCTCGTCGACGAGATGTACCAGCAGGTCCTGGAGCGTCCGGAGTCGGTGAGCGAGACCTGGCAGGAGTTCTTCAGCGACTACCGGCCAGCATGGGAGCAGACCAACGGCGCGCGCCGGACGGACGCCGACGGCGGCGCGGACCGGGTCGACCAGCGGGACCGGGCCGAGGGGCGCGGGGCTGGTGACGGCGCGTCCACAGACGATGGCCAGAAGACCGGAGACGGCGGCGACGACGACGCCTCGACCGTGCCCGAGGATGCCCGCCCGCTGCGCGGCGTCGCCTCCGCGATCGCCGAGAACATGGTGGAGAGCCTCGGCGTGCCGACCGCCACGTCCATCCGGGTGGTGCCCGCCAAGCTGCTCGAGGTCAACCGCAAGATCAGCAACAACCAGCTGCGCCGGACCCGCGGCGGCAAGGTCAGCTTCACCCACCTCATCGGGTGGGCGATGGTGCAGGCCATGCGCCATCTTCCCGCGATGACCTCCAGCTACCACGAGGACGCCGCCGGCAAGGCGTACGTCCGCCGGCCCGACACGATCAACCTGGGCCTGGCCATGGACCTGGAGCGCAAGGACGGCTCCCGTACGCTCCTGGTCCCCAACATCAAGGGCGTCGAGACCCTCGACTTCGGTGGCTTCTTCCGCGGCTACGAGGAGGTGGTCCGCAAGGTCCGCCGCAACGAGCTCACGCCGGAGCTGTTCGCCGACACCACCGCCACGCTGACCAACCCGGGGACCGTCGGCACGGTCGGCAGCGTCCCGCGCCTGATGCCGGGCCAGAGCATGATCCTGGGCGTCGGCGCGATCGGCTTCCCCAGCGAGTACAAGGCGACCGACCCCCGGACACTGGCCGAGGTGGGCATCGGCAAGGTCATCACGCTGACCTCGACCTACGACCACCGCGTGATCCAGGGCGCCGAGTCCGGGCTGTTCCTGTCGTACATCGAGGAGCTGCTGCTCGGCGAGCACAAGTTCTACGACGACATCTTCACCAGCCTGAAGATCCCGTACGAGCCGGCCCGCTGGCGCACCGACGACAACCCCCGGGTCGCCGACCGCGGCCACGACAACCTCGGCGCCAAGCAGATCGCCGTGCAGCAGCTGATCAACATGTACCGGGTGCGCGGACACCTGATCGCCAACCTCAACCCGTTGATGCACGACTTCCAGCGGTTGCACCCAGAGCTGGACATCCTGAGCTACGGGCTGACGATCTGGGACCTCGACCGGGAGTACCTCACGGGCCTGCCGGCCGGCGAGCCGCTCATGCCGCTCGGTGAGCTGCTCGGGCTGCTGCGCGACGCGTACTGCCGCACCATCGGCATCGAGTACATGCACATCCAGGAGCCGGAGCAGAAGGCCTGGATCCAGGAGCGCGTGGAGGGCGTGTCGACGGAGCTCCCCGTCGAGGAGCAGCGCCACATCCTGGACCGGCTGAACAACGCCGAGGCGTTCGAGAAGTTCCTGCACACCAAGTTCCTGGGTCAGAAGCGCTTCTCGTTGGAGGGCGCGGAGTCGGTCATCCCGATGCTCGACGCCCTGCTGTCGGCCGCCGCCGACGAAGGCATCCGCGACGCCGTGATGGGCATGGCCCACCGCGGCCGCCTGAACGTGCTCGCCAACATCCTCGGCAAGAGCTACGAGAAGATCTTCACCGAGTTCGAGGGCCACATCGACCCCGACAGCGTGCAGGGCTCGGGCGACGTCAAGTACCACATGGGCACGCGGGGCCGCCACACCTCCCCGGACGGCCACGAGATCGACGTCTTCCTGTCGGGCAACCCCAGCCACCTGGAGGCCGTCGACCCCGTCGTCGAGGGCATGGTGCGCGCCAAGCTCGACCAGCTGGAGCACCGCGAGGACACCTACCCCGTGCTGCCGATCCTCCTCCACGGGGATGCGGCGTTCGCGGGCCAGGGCGTGGTGTTCGAGACCATGTCGATGAGCCAGCTGCGCGGCTACCGCGTCGGCGGCACCGTCCACATCATCGTCAACAACCAGCTGGGCTTCACGACCGCCCCGCACCAGAGCCGGTCCAGCCAGTACGCCACCGACGTCGCCAAGACCGTGCAGGCACCGATCTTCCACGTCAACGGTGACGACCCCGAGGCGTGCGTCCGGGTGATCCGACTGGCCTTCGCGTTCCGCCAGGCGTTCGGCAAGGACGTCGTGGTCGACATGGTCTGCTACCGCCGCCACGGCCACAACGAGGGCGACGAGCCCAGCTACACACAGCCGATCATGTACGCGGCGATCGAGCACCGCCGCAGCGTGCGCAAGCTGTACACCGAGGAGCTGGTGACCCGGGGCGACCTGACGCTCGACGAGGCCGAGGAGGCGCTGGACGACTTCCGCGCCCAGCTCGACAC
>CAYVGE010000428.1:0-2373 GCA_964450395.1 uncultured Actinomycetota bacterium
ACCTTCACCCTGCGCCGCGATTCGCCGAAGGTACGTTCGATTAACTGGCCATGGGCTCGAGATCAAGAAGGATCGGCGAGGTCGGGTCGTCCGATGGTGGTCAGGTGCTGGGCGAGCTTGGTCGCGACGCGTTCGTGGCGGTGGACCTCGTCGTCCCAGCCGCGGGTCTGGGCGTCGGCGTGGAGGTGGAGGGCGCGGACGTCGGTGAGCTGGGCTGCGAGGACGTCCTCGGGTGCGGGCACGTAGTTGTCGCATTGCTCGCAGATGTTGGCGTACGGGCAGGCCTCGGCGGCCAGGTGGCGGGAGCAGTAGCCGTGCGCGACGCGGGTCTTGAGGAACTCCGAGGCCAGCCAGGCGACCCTGTTGGGCACGGCGGGGCGGCCGGTTGCGATGACGGGCAGTCGGCGGCGGGCCTTGGTCATCGCCTGGTCGTAGGCGGCCCGCAGCGTCGGGGATGCGAGCTTGGCGTAGCGCAGGGTCATCTCGGGGGTGACGTGCCCGAGCAGCGCCATGAGCGCCTGCAGGGACATCCCGGCGTTGGCCAGGCTGGTGGCGTAGGTGTGGCGCAGCCGGTGCGGTGTGATCCGCGCGGGGTGGCCGGGGTCGACCAGCAGCCCGGCGCCAGCGGCGGCGCGGTCCAGCCCGGAGCGGATCCGCCAGGGACCGAGTCGGCGTCCCTGGGTGGTGAACAGAAAGTCGGTGGGTCGGCCGGTCTGGGGGTGTGGGATCGCGCGCTGTTGGCCGCGGGTGGCGGCCCAGGTGTCGAGCGCGGTGACGGTGGTGTCGTCGAGCGGGACGGACCGTTCGGTCCGCAGCTTGCCCAGTGGGACCCGCAGCCAGGTGCCGGCCGGGCCGTAGTCCACGATGGCGTCGAGTTCGAGGTCGAGCAGCTCGCCCAGGCGCAGCCCAGCGTGGCGCAATACGAGCAGCCCACAACGGGCGAAGGCGTCGTCGAGCCCGTCGATGGCGGCCAGCAGCGCGGTGTCGTCGTCGGGTGGCAGCGCGCGGGGCAGCGGCCGGGGCAGGCGGGGCACGTCGGCGGCGAAGACCAGCTGGCGGGCGGGCCGGTCGGCCCATCCCCACAGGGTGATGTCGTCGAGGAAGTTGCGCAGCGCGAGCACCGCGGCGTGCGCGACACTGGCCGACACCTGCTGGTCGCGGGCCACCCGGCCCCGCCAGGTGCGGGTGCGGTTGACCGCGAGGAAGCCTTCGATGTGGCCGCGGTCGAGCTGCGCCAGCGTGGTCACCTGCGGGTGGTGGTCGGCGAGGAAGACCCCGAAGGGGATGAGGTCGTTGGCCAGCCCGTCGACGGAGCTGGCGGCCAGCACCGCCGCGCGGGCGGTGACGTAGCGGATCATCGCCGCGCGGATCGGCGTGTCGGGCAACGCGGCGGTGAATCGCTGGGCGATGCTGGCGGCGGGCGGGTAACGGCGGATCGGTGGCGCGTCGATGACACGGCACTCGAACAGCAGCTGCGCGAGCCCGAACAGCTGCGCGCGGTGGCGCTTGCGGGCGGCGTCGGTGACCAGCGGGCACGCCGCGATCTGGTCGCCGAGCGCGTTGAGGTCGGCGGCGGTCAGCTGCCGCATCGTCCGTCCGGTCGCCGCGATGGTCAACACCAGCGCCTCGCGGACGATCGACCGTGCCCACGTCGGTGCCCACCCGAGCCGGTCGGCGGCGGCGTGCGCGTCGGCGAAGTCGGCGGGCATCAGCCGCTCGGCGGCTTCGCCGAGCGTCCCGAAGTCTTTGACCAGCAACAGCTCGAGGTCGGCGGTTACGTGGCCGGTCAGGACCGCCCAGCCGACCAGCGGCCACGCGCCGGTGCGTCGCAGGTCGGTCAGCCGTGCCGGCACCGGCCGACGCATCCACCCGGCCAGATCCGGATGCACAGCCAGGAAGCGGCGGGCGGCGCGCAGCCGGTCCCGCAGCGCCCGGTCCGACACGCCCAGGTCGCGACAGAACGCGATGTAGTCGCCGAGCAGGTCGTGGTCGGTGGCGGTGGCGTACCGCGCGACGGCGGCGGTCATCGGTCCATCACCGCCCGCGCGGCAGCGTAGTCGGCCGCGAGCTGCTCGATCGACAGGTGCACGTAGCCGGCCGTGGTCTCCGGCGAGGCGTGACCCATCAGATCACGCAGCACCAACAGATCGATCCCCGCAGCGGCCAGCTCGGTGCCGTAGGTGTGCCGCAGCCGATGAGGCCGCACCCGGGTCGCGCCCGAGGTCTGCCGGTGGTAGCGGAAGATGCTGCGCAGCCCCGACTCGGTCATCGCCGCCCCTGCCGTCGCCCCCCGCAGCACGACGAAGCACTCCGCCGTCACCAGCCCGGCGGGTCGCTCACGATGCAGGTAGGCCGCGAGCTCGGTGAAGAACG
>CAYVGE010000429.1:0-2364 GCA_964450395.1 uncultured Actinomycetota bacterium
GCCATGACCGCCAGGACGTCGGCGAACCCGGCGATCGACGCCCACGGCAGGACGATGTCGCCGGCCTGCAGGTTGTTGAAGAACGCGCCGATCGGGGTGAGCAGCGGCCACAGCACGACGATGTTGCCGACCAGCCGGTAGGCGATGGCGTACACGACGCCCAGCCCGAACAGGAACACCATCTCGCTGCCGGTCATGCCGTAGCCGACGTGGTACAGCGCATACAGGACCGCAGCGCCGACCACCCCGACGGGGATGCCGAAGCTGGCCTCCAGCCGCGTCTGGACGAAGCCGCGGAAGAACACCGCCTCGAACAGTCCGACGGTCAGTGACAGCACGAGCAGCGGCACCCAGTCGACCGGTGCGGGCAGGGTGTGGCCCCAGAACATGATCACGAACTGCAGGCCGCCGAACAGGACCGCGAGCGCGAGCGTCGGACGCAGGTTGTGGACGCCGAGCCCGAGGGTGCGCAGCGGCCGGTGACGGATCCAGGTCGTGTAGGCGACCGGTCCGACCACACCGAGGATCAGCCCGCCGGCGAAGGACAGGAACAGCCCGAGCACGTGGTCGGTGGTGAAGACGACGAACGCGAGGCGGTACAGCCCGACCACGGCCAGGTACAGGCCGCCGATCACGACCAGGTCGACCGCGTCCGCGCGTCGCCGCAGCCACGGCAGGCCGCGGGCTGCCGGCGCGGTCGCGGCGAGCAGCGCGGCCGCGACGATCGTGACGACGACACCCCACGTCACCAACGGAACGACGGGCAACGCCAGCAGCGCGGCGACGACGAAGCCCACCCAGATCAGCGGCAGCCAGCGCGGGACCGCGGCGTCAGGCGTTCCGTCCGGACTCGTGGTCGTGGTCGAGCGCAGCAGTGTCGACATGGCGGTCACCTCCCGGTGACCTCACAGCGGCGGAGCTGTCGCATCGTCAGCGGCATGACGCATCCGCCGCTCTGTCGTCAGCCTGCACCCCAAAGCGTTGGACCGCATGGTCCAACGCCCCCGGGTGACCAGGACCATCAGACATCCATCAGGTGACGCCTGTCGCTGTCACCCGCCGTCCAGGAGTCAGGCTGCGAACGGGCCCGATCCTGATCTGCGGTCCCATCAGCCCTCCCGGGTGGTCCACCACCCGCTGGTGCGCCACGCACCGACGCGTCCCATTCGGCGCCTCGCCGTGACCAGCAGCCATCCCTCGAGCCCCCCGAGCACGCTGAACACCACGCTGAACGCCACCAGCTGCGCGCTGACTGCGGGGTCGCTGCCCAGGCCCGCAGCGAGTGCGAACGGCGCGATGGTCAGCATCGACGCCGACACGATCACCAGCATGACCAGCAGGCTGCCGGCCACCAGCGGGGCTGCGGGATGGCGCCGTCGGGTCATCCACGCCGCGGCGAACGACAGCGGGATGATCCACGCCAGGTCCAGCACCCAGGTGGGGTTGGGCAACTCGGCCAAGCCGAGCTCCCTGGGCGCGACACCGAAGGTTCCCGGCACGATCTCGCTCAGCCACAGCCCGGCGATGCCCACGCCCGCAACCGCCAGGAACCACGACGCGGCCCGATACGGAGCAGCCGCGAAGGCCGGTGCCACCGACCGCACGTCGACGCGCACCAACCCGTCGAGCATCGCGAACCCGGCCATCGCCAGCACGACGACGTACACCAGGAACATCGGGTTGAACGGCACGCCGATCGCCAGATGCGCGTAGCAGTATGTCAGCCACGTCAAGATCCCCACCGCCGTCACGTGCGCACGAAACGAGCCCGCGACAGCGCGCCGGCCCGCCACCACCAGCAGCGGCAGCGTCACCAACGTGACCGCGTCCTGCGCGCGCCACGTGGCCCTGGTCAACGGCCGCACGAACCGATACGCGTCATCGGTCACCAGCCCGTAGACGGCCGCGACCGCGACCAGCGCGCTGAGCACGAGCAGATACCCACGCGACAGCGAACGAGCAGGGTGTGCCGCGCCCGACGTGGGAGTGGTCGCTGGCCCGGAGGCGGTCATCGTCATCGGGTCGTCTCCTCCAGCCTCACCGGCATGCTCTGCGACATCGCGCCACCTCCGTGGGCGCGATGTTGTGGCTGCTCCACACGAGTGTCGACCGCACAGCCGCTCGCGGCAGTGCCGAACGACCCGTCGCGTGCGGGGACTGGTCGGGACTGTTGACGCTGCTCGCTGGGGCCGTCTGCCCTGGTCGACCGGTTGCCGGCACGGGAACGTGGCAGCCACGCAGTCGCGTCTGTGACATGTGACGAAGGAGTGTGGCCGTGGCATCCGTCTCCGAGGGCCTGCTGCTCACCGTCGCGCAGATCGCGGCCACGCTGATCGGGTTGCTGCTGGTCGGCATGTTCTTCTA
>CAYVGE010000430.1:0-2338 GCA_964450395.1 uncultured Actinomycetota bacterium
GGTGGGTGAAGGGTGCCGTGCGGTGGGGCCTAACCGGCGTAGCCGTACACGCCGCGCGACTGGTCGCGCACGATCACGCCGTTCTCGAGCTCGACCACGCGCCGGCGCATCGAGTCGACGATGTGCTGGTCGTGGGTCGCCATGACGACAGTCGTGCCCGTGCGGTTGATGCGGTCGAGCAGCTTCATGATCCCGACGCTGGTGGTCGGGTCGAGGTTGCCCGTGGGCTCGTCGCACAGCAGGATCCGCGGGCGGTTGACGAACGCGCGGGCCACCGAGACCCGCTGCTGCTCGCCGCCGGACAGCTCGTGGGGATAGGCCTCGAACTTGTGGCCCAGGCCGACGAGCTGCAGCACCTCGGGCACGGTGCGGTTGATCAGCGCGCGCGGCTTGCCGATGACCTCCAGCGCGAAGCTGACGTTCTCGAACACGGTCTTGTTCGGCAGCAGCTTGAAGTCCTGGAACACGCACCCGAGCTCGCGGCGCAGCGACGGGACGCGCCAGTTGCGCAGGTTCGTCAGGCGCTTGCCCGCGACGATGATGTCGCCGGAGTCGGGCTCCTCGTCCTTGATGAGCAGCTTGATGAAGGTGCTCTTGCCCGAACCGGAGGCACCGACGAGGAACACGAACTCACCCTTGGTGATGTTCACGTTGACGTCGCGCAGCGCGACGACGTTGTTCTTGTACGTCTTGTTGACGTTGTCGAGACGGATCATCAGCGCTCCACCGGCCTGATGGGGAAAAGGGGCCGCGGGCGAAGGGGGCGGCTCGGCACAGCTGTTGAGCCTACCACCGGCGTCCCCGCTCGCCGCAACGGCGAGCGGCCCGAAGACCACCGTGACCTGCCCGATGGTCCACTACAGGGCCGACCCCACCGCACGGCCGCCGCACGGCGTGATCACGCGCCGTCAGTCGCGCCGTGCCCGCCACTGCAGGAACGCGTCGATCAGGCCGTCGATGTCACCGTCCAGCACGGCGCTGGTGTTGCCCGTCTCGTAGTCGGTGCGGTGGTCCTTCACCATCTGGTAGGGGTGCAGGACATAGGACCGGATCTGGCTGCCCCAGGCGACGTCGCGCTGCTCACCGCGCAGCTGGGCCAGCTCCTCCTCGCGCCTGGCCCGCTCGAGCTCCGCGAGCTTGGCCTTGAGCAGCGCCATGGCGGTGGCGCGGTTCTGCAGCTGGCTGCGCTCGTTCTGGCACGACACGACGATGCCGGTCGGCAGGTGCGTGATGCGCACGGCGGAGTCGGTCGTGTTGACGCCCTGGCCGCCGGGTCCCGAGGAGCGGTAGACGTCGACGCGGAGATCGTCGTCGCTGATCTGGACGTCGGTGTCGACGTCGTCGAGGCGCGGCACCACGTCGACGCTCGCGAAGGCGGTGTGGCGGCGGCTCTGCGAGTCGAACGGGCTGATGCGCACCAGCCGGTGCACGCCGCGCTCGGCCGTGAGCAGCCCGTACGCCCGGGGGCCGTGGACCGTGAAGGTCGCCGAGCGGATCCCGGCCTCCTCCCCCTCCTGCTCGTCGTGCAGGTCGGCCTTGTAGCCGTGGCGCTCGACCCACCGCAGCAGCATCCGCTCGAGCATCTGCGCCCAGTGCTGCGAATCGGTGCCGCCGGCGCCCGCGTGGACGGTGATGATGGCGTCGCGCTGGTCGTGCTCGCCCGACAGCAGCGTGAGGATCTCGAGCTCGTCCAGCTCCTCACGCAGGCGCGCGATCCCGGCGGCGACCTCCTCGGCGGTGCCGGGGTCGTCCTCCTCGCGCGCCAGCTGGTTGAGGACCTCGAGGTCCTCCAGCGACTGCGCGAAGTCGTCGTAGGACCGCAGGTCGCTCTCGATGCCGGAGAGATCGGCCATGACCTGCTGCGCGGTGGCCGGGTCGTCCCAGAGGTCCGGCGAGGTGGCCCGCTTCTGCAGCTCCGCTAGCTCGACGCGCTTGCCCGTGATGTCAAAGGTACTCCTTCACATCGGCGAGCTTCGCTCGGTACTGCTGCAGCTGTTCGCTGTGGTCGGTGGCCACGGGGGTCTCTTTCGGTGGGGATGGCGTGCACCGCATGGTAGCGACGCCCCGACGTGGGACCGACCCACCGCGATGCGGCACAGGGCGCCGCGGCCGTCGACCGACGCACGGCGCGGGCGCCACGCCATCGGCGTTACGATGCACCGCATGGCCACCACGACCGCCCCCGCGCCCGACGTCCCCGCGATCAGCGACGACGTCCTGGACGTGCACCAGGGCGGCAAGCTCGCGATCACGTCGACCGCCCGGGTGCGCGACCGTGACGATCTCGCGCTGGTCTACACGCCGGGCGTCGCGCAGGTCTGCGCCGCCATCCACGCCC
>CAYVGE010000431.1:0-2336 GCA_964450395.1 uncultured Actinomycetota bacterium
GTGCATGGCATGGAAGAGGTCAGGGGTTCGATTCCCCTTAGCTCCACTCCACGAAACCCCTGGTCAGCGGCTTGTAGCGGGCGGCGGGTCGTCGCTGGGAGCGGGCGGTTCGGTCGTCTTGGACCCATTCTTGGACCCAATTGCCGGATCGCTGGACCCCAGTGGACCCATTCGCGTCGGCGCTGGGCCCGAAGGTGCCGTCGACGGCCTCGGAGATGGCGTCGGTGGCGGCCTCGATGCCACCCCGGGTGCGCCCACGGCCGACACGGGTCGTGCATTCGCGACGTCGTTGGTAGCACTCACATTTGTCATAGCGAAGTGCTGACATCACACACTTCAACGACTTGTCGTCCACGGTCACATTGGCTCCACAGCCTGAACCTGAGGAGCCACCATGTCGGACGCAACCACCATCGCCGTGCTGGACGACCGCGTGCGGCCCACGGACCCGCAGTCGACCGAGGATGTGCGGTCGATGGTCACGCCGCCGACGCGCACGGGCATCCTGGCCGCACTGCTGCCGAGTGTGCTCTTCCTCGTCGGCCACCACTGGGGCGGGCTGGTGCCAGCCATCGCCGCGGCGTCGGTCACGTCAGCCACACTGATCATCGTTCGGCGGCGCCAGAACAGAACACTGGGCGTCCTGCTGCCAGCGTCGCTGGCGTACGTGCTGGTCCGGGCGGCGGCCGGCTTGCTGACGAACTCCGACGATGTCTACTTCGGCGTCAGCCTGGCAACGAGCGCGGCGATCGCGCTGGTGGTCGCGGCGACCGCGTTCACGCGCACCCCCGCGGCTGCCCGACTCATCCCTCTGGTGGTCCGCTATCCGCAGCCGACCGTGCAGCATCCGCTGTACCGACGCGTCGCAGCGCATACGACGCTGGCGTGGGCAGCCACCGAGCTCGCGATGACGGCGTGGGAGACCACCCACCTGGCCGACATGGCAGCGCCGCAGTTCATGCTCCTGCGCACCTTCGGCGGATGGCCGATCATGGCCGTTTTGATCCCCGTCCTCATCTTCTACATCCGCCTGCGTCTCGACCCGCTCGCACATCGCCAACGGATGGACGTCCGGACCGCTGCGGCCGCTCGAGTGTGACACGCGATTGCACGCCGGGGGCGTCCCCAGCCGCTATAGATGGCGATCATGGACGGACCAGCATCGCCATCCGGGTCACGGCCGCAGCCAGGGCGCACCGCTACGCACGTCGACACCCGGCACGGCGGCGACCTCGTGCGCCTGGCAGGCTTCACGACGGTTCCCGACGGCGGCAACTCCGCGGGTGTCTGGATCGGCGACCGCTTCCCCGATGACGGGCAGATGCAGGCGATCGCCGCAGAGGTCGGATACTCCGAGACCGTCTTCGCGACGCCGTGCTCCGGCGACGCGCGCACGGTCCGGTACTTCAGCCCCGTGGCGGAGGTCCCCTTCTGCGGTCACGCGACCATCGCGCTCGGGGTTGCGCTCGGCACCGGCGATAGCGACGAGGCACGCTACCGGTTGACGACCAGATCCGGAGACGTTCGGCCTGCACGTCGCCGCAGCGGCGTCCGGGCCGGTCGCCGCGCTGCCGTCGGTCGAGCCGTCACACGTCGCGCCGCCACCGGCGCCGTTGGTCCCAGCCGCGCTCGAGCTGCTCGGGTGGCGCGACGACGAACCAGTGCCTGGACCGTGACCCCGAGTGGGTCACGGCGAGCCGAGACGCTCTTGACGGCGTTACCTACGCCACCACGAGTGCCGTATCTGACCCTGATGTTGCAGCGTAACGAAGTGCTGAGCGGGTCGGGTTGACGCAGAGATGCCCCTCTACCAGCGAGAATGCGGGTTGTCGAAGCTCGCATCGATACGCGGGGAGGGGCACCTGCACGGTGAATGCTACACAGCTGCTGTTCGATACCGGTGACGTCGTGGTCGACCGGCCGCGTGGGCATGTGCCAGCGGTGGTGGTGACCGCCAGCGCGGAGGACTTGACGGCGGTGGCGGGGGTGGCGTTGTGGGGGCCGCTGCTGGACCGCCTCAACATCGTCGGCGAGGCCGACCGGCGCAGGCTGCGGCCGATCGGGCCGGGCGGCTATAGCGGCGGCGAGTGCTACCGGGCGCTGGTCGAGACCCAGCTGGCGGGCGGGGACTTCCTCTCCGACCGCACCATGCTGGCCGACGACGCGACCGCCGCGTTGCGGGGGACGGCGGCGTTGCCGTCGGTCGCGACCCAGTCGCGGTTCCTCGGCGCGGCGACGTTGGGGTGGACCGCCAAGACCGCCGCGGTCAACCGCCGCATGCTGGCGCGGGCGTGGGCGGCCGGCGCCGCCCCGACCGGGCCGATCCTCACGATCGA
>CAYVGE010000432.1:0-2296 GCA_964450395.1 uncultured Actinomycetota bacterium
GCCGTGCGGCCCAGGCCGACTGCAAGATCGCGTACGTCGCGGTGGTCGGCGGGCAGGACGAGCTGGTGTTCGACGGGGACTCGATCGTCGTCGCCGCGGACGGCACCGTGCTCGGACGCGCACCGCAGTTCGAGGACGGCGCGCTGGTGGTCGACTTGGACCTTCCGGCCGGCACGGTCGACGTCCCTGCGGACGGCGCGCCGTCCGAAACCATGCTCGACGGCTACCTGGTGCGCAGACGGCTCATATCCGCCACGCCGATCCCGGCGTACGAGCCGCAGCAGGCCGGCATCGCGCCGAGCATCAGCGACCACGCCGAGGTCTACGCGGCGGTGGTCACAGGTCTGCGCGATTACGTACGCAAGAACGGGTTCGCGACAGTGACGCTCGGCCTCTCCGGCGGCATCGACTCGGCGCTGACCGCCGCGATCGCGGTGGATGCCGTCGGCGCGGAGAACGTCTACGCGGTGTAGATGCCGAGCAGATACACGTCCGAGCACTCCAAGTCGGACGCCGCCGATCTCGCCGAACGCACCGGACTGAACTACTCCACCGTCCCGATCGCACCGATGGTCGCGGCGTACCTCGACAACGTCGAGCTCACCGGCCTGGCCGAGGAGAACCTGCAGGCCCGCATCCGCGGCATGCTGCTGATGGGCCTGTCGAACCAGCACGGCCACCTGGTGCTGGCCACCGGCAACAAGACCGAACTCGCAGTCGGCTACTCCACGATCTACGGCGACGCGGTCGGGGGCTACGCGCCGCTGAAGGATGTGCCGAAGACCATGGTGTGGGACCTCGCCCGGTGGCGGAACGCCGTCGCCGACAAAGCTGGCGAGACCCCTCCGATCCCGGTCGACTCGATCGAGAAGCCGCCGAGCGCTGAACTGCGCCCCGGACAGCTCGACTCGGACTCGCTTCCCGCCTACGACGTGCTCGATCCGATCCTCGACATGTACGTCGAGCAGGATCTCGGCGCCGCCGAGATCGTCGCCGCCGGCTACGAGGCCGAACTCGTCCAGCGAATCATCCGCATGGTCGACCGGGCCGAGTACAAGCGGCGGCAGTATCCACCGGGTCCGAAGGTCACCGAACGCAACTTCGGACGGGATCGCCGAGTTCCGATCACGAGCGGGTGGCGCGAACCACTCCCCTGACGGCCGCATCCCGCCTTGCCCATGAGCCCAGGGCGCCTGGAAGTGGGTCAATCGGTGCGGGCGTGCTCCGGCCGCACGTCCGATGCCGGCGCTAGCACGTACTCGTACACGGCCCAAGCGAGGGCCCCGCCCAGCAGCGGCCCGATCAGCCAGGCGCCGAAGGCACTCCACTCACCGCCGACCAGCGCCGGGCCGAAGGCACGGGCCGGGTTCAGCGCCGCACCGGTCATCGGCGCGATCGCGAGTACCCCGGCCGTAACGGTCAGTCCGATGGCGAACGGATATACCGTCGCCGGCGCCCGCCGGTCCAGGACCGTGCCGAAGATCACCAGCACCAGAAAGAACGTCACGATCGCCTCGGCGAGGATGCCCTTCAGCGTGCCGGTACCGCCGGCAAGCTGCGGCGTCCCGATGCCGACGGCGTCGCGTGAGACCAGTCCCGCAACGAACAGCGCGCCGACCAATCCGCCGAACACCTGTGCCGCCGAGTACAGCGCCGCCTGCGCACCGCCGATCCGCCGCGACAGCCAGAAGGCGAACGTCACCGCCGGGTTGAAGTGACCGCCGGACACGTGGCCGAGCGCGGCCACCATCACCGCAATCGCCAGACCATAGGCAAGCGCTACCGCGAGCAGGCTCGCTCCGTTGGCAGTGGCCAGGACAACGACGAACACCAGCGTGAACGCACCGATCATTTCGGCAACGACCTTTGGCAGCGTTGTCGATGTCATTTCATCTCCTTCGGCGGGTCGTTCTCAGGTCGCGTGGATAGTAGCCGCTTCACCATGTCGCACCCTACGACACCTGTCGTTCGTGGCAGAATGCGAAGCGTCAGGGGACCGAACCATCGGCTTCGAGACGTTTGAGGAGTCCAGCATGTCTGTACCCAACGCTGCGAACACCGCGGAACCCCTCTACGGCGGTTCCCGAACCCGCCGAGTCACCATCCGTGATCTCCAACTCGCCAAGGAGCGCGGCGACCGCTGGCCGATGCTCACGGCATACGACTTCCCTACCGCTCGCGCCTTCGACGAGGCCGGCATCCCCGTCCTGCTGGTCGGCGACTCGGCGGCGAACGTCGTGCTGGGCTACCAGGACACGGTCGGAGTCACTGTCGACGAGTTGCTCCCGCTCGCCCG
>CAYVGE010000433.1:0-1884 GCA_964450395.1 uncultured Actinomycetota bacterium
GGCGCAGCTCCTCGATCCGCTGGAGCTCGGCCTCGACGTCCCGCAGCCGGCGAGAGTGCTCGGCCTTGTCGGCCTGGAGCGCCCGCTTGGCGGCGTCGAGCGCCTCGGTCGTGCTGCGCTGCACCTGCTCGGCCTGCTCGGTGAAGGTGTCGCGCAGCGTGCGCTGCAGGCGGCGCAGCCCGTCGCGCGCGTCCTTGGAGACCGCGAAGCTGACGTCGTCGACGTAGGTGCGGCACGCCTGCCGCGCCTGGCCGCGCCGCTGCGCCAGGGCACGCTCGCGGTCGTCGCGGATCGCCTTGCGTCCCAGGACCAGCCCGAACCCGACCGACAGGGGGTTGAACAGGCTCATGCCCATCTGGGCACCGATGATGCCGATCATCATCACGCCGCCGTACGAACCGCGCATCGCCACCAGACCCTTCGCGCCGACGCCGGTGCGGCCGTCCTCGACCGGCTTGATCGGGTCGATCTGGCGCAGGCGCTGCAGCGGCGCGATGACCCGCATGTCCTCGGCGGCCGCGGCCTCGCCTTCGGCGAAGTGCTCGGCCACCTGGGTGGCGAGCTGCTCCGCGCGGGTGGTGACGCGGGCGTAGTGGGCGGCGACCTCGGTGCTGACCATCTGGTGGACCCACTGCTCCAGCTGGTCCCAGACCTTCCCGGGATCGACGTCGGCGATGGCGTCGTCGACCTTGCGGACGGTCTCGCGCATCCGCCCGCGCAGGTCGTGATCCGCGTCGGCGGCCAGATCAGCGAACCCGTCCGACAGCGTCTGCTGCCAGCGCGCCGCCTGGTCGCGCAACGCCGTCGAGCGCTCGCGGGCCGCATCGAGGTCGGCGACCAGGGCCTCGGACCGCTCCGGGGAGGCCAACGCCGCCTGCTCGGCGGCGAAGCGCTCGGCCAGCTGCCCGGCGACGGTGTCGACCGCCGAAGCCACCACCCGCCGACCGACCTGCGTGGCGTTGCCGATGACGCGATCACGCAGGAACCCCAGCAGCGGTGGGTAGCCGGACTCCACGTTGACCTCGCGGTCGTTGCGGGTCGCGGCCTGCAGGCGCAGCGAGGCCGACGTCGGCAGCACCGGCGCCTCGATGCCGTGCCCGGCGAGGTGCCGCCGGTTGCGCTCGGCGATGCGCCGCCACTCGGGGTAGAAGTCGGTCTTGGTCAGCACGCACGCGATCGTCGGGCACAGGTCGCGTGCCATCTGCAGGAACTCGAGCTCCGGCGCGGTCAGCTCCTGCGAGGCGTCGGTGCACAGCAGCACCGCGTCGGCCGACGGCAGGGCGCCGATGGTGATCGCGCTGTGGGCCGAGCCGAGCCCGCCGACCCCCGGGGTGTCGACGAGCACGAGGCCCGACGCCAGCAGCGCCCGCGGCAGGCCGACCTCGACCGCCCACAGGTTGCGCTCGTTGCCGGGGTTGCCGGCCTCCGAGGCGTACCGGGCGACCTCGGCGATGCCGATCTCCTGCCGGCGGGGCTCGTCGCCGCCGGCTTCGGGGGCGTGCAGCGCCACCGCGGTCGGCTGCCCGGCGTGGTGGATCGTGGTCGGCACCGACGTCGCCACGTCATCGTCGACGGGACACACCGGCGCCGTCACCAGTCCGTTGACCAGCGAGCTCTTGCCCTGCTTGAACTCGCCGACGACCAGGACCCGCATCCGCGGGTCGGCGATCCGCTCACGCACCCGCTGCAGCCGCGTCGAGAGGTCCGGTCGCTCGTAGGCTGCGGTCGCCTGCAGGGCGAGGTCGAGGACGGCCAGCGCCTGCTCGTCGGGCGCGGCCGCGGCCTGCGCGACGGTCATGCACCCTCCGTGATCGGCGTCGGGGGGAGAACAAAGGAACGGCTGGCGGCACAGCTGCCGCCAGCCCGCGACCCTAGCGCGGGCGC
>CAYVGE010000433.1:1894-2290 GCA_964450395.1 uncultured Actinomycetota bacterium
CAGCCACCCCCCGTTTGCGGGGGGGGGGGATAACCCTGCCCGGGCTGGCGCCACTCCTCCCGCCACCCCTCGACCCTAGCGCGGTCGCCCCGATCGAGCGACCGGACGATGGGCGCCCGTCAGACGTTGACCTCCACGTCGTCGACGTCGATGCCGTCGTTGTCCTCGGTGTACTCGACGTCCGCGTCGATGTCGGTGTTGGTCTCGGTGTAGGACCTCGAGACCGCCGTGTCGTTGTCCTGGAACGAGTCCTCGACGTCGACCTCCGTGTAGGTGGAGTTGTCGCTGTTGTCCTGGAACGAGTCCTCGATCTCGACCTTTGTGTTCGTCGAGTTGTCGCTGTTGTCCTGGAACGAGTCCTCGATCTCGACCTTCGTGTTCGTCGAGTTGTCGGTC
>CAYVGE010000434.1:0-2256 GCA_964450395.1 uncultured Actinomycetota bacterium
GTGACCGGTGGGTCGTTCGGCCTCCAGGGGTTCGCGCGCGACTTCTATGCCATCAACCCGTACCCTCCGGCGACCTACGCCCTCGGCCTCGTCGACTTCAGCGAGCGCCAGATGTGGCTGCTGACCGTCGGTTGGGCACTCGCTGCGCTGCTGGCGGTCGGACTGTGGCTGTTGGCGCGCAGCCCGTGGGGCCGCGTGCTCAAGGCGATCCGCGAGGACGAGGACGCCGCCCGCAGCCTGGGCAAGAACGTGTTCGTCTACAAGATGCAGAGCCTCGTGCTCGGCGGCGTGATGGGCGGGTTCGGCGGGTTCATCCTCGCCACCAGCCAGCAGGCGGTGCAGCCCGACACCTACTCGCCACCGGTCACGTTCTTCATCTTCACCGCGCTCATCCTTGGCGGTGCGGCCACGGTCATCGGTCCGATCATCGGATCGATGCTGTTCTGGGCACTGTTGTCGGCGACCGACGCGTTCCTGCGGCAGGGGGTCAGCTCCGGCGTCATCCCGTCGTGGCTGATGGACGGCGTGCAGGTGGGCTCCGTGCGGTTCATGCTGGTGGGACTGGGCCTGATGCTGCTGATGATCTTCAGACCGCAGGGCATCTTCGGCGACCGAAGGGAGCTCGCCCTTGAACGCTGATGCCGTGGCCGGCAGCCCCCTGACCGATGTCGCGCCGGAGCCGGGCAGTCCCAAACCCGACCCGATCCTGAAGGTCGACAACATCTCGAAGAGCTTCGGAGGACTCAAGGCCGTCGACGTCGACCACCTGGAGGTGCAACGCGACGTCATCACCGCGCTGATCGGTCCGAACGGTGCGGGAAAGACGACCTTCTTCAACCTGATCAGCGGGTTCGATACCCCCGACTCGGGCACGTGGGCCTTCAACGACGGCTCGCTGTCCGGACAGCCGGCGCACACGATCGCCCGGCGCGGCATGGTGCGCACGTTCCAGCTGACCAAGGCGCTGGCGCGGCTGACGGTCATGCAGAACATGAAGCTGGGGGCGACCGGTCAGCGTGGCGAGAGCATGTGGCGGGCGCTGATACCCCCATTGTGGCGCGAGCAGGAGCGATCGATCGAGGAGCGCGCCGACCAGTTGCTCGAGCGCTTCAACATGGCCCACATGCGCAACGACTTCGCCGGGGAGCTCTCGGGTGGACAGCGGAAGCTGCTCGAGATGGCCCGCGCCTTGATGAGCAGCCCCGAGATGGTGCTGCTCGACGAACCGACCGCAGGCGTCAACCCCGCGCTCAAGCAGTCGCTGCTCGGCCATGTCCGCGAAGTGGTGGAGGAGGGCACCACCGTGATGTTCGTCGAGCACGACATGGACATGGTCCGCGACATCAGCGACTGGGTGGTGGTGATGGGCGAGGGGAGCATCATCGCCGAGGGCCCGCATGAGTCCATCGGCCGCAACCAGATCGTGATCGACGCCTACCTCGGCGCACACCACGACCAGCCATTGACCTTCCAGGAGCAACAGGCCGCGCTCGAGCAGGCCGACGAGGCGCTCGACCAGAGCTCCGCGCCGTCCCGCCAGAAGAAGGACACCCGATGAGCGATGCTGACACCCCGACCTCGTCGCCTGACGAGCAGGCGATTGAGGACGTCGATGAGCTGGCGGTCGGCGAACGCCCGTCCGAACCGTCGGAAGGCGTCCTGGTGGCCGACAACGTCGTTGCCGGCTACATCCCCGGCGTGCCGATCCTCCGCGGCTGCGCGCTGGTCCTCGGTCAGGGTGAGCTGGTCGGGATCGTGGGTCCGAACGGCGCTGGCAAGTCGACGCTCGTCAAGGCGATCTTCGGTCTCGTCACCGTGACCGAGGGCACCATCACCCTTGAGGGCGAGGACATCACGTCGCTGCCGGCGCACGCCCTGGTGTCCAAGGGCGTCGGGTACGTACCGCAGACCGAGAACGTGTTCCCGAGCCTCACGATCGAAGAGAACATGGAGATGGGGCTGTACCTGGAGTCGAAGAAGTTCAAGGAGCGCTTCGACTTCGTGCTCGACCTGTTCCCGAAGCTGGGGGAGCGGCGCAACCAGCGAGCCGGCTCGCTGTCGGGTGGCGAGCGGCAGATGGTCGCGATGGGGCGCGCGCTGATGATGGAGCCCAAGGTGCTGTTGCTCGACGAGCCCTCGGCCGGTCTCTCGCCGGTCCTGCAGGACCAGGTGTTCATCCGTGCCAAGCGGATCAACGACGCCGGCGTGTCGATCATCATGGTCGAGCAGAACGCCCGCCGGTGCCTGCAGATCTGC
>CAYVGE010000435.1:0-2253 GCA_964450395.1 uncultured Actinomycetota bacterium
CGTGCTGACGATGACCGTCATGGCCACCGGCATGCCCTACGTCGGCCGCGGCTGACCCGCCACCGTGGCATCAGCCCCGGGGCGGTCAGCGGCGCGTGAGCTCGTCGACGCCCAGCTGACCGCGTAGCAGCGCGTGGGCCACCATGCGCACCTGCTGCTGGTTGCGACGCGCGTAGCCGCGGATGAGCTCGAACGCGTCAGTCGGCTCGAGGCCTGCGCGCGCGGTGACGAACCCCTTGGCCTGCTCGATCAGCACACGGCTGTCGAGCGCGTGTTGCAGCTGCCGGGTCAGCAGGTCCTTCTGCTCGATGTCGCGGGCGTTGATCACGTAGCTGGTGGCGACGTCGGCGAGCACCTCGCCGACCTCGACCTGTTCGTCGCTGAACTTGCCGGGCACCTCGCTGTAGAGGTTGCAGGCGCCGATGATCTGCGAGTCCAGGCGCATCGGGAAGCTGTAGACGGCCGCCATGCCCGCGTCGATGGCCCGCGGGCCGAACCGCGCGAAGCGCTCGTCGCTCGACAGGTCCTCGGCGAGCACCACCGTGCCGCTGCGGTACGCCAGCAGGCACGGGCCCTCGTCGAGCTCGATCTGCAGCTCCTCGAGAGCTCTGAGCACGGGGTTGGACGTCGAGCAGAACCGCAGGCGGCCGGCGTCGTCGGCGAGCATGATGCCCGCGCCCGCGGCACCGAGGACCTCGGCGATGTCCAAGCCGAGCTTCGCCATGACGTCGTCGAGCTCGAACCGGTCGACCAGCGTGCCGGCGAAGCGCTCGAGCACCTTCCAGAAGCCGCGATGATCGACCATCCCGTCGGACGGGCGCTCCTCGGTCTGCTGCCTGGGTACGGACTGTGCCATGCCGTCGATCCCTGTCTGCCGCCGGTGCACTGTGCCGGCCCACGCGGGTCAGCCGCGAGTGTGACCGCCGCGCTCCCGCACCCGTCGCACCGACCCCGGGCACACCGCCGAGCGGCGCACGCACGGGCACATCAGGAGGTTTTGTGATGATAGCGCTGTTCGTCATCTCCGGCGTGGTGCTGCTCGTGCTGGTGTTCGCCGACCTGCTGTCGGCGACGCTCGCCGTGAACAACCCGACGGTGCTGATCGCACAACGGGTCGCCAATGCGGTGTGGCGGGTGGTGCTGCGCCTGCGCCCGACGCACCTGGTGCTCCGCCTGACCGGCGAGGTGATCGTGGTCGGCATGATCGCGGGGTGGGCGCTCCTGCTGTGGGTCGGCTGGTCCCTGGTGTTCCTGGGCGCGGGCGACGCGGTGGTCAACAGCACCAGCGGCGCCAGCGCCTCGGGCAGCGAGCGGGTGTTCTTCGCCGGCTACCTGGTGTCGACGCTCGGGTTGGGCGGGCACACCGCCGTGACCACCGGCTGGCGGATCGTCGCGGTGCTGGCGTCGTTGAGCGGGCTGGTCACCGTCACGCTGGCGGTGACGTTCCTCGTGCCGGTCGTGTCGGGCGTCGTCCAGCGGCGGCAGGTGGCTTCCACCATCGCGGCCGTGGGCCGCACCCCGGCAGAGCTGCTGGAACGGGCGTGGGACGGCACCGACTTCCGCGCGCTCGAGGATCTGCTGTCGGGGCTGTTCAGCGAGATCACGCTGCTGACGCAGCGCCACCTGGCCTACCCCGTCCTGCACTACTTCCACGCCCAGCAGCGCCACGTGGCGATCGCCCCGATGATCGCCGTGCTCGACGAGAGCCTGTTGGTCCTGCACGCGGGCGTCCGCGACGCGGGGGTGTCACCGGTGTTGATGGCCGCGGTGCGCAACGCGGTGCACGAGCTGATGGGGCTGCTGCAGTCCTCGTTCGTCGTCCCCCGGTGCGAGGCCCCGCAGCCGCCGGACCTCGACGTCGTGCGAGGCCTCGGCGCGGCAGCCGTCGACGACCGCAGCTTCGCCGACGTTTGCGCCGACCGCGACGCTCACCGCCGCCTGCTCCGGGGGTTCGTCGAGGCCGACGGCTGGTCGTGGTCCGACGTGACCGCCGACGACCCGGTTACCGAGATGGACGACGGCTCGGACGCCGCGCCGGCGAAGGAGTCGTGAGCGGCGAGGGGAATCACGGTGATGAGCAGTAACCGGTACGGGAGTGGGGTACGCAAAGGCGGCACGACCCCCACCCAGGTCGGGACCGACCCCGGCCCACGCCCAGACCGCCCCGGAGTCACCCGCGATGACCGACACCGACAGCGCTGACGATCGTGGCCGTGAGGCCGATCGGCCGAGTGAGATCTCGTCGCGTGGGTT
>CAYVGE010000436.1:0-2236 GCA_964450395.1 uncultured Actinomycetota bacterium
GCCGATCGATTCAGGTGTGGTCCCACCGAGCATTCTAGACGCGATTCCGGGTTCGTGCCGGGTCCAGGCAAGGGACGGTACAGGGGCGGCAAAGGGCCGCCGCTACGGATGCACGCCGGGCGGACACTCTGCGGGGTCCGCCCCTACGGGATCGCTGCCACCTAGAGCGGTTCCCGGAATGCTTGACATAGCAGTGCGGGGGTGCTGAGATGGTGTATGCCCCGCGCATACTCCGTCGACCTCCGCGAGCGGTCGCTGCGTGCCCTGACGTCCGGCATGCCCGCGGCCGAGGTCGCCCGTCTCTTCGACGTCAGTGTGTCGAGTCTGTATCGCTGGCGAGCCCAGCTGCACGCCAGCGGCGATCTGACGCCCGGGCGCTCGTCGGGCCGCCCCCGCGCCATACCCGTCGCGGCCGAGGCGGCGCTGCGGGCCCAGGTGGCGGCGGCCACCGACGCTACGCTGGCCGAGCACCGCGCACGTTGGCAGGACGTGACAGGCGAGGCGGTCAGCCGGGCGGCGCTGCACCGCGCACTGGTGCGCCTCGGGCTGACGCACAAAACAAGAGCCTGATTGCCACCGAGCGCGACGCGACCGCCCGGGCCGCCTGGCGCAACGAGATGGCCGCGCTCGACCCGGCCACCGTCGTCTTCCTCGACGAAACCAGCACCCACACCAGCCTCGTGCGCACCCATGGGCGGGCACCACGCGGGCAACGCCTCACGGGGGCCGTGCCGCGCAACCGCGGCCCCAACGTGAGTTGTCTGGCGGCGGTGGGCGCCACCGGCATCCTCGCCCCGCTCGCGATCGAGGGTGCCATTGACAGCGCGGTGTTCGTGCCGTGGCTGATCGACTGGCTGTTGCCGCAGCTGGCCCCGGGCACGACCATCGTCTGCGACAACCTCAGTGTCCACCGGCACGCCGCTGTGCTGCCGGCGGTGGCGGCGGCCGGCTGCCACCTGGTGTACCTGCCGGCCTACTCGCCGGACCTCAACCCCATCGAGCAGCTCTTCGCCAAGCTCAAGACCTACCTGCGCGCCGTGGCGGCGCGCAGCTTCGAGGCGCTCGTGACCGCAATCGGCACCGGGCTCGATGCAGTCACCACCACCGATATCGCCGGCTGCTACCGCCACTGTGGGTTCATGCTCCCCGCACCGGCATCGCAACCATTATGAGACCTGCTCTAGAGCCTGTTATGCACTTTGGGTATGCGGTGGCGTACCCTTTGCGACATGGACACCCGACCCCGCACTCCCTATCCAACCGATGTTTCCGATGAGGAATGGGCCTTTCTCGCGCCCTACCTCACCTTGATGCGCGAGGATGCCCCGCAACGCCACCATCCCTTGCGCGAGCTGTTCAACGGGCTGCGCTACATCGCCCGCACGGGCCTGCAATGGCGGTACATGCCCCATGACCTGCCGCCCTGGCAGGCCGTCTACCAACAAACGCGCCGCTGGCTCGATGCCGATGTCTTCACGGCCATCATTGCCGACCTGCGCGCGCTAATCCGCCTCGGTGAGGGCCGATCGACCCAGCCCAGCGCGATGATTCTCGACAGCCGCACCCTCCAAAGCACGCCGGAAAGCGGACACCGGGCGGGCTGGGATGGTGCCAAGCGGCGCAAGGGCAGCAAGGTCCACGCCGCCGTCGATACCCTGGGCCAACTCCTGGCGCTGCATGTCACGCCGGCCAACGCGCAGGACCGGGCGCAGGTCGCCGAGGTGGCCGCGGCGGTGCAGGACGCGACCGGGGAGATGGTCGAACTCGCCTTCGTCGACCAAGGCTACACCGGCGATGCCCCCCGGCAGGCGGCGGCCGACCACCGGATCGCGCTGGAGGTGGTCAAGCTGCCCGCAGCCAAGCGCGGGTTCGTGTTGCTGCCGCGCCGGTGGGTGGTCGAGCGGGACTTCGGCTGGATGAGCCGCTTCCGTCGACTGGCGCGCGATCAGGAGCGGCTGGCTGACCTCTCGAAAGGCTTTCATCTCGTCGCCTTCACCATGCTCATGTGGAAACAGGCCCTTCCCGTGCTGAGCGTGCTGTGAAGTGCATAACAGGCTCTAGGCGCTTGTGTCATCGGATGTAGCGGAGGACGTGACCGCGCTTTCAACGCGATCGGAACCGCCGTCATGCTCGGTCGATGTCCTGCCCATGTGGCGGTGAGTCCATCGAGGTCGGGACGACGACGCGTGCTTGCCAGTCATTCCGGCCAGCCTGCTTCAGGCGCCGTTGACGTGTG
>CAYVGE010000437.1:0-2235 GCA_964450395.1 uncultured Actinomycetota bacterium
GACGGCGGCGGCGATGGCCGCCGCGTCGAGCTCGGCGTCGGCCAGCTGCTCCTCGGTCGTCGCCGATCCAGGCATGGTGCGGACCGCGAGCTTGCGGACCGCCGTGGCGAAGCCCGTGTCGGCCAGCGCGTCGAGCACCGCGTCGCCGAGGCCGCCCTCGGGGCGGTGGTCCTCGACGGTGACCACGCGGCCGCCCGTGGCCTCCGCGGCAGCGCGCACGGTGTCCACGTCGAGCGGCTTGACCGAGTAGCAGTCGATCACGCGGACGTTGATGCCCTCGTCGGCGAGCGTCCCGGCGGCATCGAGCGCCTCGTGCAGCGTGATGCCGGCCGCGCAGATCGTCACGGCGTCATCGTCCGACGACCGCAGGACCCCGCTGCCGCCGATCCTGATGTCGGCGTCGGCGCCATGGACGACGGCGGTGCCACCGCGGGTGGTCCGCAGGTAGCTGACGCCCTCGCGGTCCGCGAGCTCCGCCACCAGCCTGGCGGTCGTCGTGGCGTCGGCCGGGTACAGGACCGTCGAGCCGTGGATCGCGCGGTAGGCGGCCAGGTCCTCCAGGCCCATCTGGGACGGGCCGTCCTGGCCGATCTCGACGCCCGCGTGCGAGCCGCTCACGCAGATCGTGGCGCGGCTGACCGCGGCCATGCGGACGAAGTCGTACGCGCGGCTGGTGAACGCCGAGAAGGTCGAGGCGAACGGCCTCCAGCCCCGCACGTTCATCCCGACCGCGGCGGCGATCATCTGCTGCTCGGCGATGTACATCTCGAAGAAGCGGTCGGGGTGCGCGTCCTGGAACTCGGCGGAGCGCGTCGAGTTGCTGACCTCGCCGTCGAGGGCGACGACGTCCCCGCGGAGGCTGCCCAGCGCGGCCAGCGCCGCGCCGTAGGCGTCGCGGGTCGCGACGCTGTCACCGACCTCCCAGGTCGGCAGCTCGCCGCCGCCGGTGCGGAACTCGTGGGGCTTGTTGTCCCCGGACGGGGTGGCGACCGCGACGCGGATGTCGCGCTGGCCGCCGAGCTCCTCGATGGCCGCCTCGAGGTCGTCGATGGCCTTGCCGTGCTGGCCCTCCTGGTTCTCGACGGCCCTGACGCCCTTGCCCTTGACGGTCTGGGCGATGATGACCGACGGCCGGTCGGTCGTGCCGACCGCTTCGGCGTAGGCCGCGTCGACGGCCTCGACGTCGTGGCCGTCGACGACGATGGCGTGCCAGCCGAAGGCCTCGGCCCGACGCCGGTAGACATCGGTGTCCCACCCGTACTGCGTGGGCCCGCGCTGGCCGAGGCGGTTGACGTCGATGATGGCGGTGAGGTTGTCCAGGCCCTCGAACGCCGCGCGCTCGAACGCCTCCCACATCGAGCCCTCGGCCATCTCGCTGTCGCCGCACAGCACCCAGACCCGGTAGTCGAGCTGGTCGAGCTTGCGCCCGGCCATCGCGATGCCGACGCCGAACGGCAGCCCCTGGCCGAGCGAGCCGGTGCCCACGTCGACCCACGGCAGCACGGGCGTCGGGTGCCCCTCGAGCCGGCTGCCCTTGAGGCGGTAGGTCATCAGCTCGTCGTCGTCGATGGCGCCGGCAGCCTTGTACAGGGCGTACAGCAACGGCGTGGCGTGACCCTTGGAGAAGATGAGGTGGTCGTTGCCCGGGTTGGTGGGATCGTCGAAGTCGTACGTGAGGTACCCGTCGAACAGCACCGCCATCAGCTCGGCGGCCGACATGCCCGACGTCGGGTGGCCGGACCCGGTCACCGACGGGGCGCGTACGGAGTCGACGCGGAGCTGCTGCGCCAGCTCGCGGCGTTCGTCGTGTTGCATGGAGATGCTCCTCGGGTGGTTGGCGGGGGGTGAGCGGGGCGGCGCGACGGCGTGCGGCGCCGCACGTCCTCAGCTGTACCCGCCGGTGGCTGGTGACGAACGGGCGCGGGCGCCGCGTGCGGGCGTGGCATGGGCATGCGTGCCGGGCATCACGCCGGCGGCGCGGTGGCACGCGGTCCGCGCCGTCCGGGCGTGCCGGGCCGTGGCCCGCTCGTGGCTAGACTGGCGCCGCGGATGATGAAGCCACCACACGACCCGGCGCCCGCGGCCCCCGACCCCGGCCCCGTCGCGCTCGCCGACCAATCGATCGCCCGCGCGCGTCCCCCGCGCCGCCGGCTGATCGCCGCCTACGTCGCGCTGACCAAGCCGCGCATCATCGAGCTGCTGCTCGTGACGACCATCCCGGCCATGTTCGTCGCG
>CAYVGE010000438.1:0-2233 GCA_964450395.1 uncultured Actinomycetota bacterium
ACCCGAGATGGATGACGGCGACCCAGGTGCCGTCGTCGCGGCGGTAGATCGACCCCTCCCCGCGGCCGCGGCGCGCCATCTCAGGACACCGCCCGCGCGTGGTAGCCGTCGGCGTCGATCGCCTCTTCTTGGCGGAGTTGCTCGACGTAGGTGGTGAGTGCGGCGGCGGGGATGCGTCGGGCGGCGCCGATGCGCACCGACTCGATGGCGCCGGTGCGCAGCAGCTCGTAGATCTTGGTGCGGCCGACCGCGAGCAGCTCGGCAGCGTGCTCGGGGGTGAGTAGGAGCTGGTCCACCTGGTGTCCTCCACCGGGCCCACGGCGGTCGCGTGTCGCGACACGGTGGGCCCATCGCCGGTTGGGGTGGAGATCCAGGGAACGGATCAACATTGCGCGACCCTTGCATCTCGGGTGGCATCGCGACACAAATCCGGTCGCGGGCCTGTGGATATCTAAGGTGCGCTTGTACGGGCTGACGTCCCGTAGGGTGCGTGAAGACCGGTCTTTCGGTCCGGCTGGGACTGTGGATCGATGCGAGCCCTGTGTGGGCTCGACTTCTGGAGGTTGAACGTCCGGGTCGAAAGACCCTCTTCACGCGACGCGTGGATCCCTGTTTGGGAACTCGGGGCCAAGCCGGATGTGGCTGTGGACCCCTGTTTGCAGGATGTCTGGACGACATCGCCCCTTCTACGGAGCGCGTCGGTGCCGGGACCGACGGACGCGGTCGGTGGTCGAGACGAGCGGGAGGCGATGGATGCTGTCGATGACGTTGGGGATCGATGTGGCGGTGCGCGCGAAGCACCGCGCGACGCTGGCCGATGAGCGCGGCGAGTACGTGTGGTCGGGGGCGGCGTTCCGCACGCACCCCGACGAGCTGGAGGCGTTGTGGGCGCGGGTGCCCGCCGACGCGCAGGTCACGGTGGTCCTCGAGCCGACCCGCAACGCGTGGGTGCCGCTGGCCGCGTGGTTCCAGGCACGTGGCGCGACGGTGGTGCTGGTGCCGCCCGAGCAGTCCAAGGATCTGCGCAGGTACTACTCCAAGCACACCAAGAACGACAAGCTGGACTCGCGGATTCTGGCGCGGCTGCCGCTGTTGCACCCCGAGGGCCTGTCCGGCGTCGACGATCTCGGACCGGCGGATCCGCTCAAGCGGGCGGTGCGCCGTCATGCCACGCTGACCGCGCGGCGCACCGCGTGCTTCCACCGGCTGGACTGCCTGATCGAGCTGCTGGGCCCGGCGTATGCCGACGTGCTGGGTACTGGCGAGTACGGCAAGGCCGCGCTGGCGGTGCTGGAACGCTACGGCGATCCGCGCGCGCTGCGCCGGTTGGGCCGCGCGCGGCTGAGCAGATTCCTGGGTCGTCACAGCGGCGGCCAGTGGCGCGACGACAAGGCCGCCCAGCTGCGTGACGCCGCCGCAGAGGCGTTGACCCTGTGGGCCGACGGCGGCCTGGACTTCGCCGAGCTGGCCGCCGACATCGCCGGTGAGGTCCGCACCATCCAGGCGTTGACCGCCGAGCTTGAGACCGTCGACGCGCGCATCGCCGGGCTGTACGAGCAGGCCGACCCCGCCGGGGTCTTCACGTCCGCTCCCGGGATCGCCGTGACCTCGGCTGCGGGGATCCTGGGCCGGCTGGGTGACCCCAACCGGTTCGCGAACCTGGCGGGGATCCGCGGGTTCACCGGACTGGTGCCCGGCGTGGACGAGTCCGGCCAAGCCGGCGGGCACACCGGCCCGACCAAGGCCGGTGACCCAGGGCTGCGCCAGCAGCTGTATCTCGCGGCCGAACGCGCCCGCCTCATTGATCCGACGCTGGCCGCGAAGTATCACCGGCTCGTCGTGGAGCAGGGCAAGCACCACGTGTCGGCAGTGTGCACGCTCGCGCCGATCCTGCTGACCCGCATGGCGGCGTGCTGGCGCAACGGCCAACGCTACGTGTTACGCGACGTCGACGGCCGCGAGATCACCACCTCCGAGGGCCGCGAGATCTGCGCTGACCGCTACAAGGTCCCCGACGAGGTCCGCCGCCGCCGGCGTCGCACCACCAAGACCAAACACCACAAACACAGGACGGGCCGGCGCGATCAGGAGTCGACCTCGGCCGCTCCGGCATCCGACCCGTCCCGCCCCGAAACCTACCGCCGAACAGCTTGACATCCGTTAGGAGGACAACGCGGTACAGGTCGGAGCGTCGAGCGATCACTGACATCCGAGGCGGGACTGCGGTCGCGCG
>CAYVGE010000439.1:0-2224 GCA_964450395.1 uncultured Actinomycetota bacterium
GAGGATGCTCGACTGGGACGACGACCGCATCAGCAACCGGGTCGACGAGCTGCTGGACCTGGTCGGCCTGGATCCGGCCATGTACCGGGACCGCTACCCGAAGGAGATGTCCGGCGGGCAGCGTCAGCGCGTCGGCGTCGCCCGCGCGATGGCAGCCGATCCCCCGGTCATGCTGATGGACGAGCCATTCGGCGCGACGGATCCCATCACCCGAGAACGGCTCCAGAACGAGTTCCTGCGGATCCAGGAGGACATCCGCAAGACGATCGTGTTCGTCACCCACGACATCGACGAGGCGATCAAGATGGGTGATCGCATCGCGATCCTGCAGGAGGGTTCGCGGATCGCCCAGTACGACACCCCGGAGACGATCCTGTCCGATCCGGCGAGCGACTTCGTCACCCAGTTCCTCGGCTCGGGGATCGTGCTGAAGCGGTTGAACCTGTCGCGCATCGCGGATGTGGACGTCGCGACGACCGAGTGGCCGACGATCGCGTGGGACGCGTCGGTCGACCAGGCGCGACAGCAGGTCCACGAATCCGGCCGCAGCCACCTGCTGCTGCTGGACGAGCGCCAGCGTCCACGCCGCTGGATCTCCGTGCGCGACCTCGACCAGCACCGCGACCTGGCAGACGCCGGCACGCCCGTGCAGGCGACCGTCGACGAGCGTGCCACGCTCAACGACGCGCTCCAGGAGATGCTCACCAGCGCCAACGGCGTCGCCGTCGTCATCGACCGGGAGCAGGCGTACACCGGCACGGTGGACCTCGAGACGATCACCGCCGCGATCCGCGACATGCGGGCCGAGGCGTTGGGTGCCGGGGACGCGGCGACCGAGGACAGCGCATGACCGCCGTCGCGTCGACCAGCACGCGCACGTCGCTGCGCGTGGCGCGCTACATCGGTGTGCCCATCGGGGTCGCGCTGGTGTCCGTCGCGATGTGGCTGTACGTGCGCAGCCAGGAGCTCGACTCGATCGAGCAGCGGATCATCAACTGGCGCAACATCCGGGAGGCCGCGTTCGAGCAGGTCCAGATCGCGGGCTGGGCAACGCTGCTGACGCTGATCGTGGCCGTGCCGGTGGGCATCGCGCTCACCCGCCCGTGGGCACGCCGGATCACGCCGTACGTCATCGCGGTCGCCAACATCGGGCAGGGCTTCCCCGCCGTCGGCCTGCTGTTCGCGATCTACATCGTGTGGATCCGCAACGGTGCCCGGGCGACGATCATCGGCATGGCCGCCTATGCCGTGCTCCCGGTACTGCGCGGCACGATGGTCGGCCTCCAGCAGGTCGACCCGGGCGTCATCAAGGCCGCGCGCGGCATGGGCATGAGCAAGCTCGCGGTGCTGGGGCGCATCGAGCTCCCACTGTCCGTGCCGATCCTGCTGACCGGCGTCCGGACCGCGCTGGTCCTGACCATCGCGACGTCCGTGCTCGGGGCGTTCATCGGCGCCGGGACCTTCGGCCTGTTCATCACGAGTGGACAGGCGCAGGGGCGCCAGCTGGCCGTGGCCGTCGGCAGCCTCGGCGCGGCCGTGATGGCGATCATGGCCGACTGGGCCGCGGGCATCGTCGAGGATCTGCTGCGGCCCAAGGGACTGTGACCACCGTCGCCAACAACAAGTGACCACGAAGGGAACATGACATGCGACCGAACCCGACCCGACTGCGCTGGATCGCGCTGCTCGCGGTGCTGCTGCTCGGCCTCACCGCGTGCGGCGGCAGTGAGGAGTCCGGCTCGTCCGGCGGCGGCAGCGAGGCCGCCGCCGGTGGCTCCGAGGGCGCCGGCGGGACGCTGCTCAGCGACCAGTACGACCTTTCGGGCACCACGATCCGCCTGGGCTCGAAGGACTTCACCGAGCAGCTGATCCTCGGCCAGCTCGCCAAGCAGGCATGGGAGGCCGCCGGCGCGACGGTGGACCTGACCGAGAACCTCCCGAGCCCGGCGGGCGCTCGTGACGCGCTGACCGCCGGCGAGCTCGACGCGGCCTGGGAGTACACGGGTACGGCGTGGATCAACTACCTGGGCAACGACGAACCGATCCAGGACCCGATGGAGCAGTACCAGGCGGTCAAGGAGGCCGACCTCGAGGAGAACGACATCTTCTGGACCGAGCCGGCGCCGTTCGACGACACCTACGGCATCGCGACGCGCAGTTCCTTCGCCGAGGAGAACGACCTGAGCACGCTGCAGGACGTCGCCGACTTCGTCGAGCAGAACCC
>CAYVGE010000440.1:0-2217 GCA_964450395.1 uncultured Actinomycetota bacterium
GAAGACGTCGGTGCCCGCCAGTCCGTAGCGATCGACGATGTGGCGGGACACCTCCCGCTCGTCACAGGACTCCAGCGGCCCGTAGTCGAACGAGTAGCTGCGCAGCACTGGAACTTGGTCCTCTCGCTCGCGCAGCCATCCAGCGGTTGAGGCGACCGCTCCCGAGTCGATGCCACCCGACAGCAGCACGCCGACCGGATGGGTGCCGCGCACCCGCGCGCGGATGGCGTCGATGAAGAGTGCGCGGAGGTGTTCGGCGTACTGCTCCTCCCGCCGAGACGGTGGTAGACGCGCGCCCGGCGCCGGAGGTCGGGCTCGACGTCCCAGTAGCGCCACGAGCGGACGTGACCGCGTTCGACCACCATTGCGTGGCCCGGGGCCACCTGGCCGATGCCGCGGTACCAAGTCCACTCGAGGGAACCGAAGCAGCCGGCGAGGTAGGCCGCGACCATGCGTTCGTCGGGGTCGGCGGGCACGCCGGGCACCGCGAGCAGCTGCGCGATCTCGGTCGCCACAAGGACACGGTCGGCTTCGACCCGGTGGTACAGCGCCCGCATCGCCATGGCATCGCGCGCTAGGAGCAAGCGGTCGCGAGTCGGATCCCACAGTACGAATGCGAAGTCACCGAGCAGCCGCACCACACACGCCACGCCCCAGCGCCGGTAGGCGGCGGCGATGACCGCGGCGTCGGTGCCGTGCTCGGCAGGAGCGTCGCCGCCGAGTTTCGCGCGTAGCTGCGGTACGTTGTCTATGCGCGCGTCCGCGACGACTACGGTGCCGGTCGCCGCGTCGACGGCGGGAGCGGTGACGCCATGGCGCGCCCGACTTCGTAGCAGCTGCGCCAGCGCCGCACGGTCGTTGGCGTAGCGTCCGACGCCGCCGCCACGGCGGTGCGGTGCCGCGCCGACCATCGCCTCCAGGTCATCCAGGTTCACAGACGTCGACCGCAGTGAAACGACCGCGCAGACTCCGCTCACAGGTGGCCTTCCACGGTGGTGTCGCCATGCGCCGGATCGTATCGTCGGGCCGGTCCGGCTTGACGGCGGAAGGGCCGTGGTCTGTGCGATACTACTCCGTGTACGGCGTCACCCTCGCCACGGACTTCCCGTTCACGTGGCCGCTGCGTCTTGGGCACGCGCCGGCCGACGTGTCGTTCACGTGCCGTCCCGTCCAGCCGCTCGATGTCGACTGGACGTCACTTCCCGCGGTGCACGCGGTCGCGGCCAGCGGGCGCCCCGAACCCGACATCACCTACCACCACACCGACGGCCTCGACGTCGTACGCATCCACGACGTCGCTGACCACTACGTGCGCGCAGAGCGCATCG
The DNA here is from genome assembly GCA_964450395.1 of uncultured Actinomycetota bacterium. Taxonomy (GTDB): domain Bacteria; phylum Actinomycetota; class Nitriliruptoria; order Euzebyales; family JAHELV01; genus JAHELV01. Next base: position 1,329 of record CAYVGE010000440.1, read on the forward strand.
ACTGTCATCTCCGCGACCCGCCGCGTGCCGACCTCGTCGAGATCCAGCTGCTCGGCATGGTGCTCGCGACGTGGCTGGAACGGCGTGGCACGCCGACGCTGCACGCGTCGTGCGTCGTCATCGACGACGCAGCCGTCGCGTTCCTGGGCACGAAGGGCGGCGGCAAGACGACGTTGGCGACCGCGTTCGTCACCGCCGGCCATCCGTTGTTGACCGACGACCTGCTCGCCCTCACCGTGCGCAACGACGCCGTGCTCGCCCAGCCGGGATATCCGCTGCTGCGACTCTGGCCGGACCAGATCAGCTACTTCGTGGGTGACGAAGCCACGTTGCCGCTGGTGCATCCAGGCTTCAGCAAGCGACGTGTGACGGTTGGGGCAGGCTTCGGTGTCGCGAGCGACACCTCGCGACCGCTGCGTCGGGTGTATCTTCCCGAGCGCACGAGGACCGGCAGTGCGGTGATCGAGCCGGTGGGCGCCCGGCAGGCGCTGTTGGGTCTGGTCGGCCACGGATTCCTCCGCGAAGCCGTCTACGGCCTCGACCTCGCGGCTGAGCGCTTCCAGCGGCTGGCTGCCGTCCTGCCGTCGGTGGAGGTCCGCACGCTCCGGTTCCGCCGCGGATTCGAGCACCTCCCCGAGGCCATCGCCGCCGTCAGAGCCGATCTCACCGCGGGGTGAGCCTTCCGATACGCCACCGGGCATCACGGGGCGCGATCGGCCGATCGAAGCAAGCGAACCGTGTGCGGACGTCCGCGACATCGTTGAGCACAACGCCGTCGCGTTCGACCCAGGCGTGGAAGTCGAGCGCACGGTCGCCGCTGTCGCCGCCCGGACGCCGTCGCACGCCGATCCGCAGGTCTGCGGCCACACCACGACGGCGCAGCATGAAC
>CAYVGE010000441.1:0-2207 GCA_964450395.1 uncultured Actinomycetota bacterium
GCGCACGAGAATGCGCCGCCCCGCACGATACGTGCCACGCGGGTGCCTGCCGCGTGCGACGGGTCAGCGCCAACCGCCGCGGACGGCAGCAAGATCGGAGAGATCCAGAAGGTCTTCGGAGCGAGCCTGCTGCGTTCCACGTATCGGCTGTATGACGCCGATGGGGCCGAGATCGCCACCGCGGCGGAGCACAGCGCACCGTCGCGCTGTTCCGCCGAGCGGTCGGGTTCGTCCCCTATGTGGAGAGCGTCGCGGACTGGCTGCCCATCCCGTACCACTTCACGTTCCAACGCAACGGCGCCGTGCTCGGCCTCCCACCGCCGGCACATCGGCAAGCTCCGCGACGTGTACACGATCGACTTGAGCGCAGACCCCGACCGCTCGGTGGACCGCCGGCTGATCCTCGCGATCGCGGTCGGGATGGACGCGCTCCAGGCACGCTAGTTCGACGACCCGGCCGACGGGCGGAGTGAGTACCGCTCTGACCAGGCGGACACAGCGGCGGCGCCGGGCTGTTCGATGGCGATCGGCTCGGGCTACCAGCGGGACGCGGCATCGCTTCCGGCCCTCGGTGACCATGCGGATGATCTGCTCAGGCTGTGTCGTCGTCTCGTCACTGCGGTCGTCGCCATCGTCGATGGCGACGACCGCAGGCCGCGCATCGGCTGAAGCGTCACGGGGCTCACCTCACTCGCCTGGGCTGTCGCCTCATTGCGAGCATGCTGGCGCGTACCAGTGCGAGCCCCACCGGCCAGTGGACGACCGCGATGCCGAACGTCGCCCCCAATGTCGATCCGGCGGTTCGTGCCGCATCCAGATCGTACGGTAGGATCAGCGTGGTCCCCGCGAGGAACGCCAGTCCGACCAGGCCGACGACGCTGATGCCGGCTGTGGCTGGCCAACATTTGTCCGGGCCAGGCCCGCCGCGCCGAGCAAAGCCGCCGGCAGGAACAGCGGCGGGGCGAGCGCAGTTCCGCGGAACAGCAGGTCCTTTGCCGGGGCCCCTCCCGGGTGCGCCCCGACACGGTAGGCGAACGACAACGCCACGCCTACCGCGACGACTGGGAGATACGCGATCGCGAGCGGCAGGAGGCGCTGCTGCGGTCCCAAGGCGGGATTCGTCTGCATCGAGTTGCTCCTTGGTTGGTCATGCGAGCAGCGCGCCGTCGCGGGTCAAGGCCCTGCCGGCGACGACGGCGGACTGTTGTCGGCTGGCCCCGGTGCTGTTCGCGGCAATGCCGATGAGCTTGATCGCAGCCAGGCCTCACCCCATGTGCGTCAGCAAGCGAAGCGGCAACATGGCATGTCTGTCAGCTCGGTGGGCGAAGGCTCGCCGAACCCCGACTGGGCGCGCCGTTCAGGTGGTCGATCGCATCGGGCCAGTCGATCGGCAGCGCCGATCCGAGGGCTTCCCAGGTCGTGAACCGGGTCGGCTCCAGGTAGGGACGCAGTGCCTTCATGATCGTCACGTGCGGCATGGTTCGCACGAAGGCATGGAGTGCCTGTTGGTTCGTCCAGGCCGATAGCGTCCAGAACGTCTTCCTCGTGGGTTGTGCGAGCAGGCTGTAGCCGACCAGTCCTTCGCTGTGTTCGAGTTGCCGGGCGATGGCCGTGGGTCATGCGCAGGAACCTGGGGATGGACCGGTATGAATGCAGTGGAAGCCGCGATGCCATCACCAGGTAGCGGTCGTCGGCGTGGGGCTCTGACAGTTTGTCGCCAGGGAACGGCTGGCATAGCAGCCTTCCTTCCGGTATCGAGTGCGACTGGAGCGTCGATCGGCAGTTGACCCCACGCGCCGACTGCTCGCGCCCGTGAACTCACCGGGATCGCGGCTTGCCGATCCTCAGCCACAGGTGCGTACGCTGCGCCATCGCAGCCGATGAGAGTCGACCGCCGTACTACGCAGCGTTCGATCCCCGGGACCTCTGGTGAGCGGCACCGGGCTGGTGCCGCTCCACCAGGAGCGTCGGGGAGGGTTGCCTCCGGTCTCAGTGTCGCGTGGCGGCGGCCCGGTGCCGGACCACGACGTCACGGGTGTGGTCGGTGGCGCTCGGGGCGGGTCGGCGCGCGCGCACGTGGTGTGCCAGGACGGTGAGGGTCGCGGCAAGGAAGACCAGCTGTATCAGGGCGCGAGGGACCAGCGCCTCGGCAGGGGCGCCGCCAAGGGTGAGACCCTCGACAGCCGCATATACGTTCGCCGGGAACA
>CAYVGE010000442.1:0-2182 GCA_964450395.1 uncultured Actinomycetota bacterium
ACTCGGGGTCAGCGTCGAGCGGTAGGCCGAGCACGTTGTAGACGTGCCCCAGCGTGCCGGGACCGACCGGCACCGAGATCGGCGCACCGGTGTTGTGCACCTTGGCACCGCGCACGACGCCGTCGGTGGGCTGCATGACGATGGCGCGCACGACCCGGTCACCCAGGTGCTGGGCGACCTCGGCGGTCAGCTTGCCGGTCTGCCCGCCGATGTCCCGCGACCGCTGGAACTCCAGCGCGTAGTGGATGTCGGGGATCGCGTCGGGCGGGAACTCGACGTCGATCACCGGGCCGATGATCGAGAGGATGCGCCCCTCGGGCGTGCTCGTCGCCGTGTCGCTCATCGTGGTGTCTCCTCTGGGCGATGCGGGTCGGAGGTCCGCATCGGCGCTGACGTCGTCATCGCCCGGCGAGGGCCTCGGCCCCGCCGACGATCTCGTTGATCTCGGTGGTGATCGCCGCCTGGCGGGCGCGGTTGGCCTCGCGCGTCAGGTCCCCGACGATCTCCTCGGCGTTGTCGCTGGCCGCCTTCATCGCTCGCTGGCGGCTGGCGTGCTCGCTGGCCGCCGACTCGAGCAGGCCCGCGTAGATGCGGTGCTCGATGTACCTGGGCAGCAGCCGCTCCAGGATCTCGTCGGGGGCCGGCTCGAACATGAACTGCGGTGGGTAGGCCTGGCCGCCCGCCAGCCCCCTCGGGTCGATCGGCAGCAGCCGCACGGCCGTCGGCACCTGGGTCAGCGTCGACCGGAAGTCGGTGTAGACCAGGTGCAGCTCGTCGATGCGCTCCTCGCGGTAGTCCTCCATCACCCGCTCGCCGATGTCGACCGCGTCGTCGTAGCTCGGCTTGTCGCTCACCCCGCTCCAGGTGTCGGTGAACTCCTCGCCGCGGAAGCGGAAGTACGTCTCGCCCTTGCGGCCGATCTGGTACAGCGCGACGTCGTGCCCGTCGCCGCGCAGCTCGGCCATCAGCCGCTCGGCCCGGCGCAGCGCGTTGGTGTTGTACGCGCCGGCCAGCCCCTGGTCCGAGGTGACCACGATCACGCCGACCGTCTCGACCGGGTCGCGACTGACCAGCAGCGGGTGGTCCGACAGGTCGGTCGCGGTGGCCAGGTCCCGGATCACCTGCGTGATGCCCTCGGCGTACGGCCGGGCCTGCTCGACCGCCCGGCGGGCGCGCGCGATCCGGCTGGCTGCGATGAGCTCCATCGCGCTGGTGATCTTCTGGGTGTTCTGGACGCTGCGGATCCTCCTGCGCAGCGTCCGCAGTTCTGCGGTGCCCGGCACGCGTGCCTACCTGTCCTGGTCCTCGGCGGCGACGGCCACGTCGGCCTCGTCGTCGCTCACGTCCTCGGCGGCCTGCTCCGACGACTTGGCCGCCGGTTCGTCCTGCGCCGCCTGGCGGGCGCGCCCGACGTCCTCGCCGAGCTCGTCGACCCGGTCCGCCCCCCCGTCATCGCCGTCGTCGTCGCCGAGCTCGGCCGAGAAGCCGTCGCGGAAGTCGTCGACCGCGCCGGCGATCTGCTCGGCGATCTCGTCGGTCAGCGTGCCCTGCTCCCGCAGGTGCTCGAGGACGTCACCGTGGCGGTCACGGAAGCGCTGCCGCAGCTCGCTGTTGAAGCGCTGCACCTCGCTCACCGGCACGTCGTCGAGCTCGCCGTTCGTGACCGCCCAGACCACGACGACCTGCTCCTCGACGGGGACCGGCGCGTACTGGGGCTGCTTGAGCACCTCGACCGTGCGCTCGCCGCGGTCCAGCTGGTTCTGCGACGCCTGGTCGAGCTCGGAGCCGAACGAGGCGAACGCCTCGAGATCACGGTACTGGGCCAGGTCGAGCCGCATGGTGCCCGAGACCTTCTTCATGGCCTTGATCTGTGCCGCGCCGCCCACCCGCGACACCGAGATGCCGACGTTGATCGCCGGGCGCACGCCCTGGAAGAACAGGTCGGTCTCCAGGTAGATCTGCCCGTCGGTGATCGAGATCACGTTGGTCGGGATGAACGCCGAGACGTCGCCGCCCTTGGTCTCGATGATCGGAAGCGCCGTCAGCGAGCCCGCCCCGAGGTCGTCGGACAGCTTGGCCGAGCGCTCCAGCAGCCGCGAGTGCAGGTAGAAGACGTCGCCGGGGTAGGCCTCGCGGCCCGGCGGCCGGCGCAGCAGCAGCGACAGCTGGCGGTAGGCGTCGG
>CAYVGE010000443.1:0-2166 GCA_964450395.1 uncultured Actinomycetota bacterium
CTGCCAGGGCGGCATGCCCACCGGTGTGCACGCCGCCGTGTCGATCGTCCGCCGGGTCGTGGTGGGCATCGTTGCGGACCTGTGGTGGCGGCGTACCCAGCTGGCGGCCGCACGCGGCTGGGCAGCGACGTCGGGACCGCACACAGCGTGGTCGTGGATGCGGCGGACGTGGTGGCCGGCGCTGGCCGTCCTGCTCGGCGGGATCGAGGTCGGCACCGGCGTGTCGACACCGTTCGAGGACATCACACGCGGCGGCCTGATCGCCGGCGTCCTCACCGGCGCCGCGGGCCTGTTGGTCCTGGCGGGCGTCGCCATCCGTCGGCGCCATCGGGTACGTGGCGATGTGATGGTCGCCGTCGGGGTGTTGCCGGTCGTGTCCTGGTACTGGACGTACGTGTTCCCGGTCGCGGCGGTCAGCGTGCTCGCCGCCGCGCTGGTCGACGCGGCAGACGCCCGACCGTCGCATACGGCTGCGCCGGCCCAGGCCAGTGACCGCATCCGTGTCGGGCTCGTCGTTGCGCTCGCGGCGGCGCTTGCCGGCAGCGTCTTCCTCGACAGCCCGGGCGCGGCGGTCGTGCTGGTCAGCCCGCTGCTCGCGGCTCTGGTCACCCACGCCGTCGTGGGTGGTCGAGCCGACCTGGCGCCCAGCACGCGGGCTGGTGTGCTGCTGGTCGGCGTCGGCGTCGGCAATGCGATCTTCGTACTCGTGGCCCGCCTGCTCGGCGACGTCGACGGCGTCGCCGTTCCAGGATCGGCGGCCACCGCAGCCGCAGCGAGCAGCGCACTGGTGATCCTCGTGGGCTGCGGACTCCTCGTCGTCGGCTGGTCTCGCCAACCCCCGTCGTCGACCTCGCATCGACACTGAGCACCGGCGGGCGCCGGTACAGCGTGGCGCCGCCGATCCGAGCAGCGCAGCCAGCCGCGACGATGCATCCGCGGGCAGTCGGCGCGAGCCGTTCGGGCCACGCATGACCGCTTGGCGACGGCGCCTCGCATGGATCGTCGCCGCACTTCCTGCCGCGGTGGGCGCCACGTCGCTAGCCGTGGGCTTGGGCGACTTCCGGTCGAGCGGGCTGATCGCGGGGGTGGGCCTGAGCCTGCTGCTCGCGACGGTCCTGCTGGCATTGCGACGGCCGTGGCATGGGCACCCGTGGCTGCGTCGCGTCGCAGGGGTCGCCCGGGTAGGTGTCGTGGGCGTGGTGGCACTGGCCGCGTTGGCGATCGGGGTGCCGGAGTTCCTCCAGGAGCGGTTCGGGCTCTTACTGTCGCCCGACGACCTGGGGCTGTGGTCCGTGACCATCGTCGACGACACGTTCGTCGCCGTCGGCGCCGCCCGCAGCGGTGCGGCATGGGTGTCTGTGGATGCGACGAGCTGGGAGCCCGTGGCAGTGCCCGAGACGATCGCGGGCGCGGACATCGTGGATCTCGCGCACGTCTCCGACGGCGTCTTCGCGATCGCACAGGACGACGCGCAAGCGGTGCTCCTCGCCGTGACCGCGGACGTCCCACAACAGTGGCGGGAGGCTGACCGGTTCGCCCATGACGTGTTCGGCATCGTTCCCATGGCGGCGGACAGCCGAGGCCAGCAACTGGTTGTCGCGAGCGACATCTACGGCAACGACGTCGTCTTCTTCCACGGCCAGCCACCGGCCACGCTCACCGCGGGTGCGCCCGAGCCCGAGTTCGACCGCGGCTACACGGTCAACGACGTGGCGTGCAACGCTGACGGCTGTGTCGCAGTGGGCGCTCGCATCCGCATCGGCGCCGCGATCTGGCACTCCCCGGACGGCGCAGACTGGGAACGCATCGACGTGCGTCTCCCCAACGCCGAGTTCGTGGCCGTCGCCTCCACACCGAACGGGTTCGTCGCCGTCGGCAACGACACCACGAGCGCAACAGGCATCGCGTGGAGTTCAGCAAACGGCCGCGCGTGGGACCGGCTCACCGACCCAGAGACCTTCTCGACCGCCATCATCGACGGAGTCACCACCCTTGATGGCGTGACCACGGTCTTCGGCCGGAACCCGAACACCGCAGGGATCATGACGTGGACTCGCGTCAACGACCAGAGCTGGGCGCCAACGCACATCACACCGGCATCACCAGGATCGCGCCTCCGGCACCTCGCAACCAACGGTGAGGTCATCGTTGGCGTCGGCGTTGACA
>CAYVGE010000444.1:0-2166 GCA_964450395.1 uncultured Actinomycetota bacterium
CCGGCAGCAAGCGCAGCCTGATTCGGACGAACGTGCTGGACGTCACGCCCCGGCAGCTCGCGCAGCAGCTGCGCGCCCGCCTGAACCGGGGGCACGGCATCCGGCCGCTGCGCTGAAGCCGTTCGCCAGCACGCGCACGCTACCGCCTCCGCGACCGGTCGCGGCATGACCCGCCCGTGCGTTGGCCGTGCCCGCGATGTCAGCAGGTGGCTGTGACGTCGGTCGGCTCGGTCGGGTCCGCTTCAGGCGCTGGGCTGGCCGGCTCGGTCCCGTCGCCGGAGGATTGCTCGGACTGCGTGCCGTCGTCGTCCGGCTGGGACTCGGACTCCTCGGACGTCGATTCCTCGGAATCCTGCCCGTCGGAGGACTCGTCGGGTCCGCCGTCACCCGAGCCCGCATCCGTCGAGGTCTCGACCGTTTCGTCGAGGTCCACCTCCGGGCTGATCGCCTCTTGGACGAGTGTATGGATCTCCTCGTAGTTCGGGTCGGCCGTCGTACCCGCGGCACCGCCGTCCAGGATCTCGTTGTTGAACGTCAAGCTGGCGATGCCGGCGCTTTTGATCTTGAGGCCGAGCTCGGCGAAGGCTGACCACAAGTCCGGCGGGATGTCCGTCGCCACCGCATCCTCGGCGGCCGAGGCAAGTCCTTGGAACTTGGTGAGCAGGTTCATCGGGTTGGCGTTCGCGGCGATCGCACCCATCATGCAGCGCTGTCGCTCCATCCGGTTATGGTTCGCCCCGAGAGTGATCGGCGACTGAAGCCCGGTCTGATCCGGCCACTGCGCGTCGTACGGCGCGCAGCGGGATCGCGCGAACCACAGCGCCTCCTCGCCGCTGAGTTCTTGAGCGTCGCCGGGGGCGATCCACCGTACTCCGTTCGGGCCGGACCACACGCACTGCCCGTTCGACACCTTGGTGCCCATCGGGATCGGGTACGGGACGTCTATCGTCACGCCGCCCATCGCGTCGACGATCTGCTCGAAGCCGTCGAGGTTGGCCAGCACGTAGTAGTCGACGGGAATGCCCAGCGTCCCTTCGACAGCCTCCTTCGTGGCGTCCGCCCGTGGGTTGTCCGAGTTGGGGAACGCGTCGTTGAGCACGTCCTCGGGAGTGTTGTTGTAGACGGCGTTGATGAGGTTCTGCTCGGCATCGGTGAAGCCGTCGGGGTAGTACTCGGCCAGTTTGGAGTCGGCAGGGAACGGCGGGCTCGCCAGCTGGCGAGGCAGCGAGAACATGATCGTTTCACCGGAATCGGTGTCGATGCTGGCCAGGATCAACGTGTCGGCACGGATGCCCTGCCGGCCGATACCGCCGTCCCCGCCCATGAGAAGGACGTTGATGCGCGGAACACCCTCCCACGGATCGGCGGCGTCGAGTTCCGGTGCGGTGTCGCTGTCCGAAGAGACATTGCCGATGAATGTACGCGCGGTCCATGCGTACTGTGCGCCGAGCGCGAGCGGTGTGATGACCACACTCGCCGCCGCGATGACGACGAGGGAGCCGGCGAACCGCTTGCCGTCGGAGAGCCCGCTCGGTTCGAGAGCGCGGTGGCTGGCCAGTGCCACCGTGAGCCAGCCGACGGCGACGAGAAGCATCGCGACCGCGATGAACATGAGCCACGACCGGTTGGTCGCCGTGCCGGTGAGCTGGCTGAGCGAAGTCTGGGAAAGGAAGACGCCGCCGGCGAGCACACCCAGGATGAGCACCGTGAGGACGGCCTTTCCCGAGCGGCGTCCGGCCGCGATCAGTCCGGTGCCGGGAACCAGCGTCCCCACTGCGGTGAGCCACAGAAATCGGCCGAACGGTGGGCGCCGCCGCGACCGTCGTTCCCGCCGGCTGGAACGGTGCGGAGGATAAGGTGCACCAGGCCAGTCGTCGGGATGCTGCACAGCTCCTGCCTTCGTTCTGCGGCGACGTTGTCATCCCTAATGGGATCAGCGAGGTCAACTGTACGACCTATTGTGCTATGCCCGAACTTACGCCTAGCAAACCGTGCCGGCGATCACAGGTGGCTCGTTCGACCGCTTTGCCCGCCGTACTCGCCGGCAGGTACGCTTGCTGAGCTTACGTTGTGAGCGTGGAGGCGTCGCCTAGTCCGGTTTATGGCGCCCGCCTGCTAAGCGGGTTGAGGGTTACCCCCTCTCGCGGGTTCAAATCCCGCCGCCTC
>CAYVGE010000445.1:0-2165 GCA_964450395.1 uncultured Actinomycetota bacterium
ATCGCGCCAAGCGACGTCGAGGCGATACTCGCCGCCGGCTGGGACGAGCAGGCGGTGCACGACGCGGCCGCCGTCTCTGGGCTCTTCAACCTGATGAATCGTCTCGTCGACGGGCTCGGCATCACCGCGGATGAGGACTACTTCGCAATGTCGTCGCGCCGGCTCGCCGCCATCAGTTACACCGGGTTGCGCGACCTGCTGTAACACGCCTGCACGCTGATCGTCAGGAGGGCGATACTGCATTGGTTCCGGTGCCGCAACGCACACCACACGTTCAGTGTTCGCCGTCACGATCCGCGGGACGGCGCACGTCACACCACGTTGACCTTCCATCTGACTGGAAGGAGTACTTTCGCCTCATGACCACACCCACCGTCGCGGACCTGACGACGACGTGGGCCCGCCGCAATGCCGCCACCGGCAAGCTGAGCCAGGCAGGCATCAGGCTGCTGGCGGACGGCAAGCCGGTCACTGCGGCAATGCTGGCCGGCGCCGCCGGCATCAGCATCGCGGAGGCGGAGGCCTACATCGAGTCCGGCGAACGAACTGGCCTCGAGGTCGAAACCGGGGCGATCGTCGGCGCCGCGCTGACGCTGCGGCCCACTCAGCACCAATTCACCGTACGTGGAAACGATCTGTACACGTGGTGCGGCTTCGACGCGCTGTTCCTGCCGATCATCCTCGGTGAACGTGCGAAGGTTACGTCGACGTGCCCTGTGACCCGTGCTGAAGTCAACCTGACAGTCGAGCCGGACGGCACGGCATCCGACGTCACACCGGGTACGGCGGTCGTCGCGATCGTCGGGTCGGACGTGACGTCCTCCTGCGAAACCATCGGGCCCGGCTCACAGGTCTGTACCCAAATGCCGTTCTTCGCCTCCCGTGAGGCGGGTGAGAAGTGGCTCGCCGATCATCCCGGGGTCGCGATCGTCGACCTCGACCAGGCACGCGAGATCGCCCGGGCGTCCACCCGACAATGCTGCTGATCGCGCCCGAAGTGGCGGTACGGAAGCTGCGTAACCCAGTGGAGCAGGAGCCCGACTCCTCGCTCAGAAGTGGAACAGGCTGCCTTTCCGTTTGGCGATGCGCTCGGAGAGCTTGAACGCGAGGACCCCTGTGGCCAGCCAGCCGAAGGCCGTGGCGAGCGTCCACGCCCAGCCGCCGGTTCCACTCCAAGGCACGGTTTCACCATCGAACATGACGATCCGCAGCGCTTCGGCGGAGTGGGTCAGGAATATCGGCTGGCCAATCGCCTCAGCCCAGCCGGGAAGACGGGACAGTGGCATCAGTGCTCCGCTGAAGAACATCAGGAACATCAGCACCATGTCGTTGAGCAGCATGGTTCGCTTCCAGACCAGAGCGGCGCCGGCGATGATCATCGCAAGGCCGGCCGCCCCGGTGAACAGCAGCAGCAACGGCAGCAGCGCTTCGACCCGCAAGTGCAGGTCGATGCTGACGAACAGGTTTGTCACGCCGTAAACGATCGCGACGACGATGACGGTCTCGGCGATCGCCGACGCGACCCGACCGATCACGACGTGTACCCACGACGGCAGTGGGCTGAGGTACGCCTGTTCCAGCGTCCCGGTCTGAATCTCTGCCAGCAACCGCCAGAACATCTTCTGCACATGCAGATAGGTGTAGGTGAACGCGGACAGACCGATGATCAGCCAGGAGGCGCCTGCGGTGTCCAACGACCATTCCAGCCGGTCGGTGACGATGGCTTCACCCTCGCCGATCGTGAACGCGAGCAACAGCATGAACGTGATGAACAGTGGCATCTCGATGAGGATCTGCAACCGTTCGCTCCAGCCCTGCCGCAGGCCCTTGACCGTCTCGTTGCAGATAGCGGTCAGCTCACGATCCGGCGTCATCTTCCAAGTGGTCGCGGTCATTTCAGGCACCCAGCCTTCCGTCACGTAGGCCACGACGAATCGCCGCCTGGTAGATCGCCCAGCCGAGAACGAGCAGGATCGCGGCGTGGACGAGCGCCCACGGCAGTGTGCCGTCCGCCCAGACGTCGCCGAGGCTCTCGACGGTGCCGTCGACCGGCGCCGTAAGCCGGCGGATGGCGTCGACGCCCAGTGTGGTGGGAACGAGTTTCGCGACGAGTTCGAGCCATCCCGGGAACGCGAAGATCGGGATGAGCGCACCGTTGAGGAACA
>CAYVGE010000446.1:0-2154 GCA_964450395.1 uncultured Actinomycetota bacterium
GGCTGCGCGAGCTCGAGCGTGAGGTCGCTGATCTGCGGATGGAGCGTGACCTGCTCAAACTGCTGCGATTCTGGCGCTCAAGCGGCGCGGTTGGTGTCGGTGGTGACGATGTCGGTAGTCGGTATCTGCCTGCACGCGCCGGTCGACGGTGGGTCACAGCGACACGACGACACCGGCTGCGCGGAGCAGGTCGGCGACGGTGAAGGTGTCGGCGGTTCCGTAGGTGGGGGTCCAGTCGGGGTCTTGGCGCAGATATGACAGTCGATCACCCGTGATCAGCCCGACGATGACCTCTGCGACGATGCGTCCGCCCACGGGACCCAGGCGTACGCCATCGGCCATGACCTCGGCTTCGCGCAGCACATAGAACCACAGAGGCGTCCGCTGCTGGAGGTGGAACGGCGCGAGGTCGTCGAGGTCGGCGGCGGCGAGCTGGGGCGCCGCCATGGCCTGGGCCACCCGCTGGCCGGACGGCACCTGCATCGTCAGGTTCCGGAGCAGGTTGCGGGTCGCCAGCGAGACGGGCTCGCCCGGGGTCTGGCCCATCAGCGAGAACAGCACCGACGACATGACGGTGTCGATGCGCTTGTTGCGGCGCACGCGCCCGTCGCCGAAGTCGAAGAAGGTCTGCCAGTCGATGAACCGGCGGGGCGCGCGACGGCCGCCGCGAAGGTCGTCGGGATCGGGTCCAGGCGGCAGGGTGGGGTCGAACACCAGCGCGAAGAACTGCTGCGTGGGATCGGTGGCGCTGGTGCCGAAGTTCGCCCGGTAGCTGGGGCGGACCTGGGAGTGCCCGAAGCGGTACGCGGCGATGGAGAACTCGACCGGGATGTAGGGGTCGTTGTTCCAGTGGTAGTGCGACGGGCCGTTGCCCAGGACGTCGTCGGTGATGGCGTCGCCGACGGTGTGGGGCAGGAACTCGTGCAGGACGAGCCACTGGTAGTGCCAGCGAACCACGCGTTGCGCCTCGGCGAAGATCTCCTGCGACGTGACGCCGGCGCCGAGGTCGGCGGTTACGTCGGCTACGACGCGGTTGTGGAACCGCGCGAACGCGAGGTGCAGCTGGGAGACGACCAGGTTCTCGTCGTTGCGCGGGTCGCCGATCAAGGCCACGTCCTGGGTGTTGCGCGGCAGGTCGAACCGGTCGACGCCGTCGATCGACACCGCCGCGGAACCGGTGACGGTCTCGACCAGCAGCGTCGTACGCCCACCGTCGACCTGCTGGTCGTACAGGTGCGGCGACCCCGAGGGTCCGCTGCCGTAGAGGTTGTCGAGGTCCAACGCGGGGATCCGGAAGTTGCGGATCGCCTCGGGGTCCTGCCGTCGGGCGAGGCTCGACGTGGGGTCGAAGGTCATGTCGTGATCGAGGAACTGCCCGAAGAAGGTCAACCCTGCTGTGCCCGACGGGTTGTCGGGGTTGTTCACGCTCTTGGCCGGGTCGGTGATCAGCGACACCGGATCCGACAGATCATCTTGCGCGTCCATCGGTCCGCCCGCCGCGCCCAACTCCAGCAGCGCGTCGCGAACCAAGGGGGTGTCGGACGCAAACGGCGGCAGCGTGGGGAACAGGCGGCCGAACCGGCCGGTGTCGTAGAACGCGGATCGCGGCGTGGCGTACTCGCCGGCGACCACTCCATGTGCCATCATGATCTCCGATCTGGGCGTGAACAGGATGCTTCGGGAGACTTCTGACCAGCTCGGCCCGGGAAGTCCCAGCACCGAAGGGGCCGCGTCGCGGTTCAGGTTGTCGGTCCGTCGTTGAGCCCAAAGGCCAGCCGCGCGGCGCGGAGGGCCCCTCGGCGCGCTGCCTGCGCAGTATCACACCCCTCCCCCGATGCTCGGCTTCAGGCGTGACGGAGCCGATCCCGGCGTGCAACCGGACGGCGTCGCAGGGCAACGAGACCGCTCCAGCTCCCGGTCGACCACGCCCGAGTCGGTGATGTGCTCGAGCACGGGCCACTGGATCTTGATGAGCCCGAACGGTGGCGTGCGGTTGATCGGTCGGCGTGCCGTCTGCCAGCCCGGTTCGGACTCCGTTTCCGCGGCGCCCCCACCTACGAAGACATCTGGCAGCCGGGGCTACTCAGGGTTCCCGGGGAGGCCGGCGTGCAGCGGGGTTTGGTCGTCGATGCGTCGGAACCACTCCCACGGCAC
>CAYVGE010000447.1:0-2137 GCA_964450395.1 uncultured Actinomycetota bacterium
GCGTCAGCGAGGCGCTGCTGCTGGCGGCGGCCGAGGGCCTGGACCTGCAGCGCACGCTCGACGCGGTGTCCGGTGGTGCCGCAGGCAGCTGGATGCTGTCCAACCGCGGGCCGCAGGTCGCCGACCGCGACTGGCGGCCCGGCTTCACCATCGACCTGCAGCAGAAGGACCTGCGCCTGGTGCTCGAGGCGTTCGAGCGGTTGCGGCTGCCCGCGGTCGGCACGAGCCTCATCAGCCAGCTCTACGCCACGCTGCAGCGCCGCGACCTGGGCGGGGAGGGCAACCACGCGCTGGTCAAGGCGCTGGAGCACCTCGCCGGCGTCGAGGTCGGGGGCTGACCGCCCGGAGGGCTCACCCCGCTCTCGCGCAGCGTCGCGAGCAGCGGCAGCGCGCCGAACAGGATGTACAGCAGGGGGAGGTCTTGACACCCGTGGACGGGTGCCTATCGTCGGTGGCCGGGCCGATCCGCATGCCGTGCCGTGACCGTGCCCGCGAGGCAGTCAGGGGATACCGGGACCGCCCGGAGCGGCGCCCGCCCCAGCAGCGAGGATCGGAGCCGTCCGGTGGCCATCTCGCAGATCCGTGACGAGATGCTCGCGCTGCTCGGTCCGGACGGCGTCGTGACCGCCGACGCGCAGCTGCGCACGTACGAGTGCGACGGGTTGACCGGCTACCGCGTCCGTCCGGCTCTGGTGGTGCTGCCCACGACCACTGAGGAGGTCGCCGCCGTCGTGCGGGCGTGCCGCCGCGAGCAGGTGCCCTTCGTGGCCCGCGGGGCGGGCACCGGCCTGTCGGGCGGGGCGCTGCCGCACGCCGACGGCGTGCTGGTCGTGCTGGCGCGCATGCGCTCGATCCTGCACGTCGACGTCGAGAACCGCTACCTCGTCGCCGAGCCGGGCGTGACGAACGCCGCGATCTCCGCCGCGGTCGCCGGGCACGACCTGTACTACGCCCCCGACCCGTCGAGCCAGATCGTGTGCTCGATCGGCGGCAACGTGGCGGAGAACTCGGGTGGGGTCCACTGCCTCAAGTACGGGTTCACGACCAACCACGTGCAGGGCATCGAGTTCGTCACGACCGACGGCGACATCGTCGACCTGGGCGGCCCGGTCGCCGACGCGCCCGGCTACGACCTGCGCGGGGTCGTGATCGGCTCCGAGGGGACCCTGGGCATCGTCACCAGGGTCGTGGTGCGGCTGCTGCGCCGCCCCGAGGCCGTGCAGACCCTGCTGGCCGACTTCGAGACGCCGCGCGAGGCGGGCGACGCGGTCGCGGCGATCACGTCGGCGGGGGTCATCCCCGCCGGCATGGAGATGATGGACAACCTCGCCATCCACGCCTGCGAGGAGGACGCCCACGTCGGGCTGGACCTCGAGTCCGGCGCGGTGCTGGTGGTCGAGCTCGACGGCCCGGAACCCGAGGTCACCGCGTTGTTCCCCGAGGTGCAGCGACACTGCGAGGAGGCGGGCGCGACCAACATCCGCGTCGCCGAGGACGCCGCCGAGCGCGCACTGATCTGGAAGGGTCGCAAGGCGGCGTTCGCTGCCATGGGCCGGTTGTCGCGCGACTACTTCGTGCAGGACGGCGTCATCCCGCGGACGAAGCTCGGTGAGGTGCTCGAGCGCATCGACGAGATGAGCGAGGAGACCGGCTACCGGGTGGCCAACGTGTTCCACGCCGGTGACGGCAACCTGCACCCGCTGGTGCTCTACGACGGCCGCAACGAGGGCGAGGCGGAGGAGGCCGAGGAGCTGTCGATCCGCATCGTCGAGCTGTGCGTCGAGTCGGGGGGCTCGATCACCGGTGAGCACGGCGTCGGCGCCGACAAGGCGTGCTCGATGCCCAAGATGTTCGGCGAGGAGGACCTGGCGGTGATGCAGCGCGTGCGCAGCGCCTTCGACCCCGACGGGCTGTGCAACCCCGGCAAGCTGTTCCCGACCCCACGCCTGTGCGGAGAGCGGCCCGGGCCGTACCGCCCGCACCCGCTCGAGCAGGCCGGCATCGCGGAGCGACTGTGAGCGCGTCAGCGGTCACAGGACAGGCCGGGGGGCGACCTGCTCGCGCCAGCGAGGAGGTCGGGCGGTGAGCGCGTCAGCGGTCACAGGACAGGCCGGGGGGCGACCTGCTCGCGCCAGCG
>CAYVGE010000448.1:0-2134 GCA_964450395.1 uncultured Actinomycetota bacterium
GGGCCTTGCGGTCGCGGTACGACACGAACCGCAGGCTCGCGCGGATCAAGTGCACCACGCAGGTCTGCACGGTGGTGTGGGGGAAGGTCGCCTCGATCGCCTCGGGCAGACCGGTCAGCCCGTCGCAGCAGGCGATGAGGATGTCACGCACGCCGCGGTTGGCCAGTTCGGCGCACACCGCCGCCCAGAACTTCGCGCCCTCGCTGGCCTGCACCCAGATGCCTAGCACCCGCTTGACGCCGTCGAGCCCGACGCCCACGGCGATGTGCGCGGACTTGTTGCGCACGTGACCGCCGTCGCGGACCTTCACCACCAGCGCGTCGACGTAGACGATCGGGTAGAAGGCGTCCAGCGGCCGGGACTGCCAGGCCTTGACCTCCTCCAGCACCGCGTCGGTGATGTTGGCGATCGTCTCGTGTGACAGCTCGGTGCCCAGCGTGGCGGCCAGGTGATGCTGGATGTCGCGGACGGTCATCCCGCCGGCGAACAGCGAGATGATCATGTCATCCAGCCCGCCCAGGCGCCGCTGGCCCTTGGGGACCAGCCGCGGGGAGAACGTCGAGCGGCGGTCACGCGGGACGCCCAGGCCCACGTCGCCGACCTCGGTCGCGACCGTCTTGGGGGTCGTGCCGTTGCGGCTGTTCGCCGCGCCGGCCCGCTCGCCGTGGGCGTAGCCGAGGTGATCGGTCAGCTCGGCGGCCAGGCCCTTCTCCAGCACCGCCTTGATCAGCTCGGGCAAGAACCCGCCAGGGCCGGTCAGCGCCACCCCGCCCTCCTCGGCGCGGTCGATCAGCTCCTCCAACCACAGATCATCAGCCAGCTGCTCGCGCAGCCGCGCGCCGGTCGTGCCGGCCGGCGGGCCCGGCACGCCCACGTCGCCGAACGCGTCGCCGCCGTCCTCGCCGCCACCAGCACCAGGGCGGCTCGAGTCGGTCATCAGGGTCATGGCTGCTCCTTCCGAGGCGTCACGCCTCAAGGTGTCAGGTCGCAGCTCCTACACAGACCATTTGACACGCCCGACGAGCTTTCGCGTCGTCGAAGCTGAGGACGTACGCGGGCGGGTCATACACCAGGTTGCCGAGGTCATCGAAACAGCGACCAGGATCATCGGTCGCCCATCGGTGCAGCTTGGTCTGCATCGCGTGTACCCGTCGGCTGGCCTCAACCAGGCCCGGCCACGGCGCGCCGGTATTCACCAGCGACCTCCACGTGCTACAGCATCGCTGCGAACTCGCTGGACCCCTTCGCCATGTGGCCGGCTTTCCCGACCTCGGACTACTACGGGTCCTCCGCCCCGCCCCGGTGGCGTCGGTCGGCGACGGACCTTCCCGCCGGTCGGCTGGCTGCCGGCCGGTGAGGGGACCACCAAGACGGTTCCCACGTTCGCTGTCTGCCCGTTCGACGGGTGAGGTGCCCAGCTATGCCCCTGCGATCTCGCCACACCTACGCCGCAGACCTTCGGTGTGGCCTCCCAGCCGGCGACATCAACCAGCCTGAGGAGTTGCCCGCGCAGCACGCGGGCGCGCATCGCGACCCAGCCCTGATCCGCCAGGTTTCGAGCTGGTGGGCTACCTTGAGAGGCGTTCGGCCGCTGGTTCCTCGTACACCTTCCCGTCTCGCTTGCCGGACCCGGACCATCTGACGGTGCTGGCCCGTCCCGTTGTTGTCGGAACTGCTGTCCACCCTCACCCGCATCCCCGGGATCAGGCTGTTCCCCGCTTCACCAGCCGCTGCGACGAGCCGGCAGCGGTGCCTTTTCATCACCGCACGGTCAAGCAGCGCCTCGTGGCGCTCGAGGTCGCGTAGCCAGATGTGGAGCGAGGCGACGTCGATCGTGCCGCAGTAGACGTACTCGCGTTTGTCGGTGCGCATCGCGACCGCTCGGTGCGCCTTGAGCTTGGGGACCGCCCGTTCGGTGGTGTTGCGCTGCCGGTAGGCGTCGGCGTCGAACGCTGGGGGCCGGCCGCCGGCTGACCCGCGCCGCCGCCGGTTCGCGGTCTGATCGGCCGGCTCGGCGATCACCGCCCGGATCCGCCGGCGCCGCAACTGGTCGCGGATCCGCCGCGCTGAGTACGCCTTGTCACCCACAACACCCCCGGGCGGGTCCGCAGCCGTCCCCGCCCCCGCCGACGGA
>CAYVGE010000449.1:0-2118 GCA_964450395.1 uncultured Actinomycetota bacterium
CCTTGCCGCCGTGATGGCCCGCCTCGATGTACTTCTTGGCGTTGTCCCACGCGCCACCGGCGTTGGCCATGAAGATCGCCAGTGCGAAGCCGCTGACCAGCGCGCCGGCCAGGAAGCCGCCCAGCGCGTCGGTCGAGATGAAGCCGATGATCAGCGGTACGGCGACCGCGAGCGCGCCCGGGACCACCATCTCCTTCAGCGACGCCTCGGTCGAGATCTCGATGCAGCGGGCGTAGTCCGGCTTGACGTCGGTCTTGGTTCCCACGGCACCGGGTCCGGCCGACAGCGAGGCACGCAGTCCGGGGACCTCGTCGAACTGCCGGCGGACCTCCTCGATCATCTTGTTCGCTGCGCGACCGACCGCCTGCATGGTCAGCGCCGCGAACAGGAACGGGAGCATGGCGCCGATGAACAGGCCCGTGAACACGTCGACCGTGCCGATGTCCAGCGAGATCGAGCCGCCGGCGCCGAGGATCGCCTGCTCGAAGGCCTTGAACAGCGCGAGCGCGGTCACGGCCGCCGAGCCGATCGCGAAGCCCTTGGCGACGGCGGCGGTGGTGTTGCCCAACGAGTCGAGCTCGTCGGTGACATCGCGGACCTCGTGCGGCAGCTCCGCCATCTCGGCGATGCCGCCCGCGTTGTCGGCGATGGGGCCGTACGCGTCGACCGACACGACCACACCGGTGGTCGCCAGCATGCCGATCGCGGCCAGCGCGATGCCGTAGATCCCGGTGTTCGCGACCCCGGGCAGCGCCTGCTCGCCCGCGTAGAACGCCACCCCCACCGCGACGACGATCAGCAGGACCGCACCGGCGACCGACTGCATGCCCAGCGCGATGCCGCTGACGATGGTGGTCGCCGACCCGGTCTCGCTCGACTCGGCGAGGCGCTTGACGGGGCCGTAGTGGTCCGAGGTGTAGTACTCGCTGACGAAGCCGATGGCGGTGCCGACCAGCAGGCCGACCGTCACCGCGATCGGAAAGCCCCACCAGTTGTCGACGCCCTCGACGCCGTTGAAGAACAGGAACCCGACGATGAACGACAGGACGATCGTGAGTCCCAGGGCGACGTTCTGCCCGCGGTGCAGGGCACTCGACAGCTGCCGGCCGGTGGCGCCCGGCGACGCCTTCACCAGGAACGCGCCGATGATCGACGCGATCATGCCGAGCGCGCCGATCGCCAGCGGGAACAGCAGCGCCCGCGACTGGAACGCGCCGGTCCCGGCGAACGCGAAGGCGGCCAGCGCGACGGGTGCGATGATCGAACCGGCGTAGCTCTCGAACAGGTCGGCGCCCATGCCGGCGACGTCACCCACGTTGTCCCCGACGTTGTCGGCGATGGTCGCGGGATTGCGGGGGTCGTCCTCGGGGATGCCCGCCTCGACCTTGCCGACCAGGTCGGCGCCCATGTCGGCGGCCTTGGTGTAGATGCCACCGCCGATGCGGGCGAACAGCGCGATCGAGCTGGCGCCCAGGCCGAACGCGGTCAGCACCTGGAACGGCTGGTCGACCTCGAGGACCTGCACGAACAGGATGTAGCTCAGGCCCAGGCCGAACAGCGCCAGGCCGGCGACCGAGAAGCCCATGACGGCGCCGCCGCGGAACGCCAGCGGGAGCGCCAGCTGCGGTCCGGTGCGCGCGGCCTGCGTCGTCCGGGCGTTGGCCATGGTGGCGACGGTCATGCCGATGAAGCCCGCCAGGCCCGACAGCGTCGCGCCGAACAGGTACGCGAGCGCGCCCCACGGCCGGCCGTAGTCGAGGAAGACGAAGATCAGCACCGTCATCACGACGACGAACACCGCG
The DNA here is from genome assembly GCA_964450395.1 of uncultured Actinomycetota bacterium. Taxonomy (GTDB): domain Bacteria; phylum Actinomycetota; class Nitriliruptoria; order Euzebyales; family JAHELV01; genus JAHELV01. The sequence goes on from CAYVGE010000449.1 coordinate 1,803, forward strand.
ATCCACTGGTACTCGCGGCGGAGGAAGGCGCGCGCACCCTCCTGGATGGCGCGCATCAGCTCGACCATCCGGTCGTTGCCGGGATCGGCCGCCTTGACGACGGTGTAGAAGTAGGCGGCGAGCGCGAGACCGGCGATGGCGGTCAGTACGCTCACCACAGGGGTGGCAGTCATCGGGCTTGGTTCTCCTCGCTACCGCTCGGCTCGATCGCCAGGTGCCCGTTCCGCGGCGTCGGACGCGCTGCGCGGGCGGGGTCTGGGCAGTATAGGTACCGCGCGTGCTGCCGCAATGGGGGCTGCGACCGCCGACCCCCGTC
>CAYVGE010000450.1:0-324 GCA_964450395.1 uncultured Actinomycetota bacterium
TGGGCCCGTCAGCTTCATGCGCGGGGCGGACGCGTCGGCGGGCACCATCAAGAGCGGCGGCAAGACCCGCCGCGCGGCGAAGATGGTCATCCTCAACGTCGACCACCCCGACGTCGAGGAGTTCGTGTGGTGCAAGCAGCGCGAGGAGCTCAAGGCCAGGGCCCTGCGCGAGGCCGGCTTCGACATGGACCTCGACGGCCTCGACTCGGCGTCGGTCCAGTACCAGAACGCGAACAACTCGGTCCGGGTGACCGACGCCTTCATGCGCGCGGTCGAGCGCGGCGCCGAGTGGCAGCTCAAGGCCGTGACGACGGGTGAGGTCAC
>CAYVGE010000450.1:334-700 GCA_964450395.1 uncultured Actinomycetota bacterium
GACGGTCGACGCCGGTGACCTGATGCGCCAGATCTCCCAGGCGGCCTGGGAGTGCGCCGACCCCGGCATCCAGTACGACTCGACGATCAACGACTGGCACACGACACCCAACGCCGGGCGGATCAACGGTTCGAACCCGTGCTCGGAGTACATGCACCTCGACAACTCGGCGTGCAACCTCGCGTCGCTCAACCTGCGGACGTTCGAGTCCGGTGGGGTGTTCGACGTCGAGTCGTTCCGCCGCGCGGTGCAGATCGTGTTCACCGCCCAGGAGATCCTGGTGGGCAACTCGAGCTACCCGACGGTCGCCATCGACGCCAACGCGCGTGCGTACCGCCAGCTCGGCCTCGGCTACGCCAACCTCGG
>CAYVGE010000450.1:710-2105 GCA_964450395.1 uncultured Actinomycetota bacterium
CCAGGGCATCGCGTACGACTCCGACGAGGGGCGCGCGTGGGCCGCGGGCATCACCGCGCTGATGACCGGCGAGGCCTACCGCACGTCGGTCGAGCTGGCCAAGGTGCAGGGCCCGTTCGACGGCTACGCAGCCGACCGCGACGGCATGCTGCGCGTGCTCCGCAAGCACCGCGACGCCCTGACGACCATCGACCGGACGAACGCACCCGCCAACATCGTCGACGCGGCGCAGGAGTCGTGGGACGAGACGGTCCGCGCCGCGGCGGAGCACGGCGTGCGCAACGCGCAGGCCAGCGTGCTGGCCCCCACCGGCACCATCGGCCTGATGATGGACTGTGACACCACCGGCATCGAGCCCGACCTCGGTCTGGTCAAGATGAAGAAGCTGGTCGGCGGCGGCTCGATGAAGATCGTCAACCAGACGGTGCCCGTCGCGCTGCGGCACCTGGGCTACCAGCCCGAGCAGGTCGAGGCGATCGTCGCCTACATCGACGACCACGCGACCGTCGAGGACGCGCCGGCGTTCAGGGCGGAGCACCTCGAGGTGTTCGACTGTGCGATGGGGGAGCGGTCGATCGCGCCGATCGGTCACGTGCGGATGATGGCGGCCGTGCAGCCGTGGATCAGCGGGGCGATCTCCAAGACCGTGAACATGCCGGAGTCGGCGACGGTCGAGGACGTCCAGCACATCTACACCGAGGGCTGGCGCCTCGGGCTGAAGGCGCTCGCGATCTACCGCGACAACTGCAAGGTCGCCCAGCCGCTGTCGGTCAGCCGCAAGTCGGACGTCAACAAGGCCGCGACCACCACGGACCAGGAGGCCGCCCAGGCGGGCATCGTGCGGCGGCGGCTGCCGCGGCAACGCCCCGCACAGACGCTGTCGTTCACCGTGGGCGACGCCGAGGGCTACATGACCGCGGGGGAGTACCCCGGTGACGGCCTCGGCGAGATCTTCGTCAACCTCGGCAAGCAGGGCTCGACGCTGTCGGGCGTGATGGACGCGTTCGCCATCAGCGTGAGCATCGGCCTGCAGTACGGGGTGCCGCTCGAGGCGTTCGTGTCGAAGTTCATCAACATGCGCTTCGAGCCCGCGGGCATGACCGACGACTCCGAGGTCAAGTTCGCCTCGTCGATCGTCGACTACATGTTCCGGCGCCTGGCGATCGAGTACCTGCCCGCCGAGACGCGCCACGCACTGAACATCTACACGATGCAGGAGCGCACGGCGCAGCTCGACGTCGGCAGCTACCCGGCGGCGTCCCCGACACCCCCCGCTGAGACACCGCCGAAGGCCGACGCCGAGGGCCAGACGGTGCTGCCGGTCCACCAGGAGCACCCGATCGACGACAACTACTCGAACGCGCCGATGTGCTACCAGTGCGGCGTGTCGATGGT
>CAYVGE010000451.1:0-2094 GCA_964450395.1 uncultured Actinomycetota bacterium
GGAAGATCCGGATCCAGACCTTGCCGCCACGCTTGATGTGCCGGGTCATCGCGACGCGGGCGGCCTCGATCTGGCGCGCCGTGATCCACGACCCGGTCAGCGCCTGCAGGCCGTACTCGCCGAAGGCCATCTCGGCCCCGCCCTTGGCGTGGCCGCGCATGCGCCCGCGATGCTGCTTGCGGTAGCGGACCCGCTTGGGAGCCAACATCGTCTATGCCTCCTGGTTCTCGTCGCCGGTGGACGCCTCGTCGGGCGTCGCGGGCGGCCGCGGCACATCGGCGTCGGCGGGCCGGGCCGCGTCCGCGCTGTTGTCCGGCACGGTCGCGTCGGCGTCGGTCGCCTGCTGCGGCTCGACGGCCTCGGGCGCCGCCGGGGCCTCGGGGACCGCCGCCTGCGGCGCGGTCTCGGGCATCGGCTGCTCGGTCGGCTGGGGTGCCGTACCGGGCAGGTCGGCGCCGGTCAGGGTCGCGGGCTGGCCCGACTGGGGCGCGGTCGGCGCCTGCTCGTCGGTCCGCTCCCCCGCCATGTCGCCCATGCCGACGGTGTTCGGCGACGTGCGGCGGCTGCCCCGGCCACGGCCGGAGCGGCGTGGCCGCTGCTGCTGCTGCTCGCGCGAGCGCCGCTGGTCGGTGTCGGGCAGGACCTCGCCGCGGTAGATCCACACCTTGACGCCGATGCGCCCGTAGGTGGTGCGGGCCTCGTCGAAGCCGTAGTCGACCTTGGCGCGCAGGGTGTGCAGCGGCACCTGGCCCTCGCGGTACCACTCGGTGCGGCTCATCTCGGCGCCACCCAGGCGACCGGAGCACTGCACGCGGACGCCCTTGGCGCCGGCCTTCATCGCGTTCTGCGTCGCCCGTCGCATGGCGCGGCGGAAGCTGACGCGGCCGCGCAGCTGCTCGGCGACGTTGTGGGCGGTGACCTGCGCATCCAGCTCGGGGGTCTTGACCTCCTGGATGTTCAGCTTGATCTGCTTGCCGGTCATCTTCTCGAGCGCCGCGCGGATGGCGTCGGCCTCGGCACCGCGGCGACCGATGACGATGCCCGGACGCGCGGTCCAGACGTCGACGGTCACCCGGTCGCGGGTGCGCTCGATGTCGATGCGGCTGACGCCGGAGTGGCGCACGCGCTCGCGGATGTAGTCGCGCACGCGGTCGTCCTCGGCCACGTAGTCCGCGTACTCCTTGTCCGCGAACCAGCGCGACTTGTACTCCTTGATGACGCCGAGCCGGAACCCGTACGGGTGGATCTTCTGTCCCACAGCTACTGCTCCTCGGTCCCGAGGGTGATGGTGATGTGGCTGGTGCGCTTGCGGATGCGGTACGCCCGCCCCATGGCGCGTGGCTGGAAGCGCTTCAGCGTCGGACCCTCGTCGACGACCGCGGATGTCACCACGAGGTCATCGGCATCGAGGTCGTGGTTGTTCTCCGCGTTGGCGATCGCCGACTCGAGCACCTTGGCCACGTACCGGCCGGCGCCCTTGGGCTCCAGCTGCAGCACGTGCCGCGCGTGTTCGACGTCGAGGCCACGGATGTGCCGCACGACCTGCCGAGCCTTGTTCGGCGCGACCCGCACGTAGCGGGCGCTGGCCCTGACATCCATGCTCATTACCCTTCTCGTCTCTGCTTCTTCGGCGGTCAGCTAGCGGCGGCCGCCGCGGACCGACTGCTTGGAGCCGGCGCCGCGCCACTTGATCGCCCGCGTGGGAGCGAACTCCCCGAGCTTGTGACCCACCATCGACTCGGAGATGTAGATCGGGACGTGCTTGCGCCCGTCGTGGACCGCGATCGTGTGGCCGACCATCTCGGGGGAGATCTCCGAGCGGCGTGACCACGTGCGGACCACGCGCTTCTCGTTGCGCGAGTTGAGCGCGGCGATCTTGTTCTCGAGGTGGGCGTCGACGAACGGGCCCTTCTTCAAGCTGCGCGGCATCTGGGTGCTCCTCAGGCTGCGTGGTTCGCTGTGTCAGCGGCGGCGCTTGCCGCGCCGACGGATGATGTCCTTGTTGGACGTCTTGTTCTTCGACCGCGTCCGGCCCTCGGGCTTGCCCTTGTGGTTGGTCGGTTGGCTGCCACAGGAGGTCCGGCCCTCGCCACC
>CAYVGE010000452.1:0-2084 GCA_964450395.1 uncultured Actinomycetota bacterium
GAGGTCAACGTCGGGCGCACCGGCAAGGTCACGCCGTTCGCGCGGTTCGAGCCGGTGCTGGTGGCGGGCTCGACCCTGCAGCTGGCCACGCTGCACAACGAGGACCAGGCGCGGGCCAAGGACGTGCGCCCCGGCGACACGGTCATCGTGCGCAAGGCCGGCGACGTGATCCCCGAGGTGGTCGGCTACGTGGCGTCCGAGCGGCCGCCCGAGGTCGAGGCGGCGGGTCCCTGGGAGATGCCGTCGGACTGCCCGTTCTGCGGCGAGCCGATCGAGCGGCTCGAAGGCGAGGCGGCCAGCTACTGCTCGAACATCGACTGCCCCAACCGGCTGCTCGAATCGCTGGCGCACTACGCCGGCCGCGGCGCGCTCGACATCGAGGGACTGGGCTACGAGACCGCCCGCATCCTGCTGGACACCGGGCTGGTCTGGAACCTGGCGGACCTGTACCGCCTGCGGGCCGAGGACCTGCTCGAGCTCGAGGGGTTCGGCGAGAAGAAGGTGGCCGCGCTGCTCGACGGCATCGGGCGGAGCAGGCGGCAGCCACTCGAGCGGCTGCTCATCGGCCTGAACATCCGTCACATCGGCGGCACCACCGCCCGGCTGCTCGCGCGGGCGTTCGGCGACCTCGAGGCGCTGCGCGCGGCCGACGCCGGGCAGATCGCGGCGGTCAACGGCATCGGGCAGATCATCGCCGACGCCGTCGTCGCCTTCTTCGCCAACGACCGCAACGCGGCACTGGTCGACGAGCTGATCGCGCTGGGGGTGCGGACCACGACCGACCGGGTCGAGGTCGTCCGCACGCTCGAGGGTTGGACGGTGGTGCTCACCGGTGGCCTCGAGGGCTTCACCCGCGACGAGGCCAAGCGCGCGGTCGAGGACCGGGGCGGCAGGGTGACCTCGAGCGTGTCGAAGAACACCTCGGTCGTGGTCGTGGGCACCGACGCGGGCTCCAAGGCCGACAGGGCCCGCGAGCTCGAGCGGCCGACGGTCGACGAGGCCGCGTTCGTCGCCCTGCTCGCCACCGGGGAGCTGCCGGAGGGGGCGCTCGACGGCGGGGGTGGCGCGCAGCCGGCCGATGCCACGTGACGCTCGACCACCAGGGTCCCGGCAGGTGGCAGCGACCGGGGCCGACGCGGTAGCGTCGGCGCTCGAACCCACGCCCGACTGCGGCGCCACCGATCCCGTGGACCGCAGCGGCACCAGGCTCCGCGGAGGGCCCCTGACATGAGTCTCACCGACGACGACGTGCGTCACGTTGCCAACCTGGCCCGGCTCGCGCTCGACGACGACCACCTCGACCGGCTGCGCGACGAGCTCGGCCGGATCCTCGGGTACGCCGAGCAGGTCGGCGAGGTGGCGAGCGACGACGTCGTCCCGACCAGCCATGCCTACCCGTTGCGCAACGTCTGGCGCGACGACGAGGTCCGGCCCTCGCTGACCCCCGACGACGCCCGCTCCACAGGGCCCGCGATCGAGGACGGCAGGTTCCGCGTCCCGCGCATCATCGAGGAGGCCTGATGGCCGACCACGACGCAGCCGCCCTGACCGCCGGCGACGCGGCGCAGCTGCTGGCGCGCCTCGAGGCCGGCGATGTCACGGCCGAACAGGTCGCGCAGGCGCACCTGGACCGGATCGCCGAGCTCGACGGCGACGTCCACGCCTTCCTCACGGTGCTCGACGACGCGGCGCTCGACCATGCGCGCGACATCGACCGCCGGCGCGCCGCCGGTGCCCCGGTCGGCGCCCTGGCCGGCGTGCCGGTCGCGCTCAAGGACGTGCTGTGCACGACCGGGGTGCCGACGACCTGCGGGTCGAGGATCCTCGAGGGCCATCGCCCGCCCTACGACGCGACGGTGGTCGACCGGCTGCGCGCCGCCGACGCCGTGGTCGTCGGCAAGACCAACCTCGACGAGTTCGCGATGGGCTCGTCGACCGAGAACTCCGCGTACGGCGTGACGCACAACCCGTGGGACCTCGACCGCGTACCCGGGGGGTCGTCGGGCGGGTCAGCGGCCGCGGTGGCGGCGCACTTCGCCCCGCTGGGCATCGGCACCGACACCGGTGGCTCCATCCGCCAGCCC
>CAYVGE010000453.1:0-2080 GCA_964450395.1 uncultured Actinomycetota bacterium
GTCGCCGCCGACCGGCTCGACGGCGTGCTCGCCACGCCGTCGCGCCCGGCCCCGCCGGCCGGGGCGGCGACGCCGCTGCCGGCCGGCCCGCTGGCGGTCGAGGTCCGGGGCCTGCGGTTCAGCTACGGCGGCGAGCCGGTGCTCGACGGCCTCGACCTGTCCCTGGCGCCCGGGGAGGTGGTGGCGCTGGTGGGGGCGACCGGCGCCGGCAAGTCGACGCTGTGCCGCCTGCTGGCCCACCTGGAGCAGCCCGACGCCGGGACGGTCCGGCTGGGCGGCGTCGACCTCGCCGCGGCGGAGCCGGCGTCGGTCCGGGGGACGGTGGCGCTGGCGTTCCAGGAGACGTTCCTGTTCGCGGCGTCCGTCCGGGAGAACCTGACGTTCGGCGAGCCGATGGGCGACGACGAGGTCCGCTGGGCGCTGGCCCGAGCCCGGGCGGACCGGTTCGTCGACCGCCTGCCCGGCGGCCTCGACCAGCGGCTGGGCGAGCGGGGCGTGACCCTGTCGGGCGGGCAGCGCCAGCGGCTGGCGCTCGCCCGCGCACTGGCGCAGCGGCCGCGGCTGCTGATCCTCGACGACGCCACATCGGCGGTCGACCCGTCGGTCGAGGCCGAGATCCTGCGCGGGCTCGCCCGGGCCGACCTGCCCGCGACGGTGCTGATCGTGGCGTACCGCCCGTCGAGCATCGCGCTGGCCGACGAGGTCGTGTTCGTCGACGAGGGCCGCATCGTGGCGCACGACCGCCACGACGTGCTGCTGCGCGACGTGCCGGCCTACGCCCGCCTGCTGCGGGCCTACGAGCACGACGCCGAGCGCCGTCGCCGCGTCCGCGGGGACGCGGGCGCGGCGGATGCCGCCACCCCGGGGCCGGGCGCCACCGGCGCCGGCAACGGTCCCACGGCGGACCCGGGCGGCGCGGAGGCCCGCACGTGAACCGCCGGCCCCGGGACGCCCCGATCAGCACGACCGCGGCGCTGCGCCGGGCGCTCGCGCTCGCGCCGACGCTGCGCCGCGGGCTGATGGCGACCATCGCGTTCGGGTTCGTCGGCGCGATCGGCCGCCTGGTCGTGCCCGTCAGCCTGCAGGTGGTGATCGACCGCTACGTGCTCGCCCCCGGCGGGGTGCGGATCGGCGCCGTCGCCGGGATCGGCGCCGTGGCGCTCGTGGTCCTCACGCTGACGGCGCTGGCCAACCGCCACGCGCAGGTGCGCATGAGCACGGCGGCGGCGCGCGGCCTGTGCGAGCTGCGGGTCATGACCTTCGCGCACCTGCACCGGCTGTCGCTGCTGCACGTCCAGGGCGAGCGCCGTGGCGCGCTGGTCGCCCGGGTGACCTCGGACATCCAGGAGATCCAGCAGTTCCTCGGCTGGGGTGGGATCAACCTGATCCTCGGCGTCCTGCGCGTGGTGCTCGTCATGGCGGTCATGGTGGTCTACCGCTGGGAGTTGGCGCTGCTGGTCGCCGGCATCACCTTCGGCTACGGCCTGGTGCTGCGGTGGTTCCAGCGGGTGCTGCAGCAGGCCTACGACCACGTGCGCGTGCGGGTGGCCGACAGCATGGCCGCGATCGGGGAGGCGATCGCCGGCCTGCCGACCGTGCGTGCCTACGGCGCCGAGCAGCGCACCCGGACCCGGCTGCGCGACCGCCTGGCGGCCCAGTTCTCGGCCGAGTACCGCACGCACCGCACGGCGGCGGCGCTGTTCAGCAGCGGCGAGATCTTCTCCGCCATCGTCCAGGCCGTGGTCCTGGTGGCGGGGCTGTTCGCGGTGGACGTATCGGCGGGCACGCTGATCGCGTTCCTGTTCCTGGTCAACCAGTTCATCGAGCCGGTGCAGATGCTGGTCGAGACGCTCGACCAGGCGCAGGTCGCCGCGTCGGGCGTGCGACGCATCCTGCGGGTGCTCGACCTGCCCGCCGACCTCGACGAGCGCGAGGAGGGCGCGGCGCTGCCCGACGGCGGCCTGTCCGTGGTCGCGCGCGGTGTGCGGTTCTCCTACGGCGACGGCGCCGAGGTGCTCCACGACGTCGACGTCGACCTGGCGGCCGGTCAGCGCGTGGCCATCGTGGGCGAGACGGGCTC
>CAYVGE010000454.1:0-1595 GCA_964450395.1 uncultured Actinomycetota bacterium
TCCCATCAGCCACCCCGCAAGGGTTCCGCCGGCCGGCGAATAGCGCTCCCGACTCTGCCAGGCTGCGATGAACACCTGCTGCGTGACCTCGGCGGCCTCATCGGCGTTATTCAGGGCTCGCAGAGCCACAGTATGAACCAGCGACGCGTACCTGCGGTAGACGCGGGCCAGCGCAAGATCGTCACCGTGCCTGAACGCCTCGGCGATCTCCGCGTCCGCCGTGTCGTCTGCGACGGTCGTCGTCTCAGGCACCGGTGCTCAACTCGGCACGGCCGTGACGACGACGTTGTCCGAATAGCTCCTGCTGTCCTGGTCGAAGTCCCCGCCGCAGGTGATCATGACCAACCTCGGCTCCCCCTCCCGAGCGAAGTATTCATCCAGCGGAACATTGCGTTTGGCGATGCTCTGTACGTCAACGACTCTATAGAACACCTCTTCGCCGGTCGAGGTGGTGACGACCACCGAGGCGCCGGTCTCCACCCGTTGCAGCGCGGCCAGCGGACCAACGCCGAACCGCCGTGAGTCGACGTGTCCGGCGATGACCGTCGAGCCTGCTTCGGCCGGAACCGACGGGCCGTACCGGTACCAACCGAGGGTATCCGGGTTCGCCGGCAGTTCCATCTGACCGTCGTCCTCGACACCGACCGGGATGATCTCCGCGTCGATATCGACCGACTCGACCACGACCCGCACAGGGGGTTCGGCCCGCTCCACCGGCTCGAGAGTCGCGGCGGACCGGGGCACCTCGACGTCGGAACTCACCGATGGCAGGTCGATGCCGGCCGCCGGCGACGGCTCGGATGCCGTCACGTCGACTCGCACCGGCTGGACGATGGCCCGGTCGGCGGCCGCCGGCCGACCGTCCGCGCACCCGGACAGCGCGACCAGCACTGCCGCCGCGCCGGCGAGCGCGGCGGCAGTGCCTTGCCGACGATCGGCTCTGATTGGGATCAGAGCTGCGCCTTGGTCGGGCGGCCCCGCGCTGCGAAGACCGCGAAAGCGACCAGTAGCGCCAGTGCCATGCCGCCCCCGATGTACCACGGCGTTGCGCTGGAATCGTCAGCCACGAGGCCTGCTTCGCCGCCCGGCACTCCGTCCGGGGCGCCGTTCAGGCCACTGATCGTCTGCACCGCCAGGTCGAGGTTCTCGTCCTCGGCGCTGCCCCATGCGTAGACGATCGTGCTCGTGCCTTCGGCCAGGTCGAGATCTGCCGGCCCGAGGACGACGTCCTCCGTTCCCGCCAGAACCACGTCCGCCTCAATCGTGCCGGCATCGACGTCCGCGGACGCTTCGTTCGGGTTCGTCAGCCCCTCGAACGTCGGCGTCCCGTTCACCCGGACATCCACCGCCGGCGCGGCAGCGGTGTGCCGCACCGTCACGCGCGCCTGGCCGGCCTCGAGCTGCGACACGTCGTTGACGAACACGCTCGCGGTCGGATCACCCGCCTCGGACAGGTGCGCCACGATGGTCGCATTCGCTCCGGCCGGAACCTCGACGCCGGCGGCCTCGATGGCCGGGTCGCCGTCCGGACCTTCACCGTCGGCGAAGATCTGGATGTCGTACGTGCCCGCCGGCAGGGTCAGCGGATCGGTCAG
>CAYVGE010000454.1:1605-2069 GCA_964450395.1 uncultured Actinomycetota bacterium
GCCTCAGTTATGATCTGTTAGGTCTGCAATCGTTCTTCACCGTTGGCGAAGACGTCAACGGTCAAGCCAGGTACACCGTGCAGCACGGATACAGTGGCATCGGCATTACTTGCGGCAGCCGCCGGCACGCCGGCTAGAGCGAACGGCACTGCGAGGGCTAGCCCCGTAATTACGCTACGACGCATGGTGCCCACCTCCTAGATCGGTTGGTTACCTACGTCTGTATCTTCTTCAAGCGCCCGGGTGCTGGATGCACGAACGCAGAAATTCGTTCGACCGAATTTCGGAGAGCACCTCGCGTCCGCCGGACTCATCCGCGCACATCGCGAGCCGGGCACCACTCGTGACCTGCTACGGCGGTTCACCCGGCGCCCACTGCCGCCCGTGCAAGTTACGGCGGCGATCCGTTCACACGGGATCGCCCGATTCGATACCCGCCCACCCGAAGGTCAGTAGGTGTAGAA
>CAYVGE010000455.1:0-1691 GCA_964450395.1 uncultured Actinomycetota bacterium
CCTGGAAGATCGCGTCGGAAACCAGTTGCGTCGCGTGCTCGTTCTCCAGCCGGTAGTAGACCCGCTGCCCTTCATGGCGGGTAGCGACGATTCGGGCCAGGCGTAGCTTCGCCAAGTGCTGGGACACCGCTGCCGGGGACTTGTGCACGAGCTCGGCGAGCTGATTGACCGGCAGCTCGCCGTGACCGCGCAGTGCGAGCACGATCCGGACCCGGGTCGCGTCGGCCAGCATCGCGAACACCTCGACCGCCAGCTCGACGAACTGACTGTCCGGATCGAAGCCGCCTACCTTCTTATCTGCATTCACACGCAGATTATTGCACGTCTACCTGTCGCCATCCGCCACCAGTCGATTCCAGCGCGTAGCGGACACCCGGTCCATCGGCCAGAACGTCTCCAACCGAAGTTCGGCGAGCGTGAGGTCGTGCGCGTCGCCGATGATCGCGATGGTTGTGAAGAAGGAAAGGTCGTCGCCACCGATGCGGTACGTCACCGGGACCAACAGGTCGGCGGCTCCTGCGCCCGGCAACGCGCGGGGTAGCGAATCAACGTCCGGATAACCCCGGATTTCATCGACGAGATTGTGCAGGCCTTCGTCGTTGGGGTAGGACGCGGCGTCGCGTTCCAACCGCCTGAGGAGAGCGGCGGCCGTAGCAGCCCACGCAGTCATGTGGCGGCGGAACCCGTCCGGGTGGAAGCTGAGCCTCATCACATTGAGCGACTGAACGAGCGCAGGCGGCGCATCCGGAAGCAGCGTCGTCACCAACGATGTGGCCGCCGCGTTGGCACGCACCACATTCCACTGCCGATCGACCACGATCGCCACATTCGGCTCGTGCGCGCCCAACATGAATTCCAGAACGTCGGCGATCTGGTCGAGCCGGTCCAGCGGCGTCTCAGCGAACGCGGGCGCATGACCGGCCGCGGTGAGCAACAGATTCTGTTCGCGAGGCGGGATCTCCAGCACGTCGCCGAGGTGGAGCACCATTTCCCGGCTCGGGCGGGACCTACCGCTCTCGATGAAGCTGATGTGGCGCTGCGAGACCTCTCCCTGGCTGGCGAGTTCCAGCTGACTCAGGCCGCGGACGCGTCGCCACTCCCGGAGTTGATCGCCGAACGTGGTTCTACTCACAGCCCCGATCCTACGGCCATAGCGCAGCAGTTCTATTACCGCCGAGGTAATTGTGACTATGACGTCTGTGCCAGATGATGGAGGTCAACGAAGGGAGCACCTCATGATTTCTCGTCTACTTCCGACCACGCTCATCGCGAACGCCGCGTCCAGTGCCATGACCGGCGTCGCGCTCGTCGCCGGTGCGGCACCGCTGTCCGGCTGGCTTGGGATCCCGGCCTGGCTCAGCATCGCCGTCGGCATCGGGCTGCTGGCATTCGCGGTGAGCGTGGCATTTGTAGCGCGCAACCCGCGGCCCAACGCCGTCCGCCAGGTCATCGCTGCGGACGTCGCCTGGGTAGTGGGCGCTGCTGTGGTCATCGTCGGATTCCCCGGGTCGATGTCCACCGCCGGGCTGTGGGCGCTCGGCATCGTCACTGTCGCGGTCGCCGACTTCGCAATCTTTCAGACGGCCGGCCTCCGGCGGATGAGGACGTCCGCATGAGCACGCTGACCTTTCAGCGCAGCCTGATCATCGCTGCGCCGGTCGGGGCGCCGGGCGCCTGCCGGGACCTCGAGG
>CAYVGE010000455.1:1701-2064 GCA_964450395.1 uncultured Actinomycetota bacterium
CTTCATCGCGGACGGCTACGCGGGGCACACTTCGTCCTTGGCCGAGACGACCGTCACCTCTGGGGCCGGCGCGGGGGCGCGCCGCCGCTGCGTCGATGCCACCGGGAAAGCGTGGGAGGAGACGTGCGCGGCGTGGTCGCCCGAGCAGGAGTACACGATCGAGGTGGACGTCTCCACCTATCCGGCGAAGTACCGCGCCCTGTTCCGGAGTTTCACCGGTACGTGGAGCACCACTCCCGTGGACGAAGGGACCCGGGTCACGATCCGGTTCGAGGCCGTGCTCCGGCGGTTTCCCGGGCGCTTCATCCTTGCCAGGGCGCTGACCAGGCGAAGTGAGTCCGAGATCGACACCATCCTCACCGA
>CAYVGE010000456.1:0-2050 GCA_964450395.1 uncultured Actinomycetota bacterium
AGATCGTGGCCGCTGGACCGAACAGGACCCGGCCGGGCGTGGGGCTCACCAGATCGAGCACGTGGCAGCGATGCCGGTGGAAGCGACCCATTGCGTCGACGAGATCGGCGCACTTGAGTCCACTGAGCGCATCTGCTCTGTCTCTGGTCGAGCTCATCGTCGGGTCCTCATCAGCGATCCGTTGTCGTTGAGAGCCACTCGGTGCTCGTACTCGCACTGGCTCCGAAGAACGTGGGCGACACCAACCACCGCGTCGCCTCGGCTACGTCCGAGGACGTGGCCAGGCTGACCGGGGCGGCGGGTTATCCGGCCGAGGGGATCTGGAGCACGCGGATGCCCCGCATGTCCAGCCATACGCGGTTGATGCCGTCGCGCACGAACCGGAGCACGACGTCGTCACAGTCCGGGCAGCGCACGACCACGCCCGGGGCGTCCGCGTACACGCGCAACGCGCCGACGACGCGCACGGCCCCGCAGCCTTCACACGTGCACCGCGCCGTTGTGATCTCGAAGGCGAACACGTCGTCGAGCAGCCCGCCGAGTGCGTTGCCGTCAAGCGTCCGGTCATTCATGGCGTCCCCGTAGGTCCGAACCGCTCGGTCTTGATGCTGTCTGCCCGATACCCGAGGTCAACCAGGGCGCTGGCCGCCGACTCGACGAACCGCGTCGGTCCACACACATACGTCACTGCCTCGGTCTCGGGACCCCACAGCGCCTCGGCCAGCAACGCTGCGTCGACCCGCCGAGCGTACCCGCTCCATCCTGGCGGCTGCTCACGCGTCAGCGTACAGACCAGCTCGAAGCCGGAAACTCGCGCCGCGAGGTCGACGAGCTCGTCGTGGGCGACGATGTCGATCAGGGACCGCGCGGAGTACAGCAGGCGCATCGGCTGATCACCGCGGGCAGCCACCCGATGGCGGATCATTGACAGCAGCGGCGCGATCCCAGACCCGCCAGCGACCAGTTGGACCGGCCCAGCCATGGTCACGTCCCACACGAAGTAGCCGCCGATCGGCCCGCGCAGTTCGAAGGCGTCGTCGTCACGGGCCTCGCCCGCCAGCCACGACGACACCTCTCCGTCGTCCAGCCGCTCCACCGTCAGCTCGAGGCGACCGGCCTCCGGCGCCGACGCGATCGAATAGCTGCGCTGTGTCTGGTAGCCGTCCGCAGCGGTCAGGCGTACGTCGACGTGTTGACCGGGCCGATGGCCCAGCCAGCCGTCAACGTCGACGGTCAGCGTGCGGATGTCGGGCGTCTCATCGCGCACGGCACACACACGCGCGCGCAGCCACACCAGTCGGAGCCGGCGGGCGCTTTCGGGCGCCGGCCGTAGGCCGTCAGTCACCGCTGTAGCGCTGTTCGCGCCACGGGTCGCCGTAGTTGTGATACCCGAGTGACTCCCAGAACCCGGACTCGTCGTAGGACAGCAGTGTCAGCTCGCGCACCCACTTCGCCGACTTCCAGAAGTACAGATGCGGTACGAGCAGCCGCGCGGGCCCACCATGCTCGGGGTCCAGCGGCTCGCCGTCGAACGTGTCGACGACCCACGCCTGGCCGTTCGTCACGTCGTCAAGCGGCATGTTCGTGGTGTACCCGTAGTCGGAGATCGCGAGGACGTAGTCGGCCGTCGTCTCGACGCCATCGAGGAGTGTGTCGACTGACACGCCCTCCCATTGGGTGCCCAGCTTGGACCACTTGGTGACGCAGTGGATATCGACGTCGACCGACTCGCGCGGCAGCGCCTGGAACTCGTCCCACGTCCACCGTCGCGCGTCATCGATCTCGCCGCTCACCGTGAGGTCCCAGCGGTCCAGCGGAGTCCGCGGCGTGGGACCGGCGGACAGCACGGGGAAGTCCTCGGTGACGTACTGTCCCGGGGGGATCAGGCCCTTGCCCGGCTGGCGGCGGCGTCGAGCGAACCCTCGAGAGACTTCTGCCATGGCCGTCCTTTGCCGCAGTCGAATGTCCCGACCAGATCAGGTAGTGCGCTATCTCACCCGAACGTGAATACGTATGCCTCGACCCCGGGGCTGAGGAATGTGATCTCCAT
>CAYVGE010000457.1:0-2050 GCA_964450395.1 uncultured Actinomycetota bacterium
TTTCTGCGCTCGGGTCCTCACGGATCCGAGCGCGCCTTCGCCACCAGCTGACCTGCTCGTGGTAGATGATCCGGCGCACGTATGCGTCCGCATCATCCACCCGATTCCACCGGCCGGCCAGCTTGGTCAATGCCGACTGGACGAGGTCCTCCGCCTGATGACGATCAGTCGTGAGAAGCTGCGCAACCCGAAGGAGAGCCCGAGATCTGGCAGCGACGAATTCAGTGAACTCTCGCTCCGAGTGCACGTCCACCCGCGTCTCCCTCCGCAGCGGTTGCCTTCCAACATCTATGACGACCACGCCGCCGCTCACCTTGCATCAAGCTGACAACTTATGCACCCGAGCAGAAAGAGGGGAACAATCCCCAGGTTGGTGGGTCGGACTGATCGACTCCGAACGCGGCGTCGTAGGGTAAGTGCCCGAGCACACGATGAGGGGGCGACGAGTGACGAGGGTAGTGGCCGAGGCGTCGGGGCTGCACAAGCACTATGGCGAGATTCACGCGGTCAACGACGTCTCATTGCAGATCGGTCCGGGTGAGACGTACGGCCTGCTCGGACCGAACGGAGCCGGCAAGACCACGGCGATCTCCATGATCTCCGGGCTGCTGGAGCCGGACGAGGGCAGCGTCACGGTCGCCGGGACGCCGATCCGGGCGCGCTCGGTCGATGGCAAGGACGCGATCGGGCTCGTCCCGCAGGACATCGCGGTCTACCCGGACCTGACCGGCGAGGAGAACCTGCGCTTCTTCGCCTCGCTGTACGGCATGTCGCGCGCGCGGACCGCGTCCCGCATCGACGAGGTACTCGAAGTCATCGGGCTGGCGGACCGGCGCAAAGACCGCGTCGACAAGTACTCCGGCGGCATGAAGCGCCGGCTCAACATCGGTATCGGACTGCTGCACCAGCCGCAGTTGCTGGTGCTGGACGAGCCGACGGTCGGCGTCGACCCGCAGTCGCGCAACGCGATCCTCGAGTCGGTCGAGGCGCTGTCGCGCGAGGGTATGGCCGTTTTGTACACGACGCACTACATGGAGGAAGCCGAGCGACTGTGCGATCGGGTCG
Source organism: uncultured Actinomycetota bacterium (assembly GCA_964450395.1). Lineage (GTDB taxonomy): Bacteria > Actinomycetota > Nitriliruptoria > Euzebyales > JAHELV01 > JAHELV01. Next base: position 1,066 of record CAYVGE010000457.1, read on the forward strand.
CCATCATCGACTCCGGCCGGATCATCGCCGAGGGCACGACACGTGAGCTCGTCGCCGTGATCGGTGAGCAGGAGCGGCTGCGCATCGACGTGGCCGGGCAGCTGGACGGCGATCCGGATCGGGTGCGTTCGCTTATCGGCGACGGCTTCGAGGCGTCCGTGGAAGGTCACACGTTGGTGGTGCTCACCGAGGACGCGTCCCGCGACCTGCCCTCCATCATCTCGCGGCTCAGCGCGGGTGATCTCCAGGTCGGCTCGATCGAGGTGAGCCGTCCCGACCTGGAAGCGGTGTTCCTGCACCTGACCGGGAAGGCGCTGCGCGAGTGATCAGGGGAATCCGCGCGATCGCCGCCAAAGACCTGCGCCAACGGTTGCGCGACAAGTCGTTCTTCCTGCTCGGGATCCTTACCCCGTTCGTGCTGGCGCTGGTGCTCAATCTTGTCTTCGGCGGTGGTAGCGAGGGCGAGATCGAAGTACGCATGGGTCTGGTGGACGACGACGGATCGGAGATGTCCGGTCATCTCACCGACGGACTGGCCGGGGTCGACGGCGACCGCGGCGTGACGGTCGAGACGCTGCCGGACAACGCCGACCCGGAGGCCGCGATCGACGACCGGGACCTCGACGCCGTTGTCGTGATCCCGCCCGGATTCGGCGAGGCGGTGATGTCGGCGGGATCGCCGGAGGTGGAGCTGATCGAGGACCCGGACCGGCCGGTCCAGGCCGGAATCGCCGGATCGATCGTTGACGGGCTTACCGCCGAGATCGACCGCACCCGGCTGCTCAACGCCGCCGGCGCCCAGCTGGGGGTGACGCCGGGGGTGGCTGGTGGCGAGAGCGACCTGCGTGTCGTCCAGGAGGCGCCCGGCGGCGAGCGGCTGGGCGCGTCGGCCCGCTTGATGGCCGGCATGGCGATCATGTTCGTCTTCTTCACGGTGATGTTCGGCGTGACGACGTTGCTCGAAGAACGGCGTGACGGCACGCTG
>CAYVGE010000458.1:0-1272 GCA_964450395.1 uncultured Actinomycetota bacterium
ACGGCCATGCTCGAGAAGGGCGAGATCGACCGCACGGTCACGCTCAACGATTTCGACCTGCCGCGCCTCGAAGCCGACGAGAACATCGACATTCGGGTGGTGCCGAGCACGCGTCAGTTCTACGTCGCCCTCAACCACATGGTCCATCCGCTGGACCACGTGAACGTGCGCAAGGCCTTCAACTACGCCATGGACAAGGTCGGCATCGTCAAGAGCGTGTTCGCCGACCGCGGTGCGGTGCTCTCCAAGGCGCCGACCATCTCCGAGGGCGTCTACGGCTTCGTCGACATGCGCGAGCCGGGCGAGGAGACCATCTTCCCTTACGATCCGGAGCGGGCGAAGACGCTGCTCAAGAATGCCGGCTACGAGGATCGCGACGGCGACGGCGTCGTCGAGGACGTTAAGGGCAACGACCTCACGCTCAATCTCTGGACCCGGCGCGGCAGCACCAAGGGCGACTATCAGATCGCGCAGCTGGTCCAGTCGCTCCTCAAGGACATCGGCGTCCCGGTCGAGATCACGGTGATGGAGAGCGCGGCGTTCAGCTCGGCGGTGAAGCTCCCGCCCACGGAGGCCGAGTACGACATGGCACTCCTGTCGTGGGGCATCCCGACCGCGGATCCCGACGAGCCGATGATGCTCTTCACCTACACCAAGGCCTGGAAGCCGTTCGGCTCGAACCGGATGTTCTATTCGAGCGAGGAGGTTGACCGGCTGACCCTCCTGGCCCACACCGAGACCGACCAGGACAAGCGCCTCGAATACGTCAAGCTGTGGATGGAGGAGCTGCTGAGGGACGCGCCGGTGGTCTATCTGCCGACGCTCACCTTCAACCTCGGCAACCGCACCTACCTGCACGGTGGCCGGATCCTTCCCACCGACAACTATCCGGCGCGGTTCGCCTGGATCGACAAAGCGGAGATGGAGGCCCAGGGCGTCAGCCGCTAAGCCGTTGACGCCCGGAGCAGAAGCGGGAGCCGGCACGCCCGACGCCGACCCGCGTGCGGCGCGCGGTCGGCACGTGCGGCTCCCGGTGTCCTTGCCTGAGGCGCCCGCCACCATGGGAGGGATCCGCCAGCCGCGGCAAGGCGGCCCGCCGCCGTGCTGAGGCTGATCGTCGGGCGGCTGCTGTTCATGCTGCCGGCCGGCCTCCTGCTCCTGACCTTCCTGTTCGCCCTGTTCCACCTCATCCCGGGCGATCCGGCGCTGCTGCTGGCCGGTGACAACGCTCCGCTCGAGGTCATCGAGGGCATCCGGCGCGCTTACGGTTTC
>CAYVGE010000458.1:1282-2046 GCA_964450395.1 uncultured Actinomycetota bacterium
GCACGTCCAGTACTGGAACTACATGGCCAAGGTCGTCCAGGGCGACTTCGGCGTCTCCAACTACACGCGCGACCCGGTGATGGAGACGGTGCTCCCGCGGGTGCTGAACACGGCGCAGCTCGCGCTTTTGTCCATGGCGTTCGCGATGACCGTCAGCCTGCTGTTCGGCTGCACCTCGGCCATGCATTGGAACCGGCCGCTCGACAAGGTCGTGACGGTGCTGTCGCTGATCGGCATCTGCACGCCGGTCTTCGTGAGCGGCCTGCTGGGCATCTATCTCTTCTCGATCTACATCGGCTGGCTGCCGATCGGCGGGATGGCGACTTGGCAGCACTTCGTCCTGCCGGTGCTCACGCTCGGCGCCTACCAGGCGGCGATCCTCACCCGCATGGTGCGCTCGTGCATGGTCGACGCGCTCGGGCGCGACTTCATCACCACCGCCCGCGCCAAGGGCGTCCCCGAATTCCGCGTCGTCTTCAAGCACGCGCTGCGTAACGCCCTGCTGCCGATCGTGACGCTGTTCGGTCTCGGGCTCGGGCACACCTTGGGCGGCTCCGTCGTCACGGAGACCATCTTCAACTGGCCGGGCCTCGGTCGCCTGATGGTCGATTCGATCCTGACCCGGGACCTGCCGATCACGCAGGGCGCGATCTTCTTCTTCGCATCGCACAGCGCGATGCGGGTGCTCCTCCAGGGGACCGTGATCGGCAACCTTCGGCCGAACAGGGCCTCCGCGGCGCGGCGACGCTAGCGGCCATCCCCGC
>CAYVGE010000459.1:0-2036 GCA_964450395.1 uncultured Actinomycetota bacterium
CACGGTCATGCGGTTCTGCGTCAGCGTGCCGGTCTTGTCCGACCCGATGACGGTCGTGCTGCCCAGTGTCTCCACGGCCGGCAGCCGCCGGATGATCGCGTTGCGGGCCGCCATGCGCCGCACACCCACCGCCAGCGTGATCGTCAGCACGACCGGGAGCCCCTCGGGGATGGCGCTGACGGCCATCGCGACCGCGAAGGTGAACATCTCGGCGGCGGACTGCCCGACAGCGATGCCGATCACGAAGGCGGCACACGAGCCCGCGACGACGATCATCGCGATCAGCCGGGCGAGCCGTTCCACCCGCTGCTGCATGGGTGTCTTCGGCAACGCCTCCTCCCGGACGTGCTCGGCGATGGTGCCGAGCTCGGTGCCGGTCCCCGTCGTGACGACCCAGCCCCGCGCCCGACCGGTCGCCACGACCGTGCCGGCGTAGGCCATGCCGTGACGGTCGGCCAACGGCGTCGCCTCGTCTACCGACTCGACCGACTTGGCGGCAGGGACGGACTCGCCGGTCAGCATCGATTCGTCGACCGTGAGCGCGGTGACCGAGAACAGCCGCACGTCGGCGGGCACGCGCTGCCCGGCCTCGAGCTGCACCACGTCGCCCGGCACCACGTCGGCGGACTCCACGTCGAGGGGTGCTCCGCGCCGGAGCACGATGGCGTGCGGCGACACGAGCTGGCCGAGGGCCCGCACCGACTGTTCCGCGCGTCGCTCCTGGAAGAAGCCGATCGCGGTGTTGAGCAGGACCACGATCGCGATCACCGCCGCGTCGATGTGATCGCCCAGCACCAGAGTGACCCCGGCGGCGGCCAGCAGGATCGCGATCAGCGGGCTGGCCAGCTGGTGCAGCAGCAGCACGATCGGTGACGGGGGCGGTTCCTCGTCGAGCTGGTTCGGTCCGTGGACCGCCAGCCGGTGGGCGACCTCACGATCGTCCAGACCCTGTGTCGTCGTGTCGAGTCGCCGCGCGACGTCGTCGGCGGTCAGGGCGTGCCAGGCCACCTCACCGCGGGCCCGGGTCCGTGCGTTGGCAGCCATCCGTGTCGACGCTCCCACATGCCCGGAGCATTCACAGGGCCGAACGCCCCACCGTCGCTGACCGAACGCCCGTCCATCGCTCGGCGGGCGCGTCGGTCACCCCGACGCCATCCGCGAGTCGGTCGACGGGCTCACCGGGAGTCCCCGCGGTGACGCCGGTCATCCGTTGACGCGGCCCGGTCGCCGCCTCAAGGCGTGACCTGCGGCAACGCCGCGGTCGGAGCGGGTGAGGGGATCGAACCCCCCATCGCTGGCTGACAGGGCTGAAGGTCGCGACGCTTGCGAGCCGGTCGTATGCGCGGTGCGGTCGGTGCTCCACCGCCTTGTCGCCGATGGCCTCGTTGACGTCGAGGACCACGGCAGCGCGTACGCCTACCGCTGCAACCGGGACCACGTGCTGTACGAGGCGATCGTCACCACAACCTTGACTTGTGCGCGCGATGGTCCGAGACCGGCTTCGTCATCACCCGGCCCCGCGCTCGACCTACTGGTCGCCACTCTCGATGGCGGCGGGACGGTGATCGCGATCGGCGTGTACACCCACGGGGCGTGCTGGCGGCACCCGGCCACATTGCTCAACGGCGTGTCCGGTCGGAGTGGTAGGTGGCTGGATCGATGGGACCGAGGAAGAACACCGAACGCGATGATGCACGCGTGTCCGATGTTGTCCGCTCCGGTCGCATTGACAAGGCGCAACCATGACCGCGAGAGTTGTGCCGTCGCCCGGGGGATGTGAGGAGGCTCGGACGTGGAGGGGGACGGGCAGCGGCAGGGCAAGGAGGCCGAAGGCCAAGAGCCTGCGACCAGCGTGAAGTCGGAGGATGCGTCCGAGCGGCAGCGAAGCGACCGCGACGCTCCCCAGCAGCCCGAGGGGCCGCCGAAGCGCGTCCGTCCCGAAGGGGAAGCCCTAGGCGGCGCAGCCACGCGATCGCCGGGGCCGTGCCACCCGCAAGTCTGGTCACCGACAACTCGCCGGTCGCAGCTTCCAGCTG
>CAYVGE010000460.1:0-2025 GCA_964450395.1 uncultured Actinomycetota bacterium
GGTGTGAAAGCGGCTAGAGGTCATGGCAGAAACCTCGTGCGGATGTAGATGAGGCTGACGCCGAGGCAGAGCTCGGAGCGGTGACCGCCGAGCCCGCCGTCCTCAGCCGGGCGCGGGCTCGGCGCCGGCGGCGCGGCTGACCTCGGCCAGGCGCTGCTCCAGGAAGGCGCGCTCCGCGGCGTTCGCCGTGAGCTCCATCGCGCGCCGGTACGACTGAGCCGCGCCGGCGGCGTCGCCGAGGCGGCGCAGCAGGTCGGCGCGGGTGGCGGGAAGGTAGGGGTAGTCGGCGAGCCGGGGATCGGTCGCCAGCTCGTCGAGGAGCGGCAGGGCGGCGGCCGGACCGTCGGCGAACGCCACGGCGGCGGCCCGGTTGAGCGCGACCACCGGGGTGTTCCACACCGCCAGCAGCCGGTCGTAGAGGTGCACGACGCGCGGCCAGTCGGTCTGCTCCAGGGACGGCGCCATCGCGTGCACGCCCGCGATCGCCGCCTGCAGGGTGAACCGCCCCGGTGGGCCGGACGCCAGCGCCCCGGCCGTCACCGTGAGCCCCTCCAGGATCGCGCGCTGGTCCCAGCGCGTCCGGTCCTGGTCGGCGAGCAGGAGCAGCCGGCCCTGCTCGTCGGTCCGGGTGGCCCGGCGCGCGTCGGTGAGGAGCAGCAGGCCCAGCAGGCCGCGGGTCTCGGCCTGCTCGGGGAGCAGCGCGGCGAGGGTGCGCGCGAGGTGCAGGGCCCGGTCGCAGAGCTCCTCACGGACGAGCGCGTCCCCCTCGCCGGCCGTGTGGCCGGTGCTGAAGAGCAGGTGGACGGCGGTGAGCACGCTGTCCAGGCGCTCGGGCAGCTCCGCCCGGCTCGGGACCCGGTAGGGGATCCGCGCTTCGGAGATCTTCTTCTTGGCCCGGGTGATCCGTGCCGCCATCGTCGGCTCGGACACCAGGAAGGCCCGGGCGACGTCGGGCGTGGGAACGCCGCAGACCAGGCGCAGGGTGAGGGCGACGCGGGCCTCGGGGGCGAGGGTGGGGTGGCAGCAGGTGAACACCAGCCGGAGCCGGTCGTCCGGCACCGCGGCGTCGGGCCAGTCCAGGTCGGCCGGGTCGTGCGGATCGACGGTCGCCGGCTCCACGAGCAGCGGGAGCTTGCGCCGGAGGGTGACCTCCCGACGCAACCGGTCCAGCGCGTTGTTCCGCGCCGCCGTGGTCAGCCACGCGCCGGGCCGCTCCGGGACGCCGTCCCGGGTCCAGGCCTGCAGCGCGCTGACGTACGCCTCCTGCGCGCACTCCTCCGCGACGTCCAGGTCGCCCGCGACGCGCACCGTGGCGGACAGCACGAAGGCCCACTCGGAGCGGTGGGCCTGCGCCAGCGCGGCAGCGACCGCGTCCGCTTGCACGGCGGATGCGGTCGGCTCGTCGCGGGGAGCGGTCAGAACGGGTTCGTCGTCGGGTCCACGACCGGGCGGACCTCGACGCCGCCGCCGGGGGCCGGGCACAGCTTGGCGATCTCGACGGCGTGGTCGAGGTCGCGCGCCTCGACGACGTAGAAGCCGCCGAGGGCCTCCTTGGTCTCGACGAACGGGCCGTCCGTCACCGTGCCGGCACCCTTGATCGTGGTGGCCGTCGTCGTGGGCGCGAGCGCCTCCCCGCCCGCGAGGGACCCACCGAGCTCGAAGACCTGCTTGGTGAACGTGCTGTGCGCGTCGACCAGCGCACCCCACGCCTCGGGCGACATGTTCGCGTAGACGGTCGGGTCGTCGTAGATGAGGATCGCGTACTTGGCCATGGAGCTGCCTCCTGCACTGGGTCGCGGGCCGGCCTGTGCGGCTCCGTCATCAACGACGACGAACACCGTACCGCCGGATCGACAGCCATGCCTGGATTTTCTTCAAGATCTTCGGGCGTCGCCGCGCCGGAGCCACTCCTCCTCCGGTCGCTCGACTTCGCCGAGCCACACTCGATGTCCCCGGGCTAACGGATCGGTCGCTCCTGCGTTCGTACTTGTGTGCCGGACGCTGCGTTGGCGGCACTGCCGCCAG
>CAYVGE010000461.1:0-2015 GCA_964450395.1 uncultured Actinomycetota bacterium
GCGAGGATGTCGCCCATGCGGCGCGACTTCTCGTCGCCGCGCAGCGACGGCACGATGCAGAAGGTGCAGGTGTTGTCGCAACCGATCGAGATCGACACCCAGGCGTGGTGGGCGACCTCACGGCGGGCCGGCAGCGCCGACGGGAACGTCTCGGTCTGCTCGAGGATCTCGACGACCGGCAGCTGCGCCGAATCGGCCTGCCCCAGCAGGGCGGGCAGCCGTTCCAGGTTGTGGGTGCCGTAGACCACGTCGATCCACGGCGCCCGCTCGGCGATCGACCCCTGGTCCTTCTGCGCCAGGCACCCGCCCACCACGACCTGCTTGTCGGGGTTCGCCAGCTTGAGCGGCTTGAGCTGCGACAGGTGGCCGTAGAGCTTCTGATCGGCGTTCTCGCGGATCGCGCAGGTGTTGAACAGCACGACGTCGGCCGACTCGACATCGGTCGCCGGCCGGTAGCCCATGGTCTCGAGCACACCGGCCGCCCGCTCCGAGTCGTGCTCGTTCATCTGGCAGCCGTACGTGCGGATGAAGTACGTTCGCGCGCTCACAGCGCCCGAGGATAGCCGGAGGCTAGGTGGCGGCACCGGCCGACGCGTCGTCGGCCGACGGTGGGCGGTCGCGGTGGCTGCTGCCGGCCGGGCGCACGGGGTCGTCGCCGACCGCGGCACCGTGCCCGGCACGGCCCGACGCGTACAGCAGGACTCCGGCGATGCCCAGGACCATGCCGGACGCCTGGTCGACCGTCGCGACCCCCGCCGCGGCGCCGAGCGTGAGCAGCACGCCGAGCGCGCCGAGCGCCGGGGAGCGTGCCGTGTACAGCGCGATCGCCCCCACGAGCACGGGAATGCCGATCAGCAGCCACACCTGCACGACCGTCATCGGCGGCCCTTCCTCCTGCTCGGGCCAGCAGTGTAGCGGCGCGGTCAGTCCCACCGGCGGTCGAGCCCGCTGACCTCGATCGCCACGCGCCGGGCGAGGCCCTCCGGATAGCCGCGACGGGCCAGGAAGCCGACCAGGCGGCGGGCGACCGCCTCGGGCGCCAGGCGGGGCGGCAGGCGCTGTGCCCGCGCCCGCGCCAGCTCGGTGACGACCGCGAGGTCGTCACGGTCGTCGAGCTGGGCGAGCGCATCGTCGATCAGCGGTTCGGGCACCGCGCGGCTGCGCAGCTCGCGACGCAGCCGGCTGGCGGCGTAGCCGCGGGTCAGTCCGCGGTCGCCAACCCAGGCCCGGGCGAAGGCGGCGTCGTCGAGGGCGCCGACCTCGATGCCCCGCGCGACCGCCGCGTCGGTCACGGCGTCGTCGTACCCACGGGCGGCGAGCTTGTCGCGGAGCTCGGCGACCGTCTGCGGCCGAACCCTGGTCGAGCGCAGGACGAAGGCGGTCGCGCGTGCGACCGCCGTCTCCCGGTCGACCGGCTCGTCCGCCTCGACCGCCGCCCGCTCCCCCACTAGAGGATGTCGTCCGGATCGCCGCTGTCGCCGCTGTCCGCGGTTTCCTCGCTCGGGACGAGGCCGAGGTGTTCGGTGACCTTCTTGTAGACCTCCGCGGCGACGTCGTCGTGCTCACGCAGGAAGTTGCGCGCGTTCTCGCGCCCCTGCCCCAGCTGCTCGCCCTCGTAGGTGTACCAGGCACCCGCCTTGCGGATGAACCCGGCGTCGACGCCGACATCGAGGATCGAGCCCTCGCGCGAGATGCCCTCGCCGAACAGGATGTCGAACTCGGCCTGCCGGAACGGTGGGGCGACCTTGTTCTTGACGACCTTGACCCGCACCCGGTTGCCCACGAAGTCGGTGCCGTCCTTGAGCGACTCGATCCGTCGCACGTCCAGCCGCACCGATGAGTAGAACTTGAGCGCCCGGCCCCCCGGCTGCGTCTCGGGCGACCCGAACATGACGCCGATCTTCTCGCGGATCTGGTTGATGAAGACCGCACAGGTCTTGGACTTCGACAGCGTGCCCGCCAGCTTGCGCAGCGCCTGGCTCATCAGCCGGGCCTGCAGGCCGACGTGGCTGTCG
>CAYVGE010000462.1:0-1998 GCA_964450395.1 uncultured Actinomycetota bacterium
CTTCGCAGTCCGGTATCACCTCGAACGTCACGGCGGTCCATCCGCGCGGCGCGACATTGATCGAGTCGGACGACCCACCGACAGCCTCCCAGCCGCCGATCGCGAGCGGCTCGACACCCACGTCGCGCTCATAAGGGTTGTAGACGTCGATCGTGATCGCCAAGCCGCCATCCGAACCCATCTCCCAACGGGGGGTCTCACCTGCGACAAGATCGACCGGGTCCAGGTCGTCCGCGGTGATCAACGCGGCGCTGCCGGCACCGGTCAGTCCACCGGTAATGAACAGGGCGGCCAGGATCGCCACGCGCGGAGTCGTCATGATTCGCACACCTGATCCGCGATGGTCACGAGCATTGGCTCGACCGCATCCGGTAGATGCACCGTGGCCGGCGGATGATCGGCGAACGTGACCGTGACGTCGATCGGCTCACCCAGGTAACGCTCGGAACAGCCGGTGACGGTCCACTCCACCCGGAGATCGGCCACACTGTGGGTTTCGTGCCGCCCGACGAGGCCGCTCGGCTCGGCGTCGAGCCCGGGAACGGCCGACACCGCGACGTGGGCGACCTCGACCTCGTCAACACTCCAGCTGCGGATGCTGAGCGGGATGGCCACCGCCAATCCGGACTCGACCGGCTCGGCTACTTCCACACCCGTACCTCTCGCGCCCCGTGCCGGCTCAACCCATACCTCACCCGCCGCCGAGCGGCACGCCGAAGCGTGAACGAAGTTCGTGGCCGGCACCGGAAGCTCTGCTGACGCCACTCCGTCCTGTGTCTGGACATCGGCCCCGATCACATCGGGCAACCCCGTCCCGCAGTTGAGCTCACCGTCGAGCGCGATTGCGGCCTTCTCACCTGCCGGGATCACCGCCTCACGAATATCACCGTCACCGGCGGATGCCATGCCGGGCAGCCATGCATCGGTGACCGTGACCTCCTCGTCGCCGACGTTCCGTACGTACACGATGACTCTGGTGAGCGTGCCGTCCGAGTGTGGTGGCTCATGACGGATCTCGGTCACGATCAGGTCCACGTGGGCGGACTCGAGTATGTCCGCGCGCACGAACCACGCATAGCCGCCCACCATCACGCCGACGAGGAACACCGCGACCATGATCACCCAATGCCGGAACGGGTGCGTCACGGGCCGCTCGCCCGCAGATCCCCGCGGCGGCTCGTCCGCACGACCCAGGTACAGCACTTCTCGGCTGTGCTCGGCGTCTGATCCGCCGTCGGCCATCCCGCGTCCTTTCACGCCGTTTCGCCGGAAATAGATAGATTAGCCGACACGCCGTCACGAGACTAGGAGACGCGCGTAGGACGGCCATCGGCGGGTATTCAATTGCGAACGGCGCCCCTCGTGGAATCGGTCGAAGAAGGGGCGCCGCCGCTGGCACGTCGTACTGGGTTACCAAGCGTGCATCAATCCGTTGCCTCGGCTGTCCCGGGGTCAACTACCCTTACATGGGCTGGTCGCCGCGTGGGTGCCCAGTTGCCGTGCGTGGCCTCGCGGGCCATATTTCCATTTTCTAACCGACTCGCCGCGGTTCGCAAAGGGTAAACCCATGATCTTTACGTTCACGTGCCGGCAACACACTCCCTGACGGCGAACCTGGCCAGCGCAACGATCACATCGGGTGGCAGATCGACCGGAATATCGCTCCGGATCGGAGCCGATCTCGACGGGTGGCTCCAGTACCAGTGCAGCACCGGGCCGAGGAAATTGCCCGAGCTCGTCAAGTCGGGATCGCCGGCGTCGGTGACACCCGCGGCCGTGCCGCAGTCACGCACCCGCCAGTCCGTCGTCACCGTTGTGGTTCCACCGGATTCCAGGGCGGTGAGCCGCTCCGGCAACTCGACGGTGAACCCGGACGCATGCCCGGTCACCGCGGCGAGCTCGAAGTCCACCTCCGAGGCGGCGTCGTGGACGACCTCGACGTCGACGTGCAGCACGCCGCCGGCCGGATCCGTCCTCGCCGCCACGGTCCCGACCTCC
>CAYVGE010000463.1:0-1982 GCA_964450395.1 uncultured Actinomycetota bacterium
TGACGAACGCGTGGTGACGCCAGTCGGGCCACAGTTGCGCCTGCGCACCGACCAGTCGGGTACGGCGCACGATCAACCGCTGATGGTCGGCCAGGGTGGTCTCGGCCACCTGTGCCTTGCCGCCGTCGGGGTAAGCGATGTCGGCCCAGGCGGTGTCGTCGATCCCGTCGATGGCCGCGGCCACGGTCTTGGTCTGGCGGACGGTGATCGAGTAGCGCACGTCATGGTCGGTGCAGGCGCCGATGACCTTGGACGACCAGAACCCCGAGTCCGCCCGCAGCGTGATCGGGCCGGTCGCGCCCGCGCGGCGCACGCGTCCGACGGTCTCGCGCACGAACCGTTGCGCGCCCCGGGCGGTGTTGGCCGATCCCTTCCGCCACACCCGGACGGGCGCATGCGCCGGACGGGGCTCGGCCCACAGCCCCCGGAGGACGGTTCTCACCATCTCCACAGCGTACGGACACCACGGCCGCGGCGGATCAGCCGAAAGTACTAGACGCGACTCGTTCTCCCGGCCACGACAAGTCCAGCCTGCAGGCCGATGTGGCGGCGACCCTGCGCCGTCATCGTGACGTCATGCCAATCGACCACCGAACGCTCATCACTCAGGGCACACGCCTTGCCCGGACAGCCGGCCGCCTGTACCTGCTCGTCGTGGCCGTGGGCGCCGTCGTCCAGGTGGCTGCGCACGCGGCATCCGCGTCCCCGTCCCTGTTGGCACGGCCCAACCGGGCCTGCCGACGATCGTCCACGACGTCCTCGCCCCACACCCGGTCGCCGACCTGTGGCTGGTCGCGTACCTGGTCACCAAGGGCGTGCCCGCACGCAGGCCCGACCGGCTCGTCCCCGCGGGGGTGACCGCATGATGCGGGCGATCGTCCAGCACGCCTACGGGACCGCGGACGTCCTCGAGCTCCGCGACGTCGTCGAGCCCGTGCCCGGACCCCCCGACGTGCTCGTCCGTGTCCATGCCGCCTCGGTCAACCACGGCGACCTGTTCACGACCCGCGGTGAGCCCTGGATCATCCGTGCAGCGATGGGGCTGCGCCGGCCTCGCGTTGCGGTGCGGGGTCGTGACCTCTCCGGCCGGGTCGAGGCCGTCGGCGCGGCCGTGACCCAGTTCCGGCCCGGCGACGGCGTCTACGCCGAGACCACGACCGGCAGCTTCGCCGAGCTCGCCTGCATCCCCGAACACCTGCTGGCGCACAAGCCCGCCAACCTGACCTTCGAGCAGGCTGCCGCCGTGCCGCTCGCGGCCGTCACCGCCCTGCAGGGCCTGCGCGACATCGGCGAGGTCCAACCGGGCCAGGCGGTGCTGATCAACGGCGCATCGGGGGGCGTCGGCACATTCGCCGTGCAGATCGCCAAGGCCTTCGGCGCCGACGTGACCGGCGTGTGCAGCACCCGCAACGTCGAGCTCGTCCGCTCGCTTGGCGCCGGCCACGTCATCGACTACACCCGAGAGGACTTCACCCGCAGCGGGCAACGCTACGACGTGATCCTCGACCTCGCCGGCCGACACCCGCTCGCGGTCTGCCGGGGCGCGCTGACCCGCACGGGCACCCTCGTGCTGGCGAGCGGGCACGGCGGTCCTGTGTTCGGGCCGCTGGGACGCTACGGCAGGGCGCTTGCCTGGTCGCCGTTCGTCACCCAGCGGCTGAGGGTGCACGCCACGAAGCCGTCCCGATCCGACCTCGACGCGGTCACCACGCTCATCGAAGCCGGAGCGGTCACGCCCGTCATCGAGGCGACCTACGAGCTGGCCGACACCGCCGCGGCCATCCGCCACCTCGCCGAAGCGCACGCCCGAGCCAAGAACGTCATCGCTGTCCGCGGCAGGCCTGCCGCATCGCACCCATCAACGAAGGAGACCGAACATGCATGCACTTGATACCAATGAAGCTGACCTCACCGAGAGGCAGAACGCCAGCGCCCTGCGCTGGGGAGGACGCGCCGGCATCCTCGGCAGCATCCTCATGCTC
>CAYVGE010000464.1:0-1977 GCA_964450395.1 uncultured Actinomycetota bacterium
CGCAGCAACGTGTGAGCGTCTCGGCGTGCCCTATATCGCCACGTTCGCACCGCTGAACGGCCGCAAGCCCTGGCACGACGCGCGCACGGAGGACGGCCACCCGAACCAAACGGGGTACGGACTGCTCACCCGGGTGATCCTGGACGGCGGCTGGTACGAGTGGCTCGACGTCGAACCACCGCGACGCGGCACGAGTTCGGGCCACTAGGCGTGACATAGCTTCACCAGGCATGCATGCATGGCGAAGCTACGTGGATCCTGCCGAACGTGATCGATCTACGGAGTGACCACGATCTTGCCGAACAGGTCCCCTTCGGCCATGGCCGCGAAGCCGTCCCGCACGTCGGCCAGCGGTATCGTCCGGTCGATGGTGGGACGGACGCCGGAACGCGCGCAGAACGTCGCCAGCCGGGCCAGTTCGTCGCGCGTCCCCATCGTGGAGCCGAGGATCCGTAGCTGAAGGAAGAACACCCTGGCCAGCTCCGTTTCCGCGACTCGGCCGGAGGTCGCACCGGACACGACGAGCGTCCCACCCGGCCGCAGCGACCGGATCGAGTGCTGCCATGTCGCCGCGCCGACGGTCTCCATCACCGCGTCGACCCGCTCCGGCAGCTTCTCCCCCGACTCGAAGACCGCCGCCGCACCCAGCGACAACGTCCGCTCGGCCTTCGCCGGCGTGCGCGACGTGACCCACATGCGGGCACCGGCCGCCGCACCGAGCGTGATCAACGCGGTCGCGACACCACCACCGGCACCCTGCACCAGCACGGTCGCTCCCGGCCGCACCTCCGCCTGGGTGAACAGCATCCGGTAGGCGGTCAACCATGCCGTCGGCAGGCACGCGGCTTCCTCGAACGACAGCTCAGCAGGTTTGGGCACGAGGTTCCGTCGCGGGACGGCCACCCGTTCGGCCAGCGTTCCCGGATAGCGTTCGGACAGCAGTGACCGCCTCGGGTCGAGCGTCTCGTCACCGAGCCAGTCCGCGGACGAGATCACCGAGTGGACGATGACCTCCTCACCATCCGGCGTAACCCCGGCGGCGTCACACCCGAGGATCATCGGCAACTGTTCGGATCGCAGGCCCACACCACGCAGCGACCACACATCGTGATGGTTGAGCGTGGCGGCGCGGACTTCGACCGTCGTCCAGCCGTCCAACTCGTCCGGGTCGGGCCGCTCCCCGACCGCGAGCCCGTTGAGCGGATTCTCAGCGTCCAAGCTTTCGGCGTAGGCAGCTAGCACAATCCGGACCCTACCGGCACCAATTCTCGTCGAAGAGGTCGGGAGCACCTCGATCGACGTTGCACCGGCCGCCCGCTAACCCAAGCGGCGTGGGCGTGGCCAGACGCGAGCGATCGCGACGCCGAGGAGATCACCCGCCGGGACCGCGCCGACGAGCCAGGAGTCGACACCCTCGACCGGATTGTCCCGCTCCACCCACCAGCCGTCGCCGTCCGGATGGACCAGGCGTTTGACCGACACGACGCTCCGCCCGGGCAGCCGGACGATCACGACCTGCCCGGCCCGCGGTGTGGCGCCGTAGCGAACCAGGAGGCGGTCGCCGTCCCGCAGTGTGGGCTCCATCGACCGCCCGCGAACGATCGCGAACCCGAACCGCGACATCGGCGCACCCTCGCATCCCACAATGGTCATTCCGGAGTAGTGTCACCTAGGCAACCGCATGTACGAGGGAAGGAACAACCACACGATGTTCTCGCGCCTTTTCGCCCGCACCATCGAGGTAACCGCCCACTGTGACCTGCCGTGCGGCGTCTACGACCCAGCGCAGGCCAGGATCGAGGCGCAGTCCGTCAAGGCCATCTGCGAGAAGATGGCCGGCAACGACGACTCGGACTTCCGCACTCGCGCGCTGATCATCAAGGAGCAGCGCTCCGAGCTCGTCAAGCACCACCTCTGGGTGCTGTGGACCGACTACTTCAAGCCACCGCACTTCGAGAAGTACCCACAGCTGCACGA
>CAYVGE010000465.1:0-1956 GCA_964450395.1 uncultured Actinomycetota bacterium
GGCGTTCCGGGCGCTGCGGCCGCACCTTGCGGCACTGGTCTCGACCTGAGGTCGAGGGTTCACCGCCTAGGTTTCCGGCGGAGCATCACGGTCCGCCAGATTGGCGTTCCCGTATGCAACATCGTCGGTGACATCGCGACCGAACCACGGCGGTGGCGTGAAATCGTGGCTCGCTGGTTCGCTGTCGAACTCGACCTCGACCAGCGCGAGTCCCTCGAGGGTGCCGGCGAAGACGTCCACCTCAAGCTCTAGTTCACCCTGAGGTATGACCCAACGGCGCTTCTCGATCCGACGCCCCTCCGTCAGAGGCCACAGCTCGTCGAACTTCTCAGCACTGATGGTGATCGTGGTCTCCCGGCGGACGCGGCCGTTGCCGCCCTTGACGGTCAGCAGGCGATCGTCGCCACGGGCGCGGATGCGCACCTCGACGTCGTCGGTGACCGCGAGGTAGCCCTGGCGGATGGCCGTCGACGGGTGCCGGTCGAGGTCAGGCGGCAGGGCGTCGACGAGGAAGGTCCGTTCGATCTCCAACATGCGACCTCAGTGGATGGGCGTCACTCCAACCCACCGATGTCCACGGCGTGCGCCTCCCACACCAGGTCCGCGCCGTGCTGGCGGTGGCGCACCAGGTCGGTGACGAGCGTCGTCACGTCCTCACGCAGGGCGTCGACCTGCGCGTCGTCGGCGCGCGCGGGCATCCGGCGGACGTGGGTCAACGTGGACGACAACTCGGCGCGGATGCGCTCGTGCTCGGCACACAGCCGCTCGATCGCATTGATCAGGCGCGGGCTGTGCTCGCGGATCTCGGCCAGGAAGCCGCTGTCGCCCTCGGTCACCGCGATGTGGCGCTCGAACGTCGCGGCCAGGTCGATCAATGCGTCGTGCACCCATTCCGACCACACATCCACCCGGCCCGGTGCCGGGCGCGCGAGCGCGCGTTCGAGCTCGAGCATCGAGGCGCGGAGATCGGCGCGCTGAGCGCGGGCCATGCGCAGCAGCGCCGTCTCGGACCCGTGCGCCTCGGATGTTGGGGTCTGGGTTCCACTCACCACTGCGCGCACCTTCCAGCCGTCGTCACTGCTGGCATTCAACAGCGATCAGACCGCACAGTGCACAGCTTTTTTCGCGCCAAGGAGCACGAAGTTCCTGGTGGCAGGCAAGTCGCGGCGTTCTTGCGGTGCCCGGGTCGCGCGGACGCGCACCGTCCGCGCGGTGAGCGGGCTGCGGCATGGGGTCGCCCGGGACGGGCGGCGCCTCCGACGACCTGCCCGTGGGACGGCGTGCGCCGGGGAGTCGCGGGGGGTGGTCAGCGCTCCATGCCCGCATACGGGTGACGTCGGCGCGGCCGGCGTGCCTGGCGGGCACGCTTCTCCGGCAGCTCGACCGGTTGCAGGTCGCGGGAGGCGCCATGCGGCGTGGGCGCCGGCAGCAGCAGGGCCGCGAGCAGCCCGCCGACACCGGTCAGCATGCTCAGGCCGGTCACGGTCGTCAGCCGCTTCGCCGCGGCCGTGCGGCAGTCGGCCACCAGGTCGGTGGCCGCGCTCGGACCGGCCACGAAGGCGTAAGCCGCGGGGCCGCAGTCGTAGTCGGCGCCCGCGGCGGTCAGCGCGTCCAGCGACAGGAACATCGTCGACGCGGCGAGCAGCATCGCCAGGCCCGCGCCGACGAGGATGGCGCGCTGCCGACGATCGAACCGCCTGAGTGGCTGCAGGAGGACCATGGGGCTCCTGTCGGCCGCTGCGCATACCAGGCAAGTGCTGGTCGCTGCGGGTGGGCATCCGCGCAGCCGTCGTCGGATCGTGGTCCCGACTCCGCCCGGGCCGCAGCGGATCGACGTCGACCAGTCCTCGTCCGTGACACGACGGTCGCGCAGCCTGGCAGAATGTCGACACCGGCCGACGGCCCGCGCGAGTGGTGGAATCGGAAGACACGCCAGGTTTAGGTCCTGGTGCCCGC
>CAYVGE010000466.1:0-1942 GCA_964450395.1 uncultured Actinomycetota bacterium
TTTCGCGTAACGGTATCAGACGCTCCCGATGGAAACGGAGTCGACGACAGGCAATGGCATCGGTGTCAGTATTGAGTTAGCGCTTGCGGCGGTTCCTTGACCTGCGGTGATGTGGTTGTGACTCTTGGCGTCGATGAGCGCTGTGGGGGTGACGACACGTTCGGGGGCGGGCGAGGTCGCGTGGCGTCGACGGCTGGCGGGCGCTGAGGCCGAGGTTGGACTGTTGCGCCGGCAGGTGGCGCTCGACGGTGACCGTGTCGCGGCGTTGGAGGCCGACAACGCACGGTTGGCCGCGCAGGTGGAACGGTTGCAGGCGCGGTTGGAGGCGTCGCGGCGGGCGGGCAAGCGGCAGGCGGCGCCGTTCTCCCGTGACACCAAGACGCCGAACCCACGCCGTCCGGGTCGCAGGGCCGGCGACGCGTATGGCACCACGGCGCGTCGCGAGCCGCCGGCACCGGAGCGGGTCGATGAATCCGTGGCCGTGGGGTTGCCGGCGTGCTGCCCGGACTGCGCCGGCGATGTGGTGTTCGACAAGGTCGAGCCGCAGTTTCAGGAGGAGTTCGTCCCGGCGCGCAGCCGGATGCGCCGCTACGAGGTCGCGTTGGGCCACTGCGCCGACTGCAAGCGGCGGGTGCGGGGCCGCCACCCCGAGCAGACGTCGGATGCGTTGGGCGCGGCGGGGGTGATGTTGGGGCCGCGGGCGCACGCGTTGGCGGCGTGGCTGCACGTCGGGTTGGGCGTGCCGATGGCCAAGGTCGCCAAGATCCTGCACGCGTTGGGTGGGATCACGGTGACGCCGGGCGGGTTGCACGCCGCGTTGCACCGGATCGCGGGTGACGTCGACTCGACCTATCGGGCGCTGCTGACGGCGTTGCGCGGCTCGTCGGCGGTCGCGGCGGATGAGACGGGCTGGCGGATCGACGGCGACCGCGCCTGGTTGTGGGTGTACGTCGGCGACACCGTGACGATCTATGACATCGCCGCGGGCCGCGGCTACCGCGACGCCGCCGCCATCCTCGGCGAAGACTTCGCCGGGGTGCTCGAGCGCGACGGGTGGGCGCCGTACCGCAAGTTCACCGCTGCGGCGCATCAGACGTGTGTGGCGCATCTGCTGCGCCGCTGCTCGGAGTTGATCGGCGACGCCGTCGCCGGCCAAGCCAAGGTCCCGCATGCGCTGCGCCGCATCCTGCTGGATGCGCTCGCGGTCCGCGACGCCGGACTCGACGGCGCCGCGCTCGTTGCCCGCGTCGGCGAGTTGCAGGCGCGGATCGAAGCGTTCTGCGCGCGCACGCCTGCGCATGACCCCAACCGCAAGCTCGTCGCGCATGTCGCCCGCGAACGCGACCACCTGCTGACGTTCCTGACCCGCGACGGGGTGGCGGCGACGAACTGGCGGGCCGAGCAGGCGCTGCGCGGGATGATCTGCAACCGCAAACACTGGGGTGGGAACAAGACCCGCGCCGGGGCGGACAGCGCCGCGGTCATCGCCAGCATCCTGCGCACCGCCGACCAGCAACACGTCGACCCCGTCGACGTGCTCGCCGACATCCAACGCACCCGCGGGATCCCCGACCTGCTCGACCTGCCCGTCGCCGGCGGCCGATCGCCGTGACCCCACGGATCCAGCCGCGTCCCGGCGCCCGCTACCGCGTCGTGGTCACCGAGATCATCGACGATGGCGACGCCGCAGACGACTACGTCGACGACGTCGTGTTCGACCACACCGGCGATGCCTACGTCGTCGGTGTCGCCACCCTGTCGGGCACCCGCATCGACGCGCCCG
The DNA here is from genome assembly GCA_964450395.1 of uncultured Actinomycetota bacterium. GTDB lineage: Bacteria > Actinomycetota > Nitriliruptoria > Euzebyales > JAHELV01 > JAHELV01. Next base: position 1,784 of record CAYVGE010000466.1, read on the forward strand.
TCGACCACGACGGCGACCAGTTCCTCCGCGAACGCCTCACCGTCTACATCACCAACGCCGTGCTCGAACCCTGAACCCGACGATCCACGAGCGCTAACTCAATACGTGCTCACAAACGACAGCGCTTACTGGCGTCCGGGATGGAAGTCGACGGCGGCC
>CAYVGE010000467.1:0-1935 GCA_964450395.1 uncultured Actinomycetota bacterium
CAGCCTTCGTCGTGCTGCACTGGTGATGTGAGGGAGCACGCGACACCCTGCCGTTGATCCTCCCCTGCGGCCGGGGGCATGATGGCCATCGATGAACGCACGAGACATGCGCTGCACCAGCGGCTCGACGAGGTGCTGGGTGCCGACGAGGCCGCGACCTTGATGGCGCATCTCCCGCCGACCGGGTGGGGTGACGTCGTCACCCGCGAGTATCTCGACATGGCATTCCAGGCACAGGACGCCCGCCTCGAGGCTCGCTTCACTCAGATCGACGCACGATTCGGGCGGCTGGAGGCCAAGATCGACGCGACGCGCCACGAACTGCTCGCCGCGACACGTGGCGAACTGGTGGCGGCCCTGGCGCAGCAGACCCGTCAGATGATCGTCGCGATGATCGGTACGGTCCTCAGCCTGGCGGCGCTCGCTCGGTTCATCTGATCCACACCGGGCGTGCTCTCGTCCGGCTGCGATGTGGTTCTGGTCCTGCGATGCGCGACCACCCGGGTTGAACCACTGGCATCAACGTCCGACGAGGTCGAGCGCGGCTCGTTTGTCGTTGTTGCATCGCGCATGCGCGACGACCAGGTTGTCGAGCGCGTTGTCCGCCACGTGATCGGGTGCAGTACAGGCAGGCCGAGGTACTCGATCCGCTGACGGCAGATGGCTAGGCACGTCTCATATGACCGCGACGACGCCGACGCATGCGCTCGAGACGCTCCGGGCCGCAGCCGCCAGCGGCGCACTTACCACAGTGTGCGACCGTCACCACGTCGCTCTCCTCGTGGCGTTCGGCAGCGCAGTGAACGGTCCCGTTCGCGACCATGCGCGAGACCTCCATATCGCGGTGCTCACCAAGCGTGGTCGTTCCACGCTCGAGCTACTTGCCGAACTGTCCGACCTGACGCGCTTCGACGCCATCGATCTGCTCGGTCTGGGTCGGGCTGCACCAGTCGCGTCGGTGGAAGCGCTGCTGCACGGTGACGTGCTCTTCGAGCGTGAGCCAGGCATGGCAGACCGCCTTCTCGCAGGCGCAGCGACCGAGAAGATGGACACCCAGTGGTTGCGCGACTGGGCGCTCGAGCTGATGGCGTCGTGACCAGCACGGTCAATCCCGACGTCGTCGTCGAGCGGCTCTCCCGGATCAGGGACATGCTCGCGAACGCCCTGACTCAGCTGCTCACCGACTACGACCAGTACACGCATGAGGTCGCCCGCTGGCTGCGGGACCAGGAGGCTGCAGCCGACTGACGGACCGTTGCGATCAGCGGCACGTACGTAGGGCCGCTCAGTCGCATGAGTCGGCACGGGAAAATGCTTGGCGAGGTCGCAACCCGAGGCGCCGCGGTGGTCGCCGAGTACGCCGCCTGCGGAACCACGCTGTGGCGGTGGGCGATCGACCAATTGCGCGACAGGGTGATCGTCCTGCCACAGGTGGTCATGACCATCGGCCGGGGTGGGCGGCCGGAGGAGGCCGAGGCGGACCTCGTGCTCGTCGATCCATCGTTCGGCGTGACGGTCCTCGCGGTGAATGGGCGAGCGCAGCGCTGCCCGACTTCCTCGAGCTGACCCACGAGCTGCGAGAGAACTACCGCAACTCCCGACGGATCCCGAGTACTTCGGCGACTTCATCCATCGTCACGCCGAGCAGGGCGCCGTGTCGATGGAACGCCTGGCCGACGTCCTCCACCCTTACGTGCCCGTGACCATCCGCCTCGCGCATTCCCTTCGCCGCTGCGGCCAGCATCTCGCCGGCAAGGACGCGGCCAGCGGTCGCGCACATCTTGTGCATCGACATGCTGATTGGGGCTCCCGCGCGAACGACGAACCCTGCGGCGCCGCCGTGCGCAGCCGGGCTGGGGCTTCGACCGCCTCCAGCGACGTGACTCTCATAGAGGCCCACGGGCCGTCAGTCCCACCTGCCAATCACATAGCAGA
>CAYVGE010000468.1:0-1931 GCA_964450395.1 uncultured Actinomycetota bacterium
CGTGGGTCCTTGCCGGTCACGCTGATGACCCTCAGGCGGATCACTCCTCTCACGGTGGCAACTGTGGCCGCGATCCCGGGAGACTGGTCAACAGCTCCTGGTCAGCGAGCAGGATGGGAGCCGACGACTTGCGGCGGGCTGGCTTCCGTTCCTCGGGGGCTGGCTCGTCAGGCTTCCTGGCCGGGCTAGCAAGCTCGCGACGGACGAGTTCGCCGAGGTAGTCGGCGATGCTCCGCCGTTGGCGCATCGCGACCGTCCGAAACGCGATCCAGTCGTCATCGCTGACGTTGACGCGGGCGGCCTGCTGGTCGTGGCTCATCGGTCACCTCCGCGGTGTGGACGGGGTGCGGCGCCGGTGCGGAAAGCCTGTCGATGCGTTGACGCGTCGACGCGTGCACGGCGGTGCAAGTCTGTGAGTTCGCTTGGGTCTGCTGAGATCATGTGTCGATGGGCTCTCAGGTCGATCATCAGTGCGTCGCTGTGGTCGTCGGTTCGGGTAGTGAGTGGTCGATGGTGTCGATGGTGTCGATGGTGTCGATGGTGTGGGTCATGGTCGTGAGGGATTCAGTTGCCTGGGGATCCTGCTCAGGACTCAGGTGGCATCGTGGTCTCCGTACACGTGCTCGACGAAGGTGGCGACGGCGTGGGCGTCCATCGCCGGCAGTACGTGCGCGTAGGTGTTCAGCGTCATGGCGACATCGGCGTGACCGAGGCGATCGGCGACGACCTTGACGGGGACGCCGGCCTGGAGCAGCAGCGTCGCGTGGGTGTGCCGCAGGTCGTGGAGCCGGATGCGACGGAGGTCGCTGGCGGCGACGAGCTTGCGGAAGTCGTCGGTGAGCTGCTGCGGGTTCAGCGGTCGGCCGTCGGGCCGCGTGAACACCAGCCCCCACTGGTCCGCCCACTCGCCCGGCCACGCCAACCGCTGCTCCGCCTGCAGCCGTCGCTGGGTGCGCAGCGCCGCGACGGTGCGAGCATCGATGCTGATCGTGCGCGGCCGGTTGGTCTTGGTGAGCTTGTGGTAGAGCCGCTTGCCCGCGACACCGAGCCCGTGCTTGACCGACAGCGTCTGTCGGTCCAGGTCGACGTCCCCCCACGTCAGCCCCGCGACCTCCCCGCGCCGCATCGCGGTGCTGGCAGCGAGCACGAACGGGATCTCGGAGCGGTGCCCCTCGATGAGCGCGAGGAAGCGGCGCAGCTCCTCGGCCGTCCACGCGGCCGGCACGTTGGTCGTCGGCGCGTCGAGGTGGACGTCGCGCTTGGGGAGCGTCGCCTTGCCGGCCACGTTGACGGCCACGAGGTCCTGCTTGGCCGCGTCGTTGAGCGCCTTGTGCAGCACGGCGTGGAGCCGCCGCACCGTGGCGACCGACAGCGGCTGGCCCTTGGCCCCGCCGCGGGCCTTCAGCGCCGCGTACAGCTCGTTGAGTTGCTGCACACGCAGCTCCTGCAGCAGGATCGCCCCGAGCGCAGGTTCGAAGTAGCGGGCGATGCGGCGGCGGTAGTTCAGCCACGTGGACGGCTCGAGCTGGCTGCGCTGCACCTCCAGCCACCGCTGCAGGTACTCCCCCACGGTCACGTCCGACCGCATCACGACACCGCCGCGTGCCTGCTCGGCCAGCCGCTGCGCCAGATGCGCTTCAGCGGACGCGCGGTCGGGGAACCCGCCGGTCGACCGCTGCCGGCGCTGACGCGACGAGGACACCTCGCCACCGCAGTGCGGACAGCGGTGGCGCGGCGTCGGCTCCCACGCCGCCCAGCCGCACGCCCCGCAACGCGACCGTGGCTGCTGGCCCAGGTCGTACACCACCGTCCACGACCGCCCGCGCTTGTAGACGTGCCCTCGCATCCGCACTCCTCCCAGACGGGGAGGCCACGGGGCGGAGCGGGATGTGACGCCGGAGGCTCGTTAGCAAGCCGTTAGCACGGCCCGT
>CAYVGE010000469.1:0-1929 GCA_964450395.1 uncultured Actinomycetota bacterium
CGGCGAGCAGCGTGCTCGCGGCGGAGATCGTCACGGCCGACGGTGAGCTGCGCCGCATCGATGCGACGACCCATCCCGATCCGTACTGGGCGATCCGCGCAGGCGGCGGCAGCTTCGGCGTGGTCGCCGCGCTCGAGTTCCGCCTCCATCCGGTCGAGCGCGTCTTCGCGGGATCGCTGTTCTGCGGGTCCCGTCGTTCCCGAGGTGCCCGACCACGGCCTGACGAACCCGACGATCACGCCCGGGGGCGGTCGCGGGGGCGGGTTGACCACCAAGATTCACGGCGCCAGCGACGGCCGCCACCGGGTGTCGGCGGTCTGTGTCACCGCGGGACAGACCAACGACACCACCCAGTTCGCCAGGGTACTGGCCGGCATCCGCGTGCCCCGGCCCGGTGCGGGACGGCCACGCACCCGCCCGGATCGCGTCGTGGCGGACAAGGCGTACAGCTCCTGCGCGAAACCGGGCGCTGCTGCGGCGCCGCAAGATCGCCCACACCATCCCCGAACGCGCCGACTAGCAGGCCAACCGCGCGCGTCGCGGCCGTCGCGGTGGCCGCCCGTGTGGGGTCGACGGCGATGCCTACCGGCGAACGCAACACCGTCGAGCGCGACTGGGCGACCGCCGAAGCCTGTCGCTGGTGCCGACCGCGATGCGAGCCCACGCGGTGGAGTGCCAGAGGGCTCGCAGCTTGTCGCCCATGGCCACTTCTTTCCTTCGGATGTGCCATGTATCGGTTCGGCGGTAGTCGCGTGCGTTGCTGCCGGCTTCCGTTTGTGGCCAACGGTTACGGTCCGTTCTTCAATCGGTGTTCGAAGAACGGCCTAGGTCGTGTTTGACGGTTGGGGTTGCGTCGGTTTCGTGGTGCGGTTCGGTAGACCGCTGGCATGCATAAGCGACATGATCTGACCGACGCCGAGTGGGCGCTGCTCGAGCCGCTGCTGCCGGACCGGACACCGCGACGTGGCGGCCAGTGGCGCGACCACCGCCAGGTGGTCAACGGGGTGCTGTGGCGCACCCGCACCGGCGCGCCGTGGCGGGACATGCCCGCCACCTACGGGCCGTGGGAGACGGTGTATTACCGGCATCGCCGCTGGTCAGCGGATGGCACCTGGGAACGCGTCCTGGACGGGCTGCGCGTCGGCTGCGACACCGACGACGGTGACGCCTGGACCGTCGGGATCGACTCCACGGTCGTCCGCGCGCACCACGACGCGGCCGGCGCGCGGCATCGGCCACCGGTCGACGTGCCAGCCGGCCGGCTGGTCGGCGTCCTGGAGGGCGCCACGGCGGCGTCGGGCCACACAGGGGGCGGCGTCGAATGACAAGGATCCGCCCACCGACGGCGCTGGGCGGCGGGATCGCGAGGCGATCGGGCGGTCCCGCGGCGGGTTGAGCACCAAGCTCCACCTGCTCGCCGACCCGCGCTGTCGGCCGCTCGCGCGGGTCGTGACCGCCGGGCAGCGCGGCGACGCGTTGGGGTTCACCCCGCTGCTGGCCCAGCTGCGCATCCGCCGCCGCGGGCGGGGCCGGCCACGCACCCGCCCTGGGGTGCTGCTGGGTGACAAGGCGTACTCGGCGCGGCGGATCCGCGATCTGCTGCGGCGACGGCGGATCCGGGCGGTGATCGCCGAGCCGGCCGATCAGACCGCCAACCGGCGGCGGCGCGGGTCAGCGGGTGGCCGGCCTCCGGCGTTCGACGCCGACGCCTACCGGCAGCGAAACACCGTCGAGCGGGCGATCCGCAAGCTCAAGGCGCACCGGGCGGTCGCCATGCGCAGCGACAAACGCGAGTACATCTACTGCGGCACCATCGACGTCGCCTCGATGCGGATCTGGCTCCGCGACCTCACCCGCCATCCACCAAACACGACCTAGGTGCGCGCCCGCCGCTGCGTGCCGCGGCGCGCCGGACCGGTGGACGCGGCC
>CAYVGE010000470.1:0-1917 GCA_964450395.1 uncultured Actinomycetota bacterium
CCGCCGGAGCGCTCGTCGTCCCACTCCATGAAGAAGCCGTCGACGTCGAGCTCGTTGAACAGCGCCTCGGCCACGAAGTCGTAGCCGCCCTCGGCGACCCACGACGACTGGAAGTTGCCGCGGCACATGTGCGTGGTGATCGCCATGTCGTCGAGCATGCCGGCCAGCGCCTCGTTGATTTGGCGGATGTACTCGACGTGCTGGCGGTCGGGGTCGCCGCCCATCGCCCGGACGTGCTCGCGCTGCTGGGGGTCGTTGAGGTAGGCCAGGCTGACGTCGTCGAACTGCAGGTAGCGGCAACCCTGCTCGTACAGCGCCATGACCTGCTGGTTGTAGGCGCCGGTCAGGTCGCGCCAGAAGCCGTCCATGTCCGGGTAGACCGACTCGTCGATCGAGGCCCGGCCGCCGCGGTAGTGGATCATGCTGGGCGACGGGATGGTCAGCTTGGGCGTCGCCGTGGTCACCTGCCGCTGCAGGTAGCCGAAGGCGTCGGCGAAGATCGGGTGCTCCAGCGTGATCGGCTCGTCGACGCGCAGGGCCGCGGGGGTGAACTCGAGCCCGCCCTCGCGGTTGCGGAACCTCACGGTGATGTTGCACTCGACGGCCGTGACGCCGCCGAGCTGGTAGATGAAGTCCATGTGCCACGACGACCGGCGGAACTCGCCGTCGGTCGCGGTCTGCAGGCCCACGCGCTCCTGCATCTGCACCACCTCGGCGATGGCGGCGTCCTCGATGGCGTGAAGGTCGTCAGCCGACAGGCGGCCCTCGGCATGGTCCTCCCGCGCCTGCAGCAGGGCCTTGGGTCGCAGCAGCGAGCCGACGTGGTCGGCCCGGAACGGTGGGGTCGTGCGCGCAGCCACGGGTGCCTCCTCGCAGGTCACGGGCTGCAGGCATCGTCCCTGCGGGGCGCCCGTGTCAAACGGTCGCGCCGCCGCGGGCGCGCACCGCCGCCGCGGCGATGGCCAGATCCTCGACGGCGAGGCCGACCGAGGTGAAGACGGTCACGTCGCCGTCGTCGCGGCGCACGGTGGCGCCGGCCACGACCTCGGCGAGGTCCGCGACGATCGCGTCGGGGGTCAGATCGCCGGCGGCGATCGGCACGCACAGGTCGCCCGTCTCGGCCAGGGCGGCCTCGCGCTGCTCGACCACGATGCGGCCGCGGCGCATGGTCGCGGTGTCCAGCTCGCGGGTGTCGGGCCGGTAGGCGCCGACGGCGTTGACGTGCACGCCGTCGGGCAGCCGGTCGCCGGTCACGACCGGCGTGGCACTGGTGGTGCAGGTGCAGACGATGTCGGCCGTCGCGACCGCGTCGGGGGTGCCCACCGCCGCCGCGACGCCGGACGCCCGCAGGTCGTCGACCAGGCGGGTGGCCGGGCCGTCCGAACGGGACACGACCGTGACGCGGTCGATCGGTCGCACGGCACGCATGGCGGTGACGTGCGCGCGCCCCTGCGTGCCGGCCCCGATGACGACCAGGTGGCGGGCGTCGGGGCGGGCCAGGTGGCGCGTGGCGACGCCGGACACGGCGGCGGTTCGCAGCCCGGTGATCGCGGCGCCGTCGATGAGCGCGACGGGCGCCTGGGTGGTGGGCGCGAACAGCACGTAGACGCCGTGGATCAGGGGCAGGTCCCGCCCGGGGTTGCCGGGGGTCACGGTCACCAGCTTGACGCCGACGCCGGCGGGCGAGGCGGCGGGCATCAGCAGCAGGTCACCGCCAGGCACGGCGTGATGGGTGCGGAGCGGGCCGCTGGTCGTGTCGTCGGTGGCGAACAGCGCGTCGAGCGCGTCGACCGCCGCGGGCATGGACACCAGCGCGGCGAGCTCGCCGGCGGTGATGTGGGGCAGCGTGGTCATCGCCCGCCCTCCTCGCTGGCGCGAGCAGCGTGCCCCCCGGCCGGTCCGATGACCGCTGCCGCG
>CAYVGE010000471.1:0-1911 GCA_964450395.1 uncultured Actinomycetota bacterium
TCGCGCGTGACGACCGGGTCGCCGTTGCGCGCATCGATGAGCAACCCTGGGACGACAACGAGCGCGCCGCTATCGCGCGGGTCAACGACGCACTCGGCGACACCTTCGACGAACCATAGGCCACACACACACCGTCGCGAGGCGTCTGAACGACCGCTCCGGCAGCCGGTCCCACGGGTTCGACGTCAGGGTGTCTGCTCTCGGCGGCCGCGAGCATGGTCCCACAGACCTCACTACATCCGGGGCTACCGTGCGCTTCCACGGCGTCGAGCCGGGGACTCGAGGTCAGTAGGACGTTCATGAGGGGGCGCGGCCGTCGGTGTGGTGTGCACGGTCGGCGAAAGCACGGTCAGGTGGTGTAGGACGTCGACGTCGAGACCAGCGAGGAGGGCCGCAAAGCCTCGCCGCGGCCCGCGGTTTGACCTCCAGCGGGTCGCGGGCCATGTGCGCGGAAGCGGGATGGCGACACCGTCCGGGTCGAATAGAGCATCTGACCCTAGCGTCGTCCCGTCAGCAGGAGTTGAATCAGCTTCGTGAGCGGTGCGGATGACGAGCGGCTCGAGGATGGGCGAACGGATCCGCCCCCCGGTGACACGGTGATCGCAGACCACATGGCGACCGACCGGACCGGCTTCGCCGCCCTCACCATGGCAGCCGGTGGGCGGGTCCACACCGACGGCGACCTCGGACTGCAACTGACCGACACGGGGTCCCCCACCGGCTACGGCAACATCGGCCATCTCAGCCGACCGCTGCGCATGGACGACGTGGAACACCTCGCCGACGCCGCCCGGGACTTCTTCGCCGGCACCGATGGCGGACCGTGGTTGCTGTTTTGCGCCTACCCGTCGCCCGACCTGCGCCGCATCGGGCTGCACCTCGCCGGTCACCCGCCACTGATGGTCCGCCCCCCGCGGCCGGCACCAGCACCGGTCTCGGACCTGCGCATCAGCCGGGTGGAGGACCCGGCCGAGCTCGAGGCCATGGAACGGACGCTGGTCGAGGCCTACCCCATCCCCGAGCTGCAACCCTTCGGGGCAGGACCACGCTGCCTCGCACCGCCCATCGCCGGCGACGATCGGGTAGATCTGTTCGTCGGCTACGCCGGTGACGAAGCAGTGGCCACAGCGGCCCGCTTCATCGCGCCGGAACTGTCGGTCGTGGCCCTGGTCTCGACCCGCCCCGAGTGCCGCGGCCGCGGGTACGGACGCGACATCACGGCCGCCTGCCTCGCCGAGCCCGACCGACCCACCACCCTCGTGAGCAGCAACGACGGACGCCGTGTGTACGCCGGCCTCGACTTCCTCCCCGTGGTCCGGCAGGACCTGTGGATCGGGAACCGATAGCGCCCGCCCGGGCATCGCCGGGGCCCACGACGCGGCCCGCCGACGTCCCTGCGATGACCGCATCCTCGCCGACCGCGATCGAGGCCACGGCGAGGTCCGGCCCGACGATCGTCGCGCCCAGCGACAATCGCCAGTGGGCGTCCCGGCATGAGGTCGTCGTCGGAGCCGCTATGACCTTCCACAGGTGCGCGAAGGTGCGGCAGAACATGTGCGCGTGCACCTTCACCCCGGCCTCACGGCCGCGACGGGTGAGCATCCGGGGGTATTGGAGATTCGCAGCACTGGTGCGGAGCGAGTCCGGTCTGGCAGCCGTGTGCCGCGTGCCTATCTCCGGCGCCAAGCCGCGCGAGCCCGTGAGGGGCCCCCGATAGCTGATCGCGCTCTCATGGGAGCTTGGACAGGTTGGTGTTTGTAGTCGGTACGCCAGCTTCCGACCAGGAACTGCGGAAAAACCCGGCGCGGTTCGAGCCTCGACGAGGGACCCGAGCTGCTCGATGTTGACCAGCTCATCCCGGACACGGCCGTTGAACGACTCGACGCTCGCCGAGTCAGCGGGCTAGCAGAA
>CAYVGE010000472.1:0-1905 GCA_964450395.1 uncultured Actinomycetota bacterium
CGGCGGCCCGTTCGGCCAGCGCGGTGGCCACCGCACGCTCAGTCACCAGCTCAACGTCGGGCGCGGCCTCCTTGGCCGCCGTGGTGTAGCGGCCGTCGGTCGCGAGCACGGCCGGGCCGTCGGCGCCGATCAGCACCGCGGCATTGCTGCTGGCAAGACCGGTGAGGTAGCGGACGTTGACGAGGTTGGTGATCAGGGCGGCGTCGGCGTCGTGCGCGCTCAGCGCTTCGGCGACACGGGCGCGTCGGGCGGCATGGATCTCAGGCACCACGAAATTGTAGGCGTCCGCCCGATCGCCCGGCCACTCAGGCGCGACCGCCCCACTGGTTGGCCGCCTTGCACGTGCCTTCCCTGTCTTGCGCGGTCTGTAGACGGGGTTTGGCCGGGAACTCCGTGCTTAACGTGGTCATTCAGTAGAGGGTGCGAGACCAGTGGGCAATCAGCTCGCCATGCTCGTCGAGCTTGGTCCGGCCGGTGCGGGCGAAGCCCAACCGTTCGTAGAGCGCGATCGCACGCTCGTTCGACTCGTGCGTCCACAGCTGCGCGTCGATGAATCCGGCCTGCCGTGCACCGTCCAGCAGCACGGTCAGCAGGCGCGAGCCCAGCCGCCTACCCCATGCCTCCGGTACGACCGCGAGCAGGCTCACATGCAGTCTGCCCGGCACGATGGATGGACCGGCGCCGTCGTGTTGCCGCGCCGGCACACCTGTGATCATCCCCATCACATGCGAGCCGTCGCACCCGACCAGGCCCCGACCACCGAGCGCGGTCAAGCGGCCGGCCACCACGTCACGGGCCTGCTCCAGCGTCGATATGGGCTCCAACCCGGCCTCGCGGCGCCGTTCGTTCTCGGACAGGACCAGGACCTCGGCCATCGGCTCGAGATCGCCCTCCCCCGCACGCCTCACCCGAAGGCTCACGATCCCGCTCCGAGGATGCCCGCCAGCGCGATCAGTGCGAGTCGGTACGAGTCGGTGCCGAACCCGGCGATGGTGCCGGTCGCGACGCCGGCGACGACGCTGGTGTGTCGGAAGTCCTCGCGAGCGGCCGGGTTCGTGAGGTGTACCTCGATCAGCGGCGCACGCAACTGCGCGCACGCATCGCGTAGCGCGTACGAGTAGTGCGTGAACGCGGCGGGGTTCAGCACCACCGGCCACGACTCGTCGGCGGCCTCATGCAGCCACCGCACCAGTTGGGCCTCGTCGTCGGTCTGCCGCACGTCGACCACCAGGCCGAGGTCGGCAGCGGTCTCCTGGCATTGCTTGATCAGCGTCTCGAACGTCGCCGAACCGTAGACCTCGGGTTCCCGCGATCCGAGCCGGCCGAGGTTCGGTCCGTTGAGCACGAGCACGGTCGCTGTCATCGTCCTACCTCCGCGTAGGCGGCGGTCAGCAGCTCGGGGTCGGGCGCCTCGAGCACACCAGGTTTGGCCAACCCGTCCAGCACGACGAACCGCAGCCGATCCCCGCGGGCCTTCTTGTCGACCTTCATCGCCTCGTGCAGGCGGGGCCAGGCGGCCGCCTCGTACGAGGTCGGCAGGCCGAGCGCTTCGAGCACGGTCCGATGACGATCGGCGGTGGCGTCGTCGAGTCGCCCCGCGGCGCGGGCGAGTGCGGCGGCGAACACCATGCCGATCGACACCGCAGCACCGTGCCGCCACCGGTACCGCTCCACCTTCTCGATGGCGTGTCCCAGTGTGTGGCCGTAATTCAGCATCTCCCGCTCACCGGCCTCGCGCAGGTCGGCGGCGACGACGGCGGCTTTCATCCGGATCGACCGTTCCACGAGCTCGCGCGTGTGACGGCCGTCCGGCCGGGTGGCGGCGGCGACGTCGTCCTCGATGAGATCCAGGATGACCGGATCGGCGATGAAGCCGGCCTTGACGACTTCGGCCATACCGGTGAC
>CAYVGE010000473.1:0-1861 GCA_964450395.1 uncultured Actinomycetota bacterium
ATCGAGGGCGCGTTCTCCCGGGCGGTCTTGAACAGGTCACGGACGCGGCTGGCACCGACGCCGACGAACATCTCCATGAAGTCCGAACCGGTGACCGAGATGAACGGCACCCCGGCCTCACCCGCGGTCGCCTTGGCCAGCAGCGTCTTGCCGGTCCCGGGCGGGCCGACCAGCAGCATGCCCTTGGGCACCTCGGCGCCGGCGCGGCGGAACCGGTCGGGCTCGCGCAGGAAGTCGACGACCTCCTTGATCTCCTGCTTGACCTCCTTGTAGCCGGCGATGTCGCCGAACCGGGTGGCGGGCTCGTGCGGCTTCCACAGCCGCGCGGTCGACTTGCCGATCCGTGACAGCGGTCCCATCTGCCCGCGCGCCTGCCGGTTGAGGTACCAGAAGAAGCCGACGAACAGCAGGACCGGCAGCCCGAAGAACAGCAGGAGCGACAAGATGCTCTCGCCCTCGACGCGGGCGTCGATCTGGACGTCGTTCTCCTCGAGGAACGACTGGATGCCCTGCTGCCCGATCACCGCTTCGGGAGGCAGGGTCGACGTGAACGACGAGACGTCGTCGTTGGCCTCCTGGCCCTCCTCGGTGTAGGTGCCGTCGATCGACTGCCCGGTGAAGGTGACCGACTCGACCTCGCCGTCCCGCACCGCCTGCTGGAACTGGTCGTAGGTGATCGGCGTCCCGCTGCGGACCGGGTTGAGCAGCCACAGCAGCCCGAGGGCGACCAGCAGGCCGATCAGGAGTCGATTTCGGTTGCTCGCGTTCACCACTGCCTCACTACGTGTAGACCCTGCACCATTCCTACCCTCGACATGGCCGACCCACCAGCCGCAGCCGCGCCGCCGCAGCGGCCATTACCAGATCATTGCCTGGGCATGACCACCCCGAGAGGAGCCCGGACGGCACACCTGCCACGACGGCCACAGGGCCCCGCACGGGACCGGTCCGGGACCGCCCCCGCCACCGCGTGTCGATCCTCCGGCCCCGTCCGGCGCGTCTCCCAACACCCGGCGACGAGGTGCCCGCCGAGCGCCGCACGGTCCACCCCCGACCGGTGGACGTGTGCCAAGGTTGACGGCCACCGCGTGCGGGGTCAGGCTGGAGGATCCTACGGTGGCTGGATCACCGACCAGATCGTAGGGCCTTTCAAGGGCGAACCGGGCACCCTAGGCTGGTGGAGATGTCCTGTGTGCGCTTCGGTGGTGGCACCATGCACACACATGGCCTGTCCTAGCGGTCGAAGCTGGAGGACCACGTGCTACGCACCGACCTCACCGATCATCGTGGCACCGACGACGCGAGGTTGGTGCACGCGGTAGCCGACGGTGACGCGATCGCGCTCGCGGAGGCGTACCACCGGACCGTCACCGCAGCGCACGCGTGCGCGCGCAGGATGCTCGCCTCACCGGTGGAGATCGAGGCGCTCATGCGCGCGGTCTACAGCGAGCTGTGGGAGGACCCGCCGGTCGACCAGGCGCTCGAGGGCTGGGTCCGCGACCGTTGCTTCATGCTGGGCACCGGCTACCTGCGCCAGCGGGGCCTGTCCGCCCACTCGCCGTCGCTGGCGGCGTGGACCTCCGGGCTGGAAGCCGACGCGCACGCCGGAGGCGTCGACGGGCTCGAGCGCATGATCGCCGAGCTGACAGACCAGCAGCAGGCCGCGCTGGTCCGCGCGCACGACCAGGGCATCCGCACGGCCGACCAGGAGGACCCCCAGGCCGGCCCGGCCCTCCAGCACGCCCTGCTCGTGCTGGCCAGCCCGCTGACCGACGACGAGCGGCACGCCGCCGAGATGTGCTCCAGCGGCGTCGCGCTGGCCAACTGGATCTTCGGCCTGCTGCCGCCGCACGAGGCCGCC
>CAYVGE010000474.1:0-1860 GCA_964450395.1 uncultured Actinomycetota bacterium
TTCCAGCAGGACCGATGCGGCACCGGGTGTCACGGGCACGCAGGCTGGACGGCCTTCTCGTCATGAGAGCCGACACGAGAGGACGCCATGACACCGAACGACGACATCACGCTCGCCGACCTGACCGGCCCCGACGCACCCGCGACGATCACCGTGCCCCAGGCCGGAGCGGTGCTCGGCATCTCCCGAGGCGGCGCGTACCGCGCCGCAGCCGCCGGTGAGCTGCCGGTGCTCACGATCGGTCGGCGGCTCCTGGTGCCGGTCGCTGGACTGCTGAGCCTGGTCGGGCGCGTGCCTGCCGGCACAGCGTCGCCGACGGACTGAGCCGACGCAGGCCAGCAATCCACAGGCCGGCTCGTCGCGCCGTCGACGGCTGGTGCTGGGGCGGGGACGCTGGCAGGTCCGACGCGGTGGGGTGCCGGACGCGAGCACGAAGGAGCAACCGTGCGTGAGGGCAACGTCTTCAAGCGCTGCGGGCGCTGCAACAGCACCGTCGAGGGCAAGCGGTGCGGCGACTGCGGCTACACCGACTACTCGTGGTCCTTCCGCGTCGACGTGGCCCCGCCCGGCGCACCACGCCGGCAACGGACGCGACAGGGCTTCGCCACCAAGGCCGAGGCGCTCGCCGCGCTCGCGGACCTCCAGGGCCGCGTGCGTGACGGCACCGCCGTCGAACGCAGCCGCGAGACCCTCGCCCACTACCTCGACCGGTGGCTCGACACCGTGCGGCCGCCGCAGATGACCGAGCGAAGCCACGAGACCGCCGCGATGCACTGTCGCGTCTACCTCGTCCCGCTGCTCGGGGCCGTGCCGATCCAGGCGCTGGACCGCACGACGGTCAAGGGGGCCTACGCGAAGCTGCGGGCGGAGGGCGGCCGCGGTGGGAAGCCGCTGGCCGACTCGACCGTGCATCGCATCCACACGACCCTTCGCCGGGCCCTCGGCGACGCCGTGGAGGACCAGGTCATCCGCACCAACCCGGCCGCCGGCGCGCACACCGCGCCGTCGCACGCCGAGCAGCCCGAGGTCGCCACGTGGACCGCCGACGAGCTCAGCCACTTCCTCGCCTGGGCGGTCGAGCACGAACCGAGGTGGGGACGGGTGTGGCACCTGGTCGCCCACACCGGCATGCGACGAAGCGAGGTCGCGCGGCTCACATGGCGTGACGTCGACCTCGAGGCCGCAACCGTCACCGTCGCCAGGGCCAAGACCGTCCGTGGCCGGCGGACCATCGACGTCGATCCCGGCACCGTGGGGGTGCTCCGCGAGCAGCGAGCCCAGCAGCGCCGCGACCGGTTGGCGGCCGGACCGGCGTGGCGTGAGCACCGCGCCGTGCTCGCCCACGAGGACGGCACACCGATCCACCCCAACTCGGTCTCCCGCGCGTTCACGCGAGCGGTCGAGCGGTGCCAGCGCCATGCGCAGGAGCAGGCCGAGCGCGAGCAGCGTCCTCCGCGACCGCTACCTCGGATCACCCTCCACGCGCTCCGCCACACGCACGCGACGCTGCTGCTGGCCGCGGGCGTGCCGCTGCACGTGGTCTCACGGCGGCTCGGGCACGCCTCGGAGGCCTTCACGGCGCAGGTCTACGCGCACGTCCTGCCGCAGCAGGGCGAGCAGGCCGCCGCCGCGTTCGCAGCCCTCGTCGCCGGCGCAAGCTAGGAATCTGTGCGCGAACTGTGCGCGAATGGCCCCGAACGACAACGCCTCCGGCACGGGCCGGAGGCGTTGTCAGTGCCTAAACGCTTAGATTCTGGCGTTTCAGCGAACTTCTGTGTGGTACCCCCGAGCGGATTTGAACCGCCGTTACCGCCTTGAGAGGGCGGCGTCCTGGGCCGCTAGACGACGGGGGCAGGACGT
>CAYVGE010000475.1:0-1844 GCA_964450395.1 uncultured Actinomycetota bacterium
AACCTGGGCCTTCAGCCCCGAGCGCAGCGCGACCAGCTTCGCGCGGTAGCGGACGAGCTCGCGCAGTTGCCGCAGGTACGGCGGGGCGATCCACGCCTCGGGCAGCCTGAGAATGACAACTCCATTTGGCCCCACCGTGATGGGGCGGAATCTAGGGGTCGTCGCAACGGTCGTCTGCTGAGGGGGTCGACAGTAGCGCGCCGACGAGGGCATCGGGGGTCGCCCACTGCAGCGTCTTGCGAGGTCTGGTGTTGAGCTGC
The DNA here is from genome assembly GCA_964450395.1 of uncultured Actinomycetota bacterium. Taxonomy (GTDB): domain Bacteria; phylum Actinomycetota; class Nitriliruptoria; order Euzebyales; family JAHELV01; genus JAHELV01. Next base: position 261 of record CAYVGE010000475.1, read on the forward strand.
ATCTGGGCGGTGGCCAGGTCCTCGGCGGTGTGTCGACTCAGGTCACTGCCCTTGGGAAAGTACTGGCGTAGTAGCCCGTTCATGTTCTCGTTCGACCCCCGCTGCCATGGCGAGTGGGCTTGGCAGAAGTACACCGGCATCCCGGTCGCGGCCGTGATCTCGAGATGCTGGGCCATCTCCTTGCCCTGATCCCAGGTCAATGTCCGGCGCAGCGACACCGGCAGGGCGGTGAACGCCGCGACGACGCCGTCGCGGACCCAGTTCGCGGTGTGGCCGTCGGGCAGGTGCACCAGGACGACGTACCGCGACGCCCGCTCAACAAGTGTCGCGATCGCCGACCGGTTCCCGGCGCCCATGATCAGGTCGCCTTCCCAGTGGCCGGCTACGGCGCGGTCGGCGACCTCGGCCGGACGCTGCTCGATCATCGTCATGTCACGCAGCCGGCCGCGACGTTGCGTCCCCGTCGGGTGGGGGCGGCGACGGCGTCGCCGGGTGCGCAGCGCGGTCCGTGCGGGCCGCTGCAGCGGGGTGTTGGGGTCGTAGATCGCCTGGTAGATGCTCTCTGCGCACAGCCGCCGTGACCGGTCGTGCCCGAACCGGACGCTCAGTTCGTGGGCGATCTGCTCCGGACTCCACTTCACGCCCAGCAGGTCCTCCACCACGGCCCGCAGCACCGGGTCGGTGGCGACCCGCCGCGGCCGCGGTCGCGCCCGCCGCGTCCGGGCCTGTTCGTGCGCGGTGTGCGGTCGGTAGCGGCCGTGGTCGTCGCGATTGCGGCGTAGCTCCCGGCTGACCGTGGACGGTGGGCGGCCCAACTCCCGAGCGATCGCCCGCACGCTCTCACCGCCGTGGTGCAGGTCGGCGATCGTGGCCCGCTCGTTCAGCGACAGGAAACGCGCGGACACCGGCTGGACATCACTGATCGCGGTCACGGGCGGATAGTGCACCGCCTCGCCCCCGCTATTGCGGATCGTGCGGCCGTACCGCCAACGCGTCCCGGTCTTGCGGTTGATCCCCACCAGCCGGCACGCCTCGCTGTTGCTCACCCCCCGAGCGATCAACCGGGCATACAGCGCCCGCTTCTCGGCCAACTGGCCGCCCCCGCTGCCCTCGTCCGGCTCGTCCAACGCAACCACCACCTACTCGGTGTTGCGTCGTTCACTGGAATCCGCCCCTTGAAAGGTACTCGCGGCCCGAGTTTAATCACTGCCGCGATCGGTCCGCGCCGCTCAGGCGGGTCGTCCTTGCTCGCCGCCGTCCGTCACCGTCTCAGCGGGCCGTGCACCGCGGGTCAGGTTCACCGCTGGCGGGCTCGCACTCATGCGCTTGACCCAACCGGACGGTGTCGGTTCGTCAGAACCGTAGTAGGGATAGACGACCCTGCCTCCCGCTCTCACCCGATTGAGCACATAACCGAGCAGGGGAGTGGAGATCAGCCGCAGTCGCTCGTGCACCCGATGGAGGTTCTCCTGCGGCTTGGTGCCGTCGATGACCAGCAGGATCCCGTCGACCTGCCCCGCAACAGCCGATGCGTCCGCAACGGTCAACAGCGGCCCGCCATCGACGATGGTGAGCTCACTGCGC
>CAYVGE010000476.1:0-1843 GCA_964450395.1 uncultured Actinomycetota bacterium
CTTCGCGATGGGCGGCTACAACGTCAGCTTCCCGAAGCTCGCCGTGCGAACGCCGAACTACGCCAGCACATGCGCGATCGCGACAACTACTTCGCTGAGATCGAGAGCATCGCGGCCAAGGTCTCCAAAGCCGTCGACCACTCCGGCGGGCCGCTGACCGAACGCGGTGTCAGCGAGATCACGTCATATCTCGGCTTCACGTTGCACCGGGTCAGTGACCTTCCCACGGCAACGAGGTCCATCACCGACACCCGGAACCACCGGATCTACCTGCCCGCCAGCGACCATAGCGGGCACGATCCGCGCACGATCATCCTTCAGACACTCGGCCACGTCGCGCTCAACCACACCGATCCGGCGAACTACCCCGAGTTCCTACGCCAGCGCGTCGAGGCCAACTACTTCGCAGCGGCGTTGCTCATGCCCGAGGAGACGACGGTCGAGTTTCTCCAGCGGGCCAAGGCGGCCAAGGCACTGGCGATCGAAGACCTACGCGACACATTCGCGGTTTCCTACGAGACGGCTGCGCACCGGTTCACCAACCTCGCCACCCACCACCTCGGCCTGCCGGTCCATTTCATGCGGGTCGGCGAGGACGGAGTCATCTACAAGGCGTACGAGAACGACGACGTCACGTTCCCGACGGACGTGACCGGCGCGATCGAAGGACAGATCGTGTGCCGCTACTGGGCGTCCCGCCGGGTCTTCTCGGCCGCCGACCGGTACGCGACCCACTACCAGTACACCGACATGGGACGCGGCACCTACTGGTGCACCACCCAGGTCGAGCGGACGCCGTCCGGCGACTTCGCGATCGACATCGGCGTGCCGTACGCCCACTCGAAATGGTTCCAGGGACGCGAGACGACCAATCGCGCCAGTTCGGGCTGCCCCGACCCGTCGTGCTGCCGTCGCCCCCCGGCCGAACTCGCCGCCAAATGGGCCGACTATGCCCGGCCGAGCGCTCGCGCCCACTCGCATCTGCTCGCCGCACTTCCTCCAGGGACGTTTCCCGGCGTCGACGACACCGACGTGTACGCGTTCCTCGACCGCCATTCGGCGGAGGCCGCATAGCCGCTCCGGGGTCATTGCGGTCGTCGCCCCTTCGCGCGCTAGAGTGCGGCGATGCTTCGGATCGTTCTGTTTCTTGCGCTGCTCGTGATCTGGATCTGGGCGCTGGTGGATGTCATCATCACGCCGAACGGCACGTTCCGGCACGGCGACAAGACGATCTGGCTCCTCGTCGTTCTGTTTGCCGGAACCATCGGCGCGCTGGTCTACGTCGCCGTCGGACGGCCGCGCCTAGGCGAGAACAGGTACTAGCCGAGCTTGGCGAGCGGTTCAGTCGCGGCGGGCGGCACGCGCGCGTCGCTTGCCCTCATGCATGGCCTGCACACGCGCCACCGGGATCGTGTGACCCTCGTCGATGAGTTCACGCGGCAGCTCTTGCGGCGGCGGCATCCGCTCGGCCCACGGGTCGGCGTCGCCGATCAACCCCGGTACCGTGCGCACGGTGAAGTCGCCCGGAGCGATGCCTTCGAATTCGTCCCACGCCACGGGGAACGAAACCGGCGTACCGGGACGCACCCGCGGGCTGTACGCGGCGACCACCGTCGCTCCGCCGGCCCGTGTCGAGTCGAGGAACACTTTGCCTTCCCGTTCCTCCCGGACGTACGCCGTCGTCGCGAGCGCAGGGTCGAGTCGCTCGGCGCGGGCGGCCAGCGCGCGTGTGGCCGCGGCGGCGTCGGCGGCATCCGCTCCCTGCAACGGCACGAAGATGTGGACGCCCTTGGCGCCGCTGGTCTTGACCGCCCCCGACAGTCCCGAGTCGTCCAGCGCCAGC
>CAYVGE010000477.1:0-1822 GCA_964450395.1 uncultured Actinomycetota bacterium
GCGCGCCGGCTCGAGGGGGAGGGCCACGACCGCCACGAGATCCTGCACATGATCGCCGGCGGCGTGTCACGGCAGCTGTGGTCCGCACTCGACGACGGATCGCCGACCGACATCGACGAGTACGTCGCCTACCTCGACGGGTTGCCGGCCTCCTGGTACGGCACCGACGACGATGATGCCGGTCAGCCCGTCGACGACGACGCCTTCGACGTCCTGGGCCCGCTAGAGGACGATGACGGTCCAGCCGCTGCCCTGGTGCGGGCGATGCTCGACGACGGCATCGATCTGTCGGATCAGGCGGCGGTCGGGGCGTGGATCGAGGACTTCAACGCCGGCCCGATGACGGAACGCGACCGTGTCCTCGGTGGTGCGTTGGGCGATGTCACGCTGCCGCCGGTGGCGTTGCCGGACGACGCGACCCTGGCGACGAGCGCGCTCGCGACGCCGGCCATGACCCAGCTCGCCCGGTTCGTCACCTGGCTCGGTGATCGCCGGCCACTCACGCAGCAGGGCAACCTCAGGCTCGCGGACGGCAAGCACCTGGTGGATCTGCTCGGCACGGGCGACCGCTATGACGAGACCATCGGCGGGCGCACGTTCCGCACGCAGAGCTCCACGCGCCTGCTCGGCGTCGACCTGGTCTACCGGTTGGCCGTGGCCGGTGGGCTGGCACGGCGGCAGGGCGGCTCACTGCGGCGCACCAGCGCGGGAGCGAAGCTGGCCGCGGTCACGGCCCGAGCGGGCGGTGGTGCGGAGACTGCAGACCCGCGTATGGAGCCGCACGTTCGCACGGGCGAGGCCGTCCCAGTCGACGCCGACGACGCTGAGGTGGTGCTGGAGCGGTGGCGCACGATCGTGCTCGAGATGATCAACCTGGGCCTTGTCGCCGGCGGACGGGACGACCGGTACGGCGCGCGGTGGTGGGCGGACACCCTGGACGACGGCGTCGTCGATCTGCTCTCGACGATGCTGGTGGCCGGTGGGCCCATGTCGGTCGACCGGTTGGTCGACGACGCGCTCGACGAACTGGACGAGGACTACGCCCTCGACGAGCTGTCGGACTGGGTCCGCGAGGGCCTGCCCGACTCGGTCGCCTGGGGCATGAGCCAGCTCGCGGATCGTCTCGTGTGGCTCGGTCTGGTCACCCGCGACGACGTGCGGGTCGAGGTCGACGTGCTGGACCAGGAGCGTCGCCTCGGCGGACAGTTGAGCCTGACGCCGTTGGGGGTGTGGTTCGTGCGTCCGCTGCTGATCGCGCAGGGCTTCGACGTGCCCCTCGCCGGGGCGCTCGCCGGCGCCAACGCCGACGAACTGCTGGACGCGGTCGCCAGCTGGACGCCGGCGGCGTTCGAGGCGGAGGTCGAGCGCTGGCTCACCGACCGACCGACGGCCGCTGACGAGCTGGCTGCCGCCGTACGAACGGCCTCCGGGCCTGACCGTGTCGGTGTCGCGTTCGAGGCGCTGGAGGTCCTCGGTGCCGACGCCGAGCCCGCCGTGCGCGAGCTCGCCGATGACCCGCGACACCTCCCGTTCGTGATGGCGTGGCTGCGCGACCAGGGGCTGGACCCGCTGCCCGCCGAGCCGGGTGATCCTCGCCTGGGTCTCGTCCGGTCGGTGGCCTCGGTGCTCGTGACCATCGGGCCCGATGCCGCCACCGAGGCTGCCCTCGCCGATCGGGCCGACGCTGGGCTCGTCGAACAGCTGTGGCGCGTAGACGATCCCTGGACCACGCCGGTGCTCGAGGCGCTCGGGGCGGGATCGGACAAGCGGCTCGCCAAGGCCGCCCGCCGTGCGCTGTTCAAGCGCCGCAACCGCAACTGAC
>CAYVGE010000478.1:0-1821 GCA_964450395.1 uncultured Actinomycetota bacterium
GTCGCGGTGGTCGTGCCGTCACCGGCGACGTCGTTGGTCTTGGTCGCGACCTCCTTCGCCAGCTGGGCGCCCATGTTCTCGTAGGGCTCTTCCAGCTCGATGTCACGGGCGACGGTCACGCCGTCCTTCGTGATGGTGGGGGCGCCCCACTTCTTCTCGAGCACGACGTTGCGGCCCTTGGGCCCCAGCGTGACCTTGACCGCGTCGGCCAACTTGTTGACGCCGCTCTCCAGCTTCCGGCGGGCGTCCTCGTGGAACTTCAACTGCTTTGCCATAGGGCGTGTGCCTCCTCGGCGCTGCGATGTGCGATGAGCAGGTGGTGGCTAGGACTCGACCTTCGCGAGGATGTCGCGGGCCGCCAGGATCAGGTACTCCTCGCCACCGAGCTTGATCTCGGTGCCGCCGTACTTCGAGTAGACGACGGTGTCGCCCTCGTTGACGTCGAGCGCGATGCGCTCACCGGCGTCGGAGATGCGGCCCGGACCCACGGCGATGACCGTGCCCTGCTGCGGCTTCTCCTTGGCGGTGTCGGGGATCACCAGGCCACTGGCGGTCGTCTCCTCGGCCTCGTTGGCCTGGACCACGACGCGGTCCTCCAGCGGCTTCAGTGCAACCTTCGTTGCGGTTGCCATGCTGCCTCCTTGCGTTCGTCTGGCTCGACCTCCGCATGCGGTCGCATGCGGAGGTCCGTGACGGGGGATTGGGTGATGGCTGGTGGCGGCCCAGAGGGCCGCCCGAATGCTGGCACTCGCTACTGACGAGTGCCAACGCAAAGCTAGCAACACCAGCCGGTGAGTGCAAGCATGCCCGATGGACATCCGGTGAAACTTGCGCGTACTGCGCTCAACTTACCGGGAGAGCCGGCGGCCCGTGCACCCACCCACGCTCGCCCGAAAGGGTCCCGCCGCGTCACACCGCGTGGCCCACCCCGCCCCGCTGCATGCCCGCAACGGCGGGCCGAGCGGCCTGCCGCCACCCGATCGGGTGACGGAGACGTCCCACAGGACACCTCGGCGGGGTTCACTATCCGTAAGGCTGTGGTATGATCCCATAGATGCGGATACGGCGCAGATTCGGGCGCCACAAGGCCTACGACGCCGGTCGGAACGCTGGCGGGCCGCGCTGAGGAGGCACACGGTTGGTAACCACCGAATACCAGAAGCGGCTCGGCGCGCGGCTGCGGGCCATCCGGCAGCAGCAGGGCCTGACGCTCCAGCAGGTCGAGGAGATGTCCGAGGGCCGCTGGAAGGCGGTCGTCGTGGGGTCGTACGAGCGCGGTGACCGCGCCGTGTCCGTCGCCAAGCTCGCCGAGCTGAGCGACTTCTACAACGTCCCGGTCTCCGAGCTCCTGCCCAAGGAGGAGCTCGCCGGCACCTCGAACGGCTCGACGAGCTCGAAGGTCATGCTCGACCTGCGCCAGCTCGCCAGTGACGGCCTCGACCCCGACCTCAAGCCGGTCTCGCGCTTCGCCCACACCATCCAGATGCAGCGCGGCGACTACAACGGCACCGTGCTCACGATCCGGGGCGAGGATCTGCGCGCCCTGTCGGTGATCTACGGCACCGAGCCTGACGAGCTCGGCGGGCGCCTCGAGGACGAGGGCCTGCTCCACCAGCCGCGGACCTGATCCGCGACCACGGACGCGGCGGCCGCGACCACGGCGGTTGCCCCGGGCAGCGCCTGCCCGGGGCACGCACCGGAGCCTGACCGACCGCGTCAGCGCAGCGCGAGCAGCCAGCGGCGCCGCTGCTCGAAGCCGGCCGCCTCGTACGCGTGGATCGCGGGGATGTTGTCGGCCCGCACGTGCAGGGTGACGGCCGG
>CAYVGE010000479.1:0-1810 GCA_964450395.1 uncultured Actinomycetota bacterium
GCCAGCACCGCAGCGCTGTATGGCCTCTTCATGTCGCGCGGCTGGCTGTGACACGACGCGCCACGGCGCCGGGTCCCGACCGCGGTCCACGGGGACCCGGGACGTTGGACTCTGCCGGTTCCGCGGTCGACCGTGCAGGCTTGGAGCCTGCTGGGAGGTGGAACGCGATGACGAGCACGCATGAAGGTGCGCGCACCGCTGTGGATGACGTCGGTCGGGCACCTGCATGGGGGAGCGGTCGCTGGTCGGCCGCCCGTGTCGCCGTCTTCCTGACGCCCGCCGTCGGCCTCCTCGCACTCGCCACGGCGCTTGCGGGCCTGCTCTCGACCGGCGGCGACGGTTCGACCGTGGTGACCAACGCCTGGAACGAACGGATCGTGCTGCACGGGCAGGGCCTGTACCGGCACGACAGCGCGTTCGTGGCCGGCAGCAGCATCGGCAGCGACGTGACCACGCTGATGTTCGGGCTGCCACTCCTGGTGATCGCCATGGTCTCGACCCTGCGCGGATCGGTGCGCGGGCGCCTGCTGCTGCTCGGCACGCTCGGCTACCTCCTGTACTACGGCGCCGGCTACGCCCTCGGCGCCGTTGCCTACAACGAGCTCTTCCTGGTCTATGTCGCGCTGTTCTCGGCGGGCCTGTTCTCGTTCGTGGCCGCCTTCGTTGCCATCGACCCGGCCGCGCTGTTCGACCTCCCACGCCGGCCGCGCCGGTGGATCGGCGGGTTCATGCTGGCCAGCGGCGTGGTCACGCTGGGGATCTGGCTGATGGATCCGATCGACGCGTTGCTCACCGGCATGCCGCCCGCGACGCTCGGCGCTCACACGACCCTGTTCACCAACGCCCTCGATATGGCGGTGATCGTCCCCGCTGCGGTCACCGCAGGGGTCCTGATCCTGCGGTCGCGTCCGCTGGGCCCGGTGATCGCTGCGTCCCTGCTCGTCCTGGAGGCGCTGCTCATGCCGCTGATCATCATCACGACGGTCGTGCAGCTGCGCCTGGGACTGTCGTTCACGCCCGCCGAGGTGGTGGGTCCGATCGTCGGCTTCACGGTGTTCGGCGCGCTCGCGGTCGTCGCGCTGGTCGTCCTCCTGCGGCACGTCGGTGCTGCAGCCGCACACGGGGACGGTCCGTGAACGCCCGGCGGCGGACGGCGCGCTCGGCCCGCCGCGCCCTGCTGGTGGTCGCGCTGCTGGTGCTGGTCACCGCCTGCGCGCCCGGCCCGAACCCCGAGGTCGGCACCGCCGCCGAGGACGGCGTCGTCGCCGGCTTCTGGCTGGGCCTGTGGCACGGCATCATCGCACCCATCACGTTCGTGGTCTCGTTGTTCACCGACGAGGTCACGCTGTACGAGGTCCACAACAGTGGCAACTGGTACAACGCCGGGTTCTTCCTGGGGTTCGGCGTCCTGCTCGGCGGCGGGGCGTCAGGCTCCCGCGCGACGTCGCGCTGACGCTCGCGTCAATCTCACAAGTAAGGCTGGGTCGCGGGCGCCGTCGACCGGTCGGCACGGCGCCACGCGGACGTGGCGCCGGGCAAACGGCGCTCAGGTCACTGCTCGAGGCACTCGGGGATCGAGTTGGACCGTCCCGTCGGGTTCTCTGTCGTGCCCTGCGGGTCGTAGATCTTGACCCAGCGCACGCTCGGGAACTGCCGGAGCGTCGGCATGATCTCACCGGCCACGGTCACCGTGGAGCCACCGCTGTTGCAGCCGCCCGCCAGCTGGACTCTCGCGATCTTGCGCCTGTTGATCGACAGTTCGTGAACCCCGTCGATCGCGATCGCAGGAGTCGCAGCCCGTCCCGTAGCT
>CAYVGE010000480.1:0-1781 GCA_964450395.1 uncultured Actinomycetota bacterium
GGTGGCGCGGGCGACGGCCATCGTCGGTGCGAACACGGATCCGAACGCGGGGGCTTTGGCGGACACGGCTGGCTCCTCGTCGGTCAGCGATGCAGGGGCAGGCTAGGCGCACCGGGCGCGCGCCGTCGCCCGGTGCGCGCCCTGAGCGGCCGCCGCTGGTGCCTGCCTTCGGGATCCAGGCAGGAGATCGACCTCCGAACGGCGAAGTCCTCTCACGGAGCGCCGGACCGCCCGACGCCAGGAGTTGCGATGAGCGCAGAGCCAGACCGACCGTCCGCCCGCGCTGTCGAGCGCCTGGCGACGGGCGTCGGCGATGACGTGGCCGACCTTCGGACGCAGCTCAACCGCGCGCTGGACGAGGCAGGTCGACTGCAGGCCGCCGGGCGCGAGGATCTGGCCGTGTCCGTGCTGCAGGAGCAGCGCGACGTCCTGCTGGCAGTGCACCACCGGCTGGAGTCGCGCCTGGCCGATGCGGCTGTCGAACGCGAGGGCGAGCGGGTGCGGCTCGGCGCCTCGCCGCCGTGGGACCTGCCCGTCCCGGCACCGGTCGCGGCCGTCCCGTCCGGCGACGACGGGATGACCTTGCGGTTGCTGGCGTCGGCAGTCGCCGCGGTGCTCGGGATCGCGCTCCTGGTCACACCCGAGGTCGGTTCGCGGGGACTGACGGCGGCGGGTTCCTCCGCGGCCAGCGACGCGCTCCTGGACAGCGCCTCGTCGCGTGCTGGCGACGCTGCCCACGGCGTGGGTGGGACGCACCCGGCCGGGGCCAGGCTCCAGGCCGGCGGAGACGGGCACGTCACCGACCTGCGTGCCCTTGCGCTCCCCGAGGCAGATGTGCTGGCGCACCGAACCAGGAACGAGGACGCCGGGTCGGACGACGACTCCGCCGGTACCGCGGAACTCCCGGTGCCGGGCATCGGTCCCGCAGTCGATGCGCTGACGTCGCTCACGCCCTTGTCCACCGACCCAGACGACGACACCTCGGCCGGATCGGAGATCGAGGACGGCGCCTCCGCGGAGGACGACGACGGCTCGAGCCCGGCCGGGAGTGAGGACGACACCGCCAGCGACGAGTCCGCATCCGGGACCGAGGAGTCGTCGCAGGACACGACCACCGACGATGGCAGTGGGACCGACGGCGCCACGTCGGAGGGCGACGGCTCGACCGACCAGGATTCTCGTGACGGCGACGGTTCCGCCGACGACGGCGGCGGCACGTCGGGCCATGGCCTCGACCTCGGCGGCGCCGGCGGGGGGCCCATGGCGGGGGAGCGGTAGGCTGCCCGCGGCGGCCGCCAGGGCGGTCGTCGGCGCGCGTCGCGCGTCCCCGGACCGTCACGATGCAAAGGCGATCGAGATGCGCCGCCGACTGGCCACGATCCTCACCGCAGCGCTGCTCGGCAGCGCCCTGCTGCTGCCGCTGACCGCGATGCCCGTGATCGGCGCGGAGACCGCCGTCGTGCTCGCCACCGAGGGCGCCGGCTCCGATGCGGGACTCGAGCCGATGTCCCCGGACGCCACGGAGAACGACTTCGCGCCGCCGCAGTACGAGCCGAACTGGACGTGGCGGGCCGGCAAGGTGCTGCTGGCGGTGTTCCTGATCATCGGGGCGTACCTGAGCCTGGTGTACTACCTGCGCGTCGTGCGGCCGCGGTCCAGGAGCGAGCAGTCCTGACAGTGCCCGAGGGCTCGGGCCCCGCGCCGGACCGGGACGCACTCCCGGACGCGGCGTTCGACGCGGCGCGTGGTGAGGGCTTGATCGACCTGCGCGTGGCGCGGGC
>CAYVGE010000481.1:0-1777 GCA_964450395.1 uncultured Actinomycetota bacterium
GAGGTCGGCGTACGCGTGCACGAGCACGTTGCGGAAGCCAGCGGCCCGGGCCAGGCGCTGAGCCAGGTCCGTGTCGAGGACGCCATCTCGCTGGAGCGCACGGAAGGCATCGCCGTAGGTGGAAGGCGCGCCCAGGCCGCGGGCCACGGACAGCGACACGGCGAGGTCGATCACGATCTGGACCGCCTGCCACAGGTGCAGGATCACCGCGTCGGACGCCTCCGTGGACGGACGGAGGTCCGCCGGATCCTCGGGCAGCTGCTCGGCGACACGCCGGAGGTGGCGCTCGACCGACGCGGCGCGCTCGGCGAGGACCGCAGCGTCGAGGGAGGCCATCAGCCGAGCTCGGCGAGGACGCCAGCGTGGGCGCGGCGCACGACGGGCTCGATGTCGCACCAGAAGAGCGCGGCCTGCAGCACGAACTCGGTGAACAGCCCGTCACGGCGTTCGAAGAGCAGCTGGCCGTGGCGGGCGACGCGGAAGCGCAGCACCGCTGATGCGCCGGCGAGGTCGACGAGATCGACCGCGTCGGTGCCGAGCTCGGCCGTCAGATCGGCGAGCAGCTGGAAGTGGTCGAGCTCGGCGTCCGCGAGGTAGGCGAGGTCCCAGTCCGATCCGGCGTGCGCGGTCGACTGCGCACGCGAGCCGTGCAGGACGAGCAGCTGCAGCGCCGGGTGAGCGTGAGGAACGCGGCCCAGCCGCCTCCCATAGGTGTCCGCGTGCATGGCCGCAGCGTGAGCGATGCGCTCCCATGGCCTGTGCTGTGGGGGGTGACGCCTTCAGCGTAGGGTATACTCATCTGATGAGTAAGCGCCTGCAGATCGTGGTAGAAGACGACGAGTTCGACGAGATCCACCGGACGGCCGAGAGCCAAGGTCTCACCATGTCCGAGTGGGTTCGACGCGTCCTGCGGGAGGCGCGACGGCGACGCTCCGGTGGCGACGTTGCGCGCAAGCTCGAGGCGATCCGCGCCGCATCAGAGCTGAGCTTCCCGACTGCCGACATCGAGCAGATGAACGCCGAGATCGAGCAGGGATACCGGACCGAGTGATCTTCGTCGACTCCAACGTCCCGATGTATCTGGTCGGCGAGGCACATCCGAACAAGACGGCCGCACGACGAGCCCTCGAGGGCTTGGTCGCAAGGGAAGAGGCGCTCGTCAGCGATGTGGAGGTTCTTCAGGAGATCCTCCATCGCTACCGATCCATCGCTCGGATCGACGCGATCCAGCCAGCATTCGACGTGCTGCTCGGCCTGGTCGACGAGGTGCTGCCGATCGAGCTGCCGCACGTGGAGAGGGCGAAGCAGATCGTCATGGGCGCTGGGCGCCTATCAGCACGCGACGCCCTGCACGTGGCCGTCATGGAGTCCGTGGGCGTCCGTCGGGTCCTGTCGTATGACAGCGGGTTCGACGCTGTGCCGGGACTTCAACGCGTCACGTGACCGCGCCATCGCACCGGTGGAGGGACGAAAGCCACGACTCCTCCGGACCCACGACTGTGCGTCGACCTCAGGGTCATCGTCTAGGGTCGACGACTGTATGCGCGCCGGGCCGGGGCCGGCGGGGGCCGTAAGGGGGAAGCGACAAGGCATGCATAATGTGTTGCGTCAGTCTTCCAGACCTGCGCTTACTCCGCCTGTGCAGTTATACAGCAGGGCCGAAATTCCTCATTCGCGTCCAGAAGTCTCGTGCAACGGGAGTTGCGATTCACACCTTGCTATACGCCACCGAAACAGCCCAGCCCCTAGATCTCGGTGCCTCTGGGGACCGAGTGTC
>CAYVGE010000482.1:0-1776 GCA_964450395.1 uncultured Actinomycetota bacterium
GGTCCGACGGCAGTGGGGCGGTGACCGGCGTGGCCTGGATGCACCGCCAGGGGGCCACCGAGCTGCGGGGCGCCCTGTGGGTCAAGCCGGCCGTGGCGGTCGTCCTGTCGCTGATCCTCGGCGCCGCCCTGTCCCAGGTCGAGCTGGCGGCCGACAGCGCGATCGGCAGGCTGGCGTTCCGGGGCGACGCCGACGATGCCCGCCAGCTGCTGGCGACCGTGACGGGCACGATGATCACCGTCACCAGCCTGGTGTTCGTGCTCACCGTGGTGGCGCTGCAGATCGCGTCGACGCAGTTCTCGCCACGCCTGATGCGCACCTTCCTGCGCGACAACGGCACCCAGGTGGTGCTGTCGACGTTCGTCGGGACTGTCGCCTACAGCCTGGCCGGGCTGTACACCGTCGGCGGGGCGACCGGCCCCGGCCAGCGCTTCGTGCCCCGCCTGGCGGTGTCGGTGTCGCTGCTGCTCGCATTGATCAGCGTCGGCATGCTCGTCTACTACATCCAGCACTTCACCAACGGCATCCGCATCAACACGATCATGCTGCGGATCGAGGACTCGGCGCTTGCGCTGGTGCGCCACAGCATGCCGGCGCCCGGCACCCCCATCGAGGCGGTCGAGCCACCGGTGGTCCCCGCCGAGGCGCGGGTGGTCACCGCGCAGCATGCCGGGTACGTCCAGGGGTTCGACCTCGCGCGCGCCGCCCGTGCAGTCCGCGCTGGCGTCACGGTGCGCTACTGCGTGCGTGTCGGCCACCACGTGATCCGCGGCGCGCCCCTCGCCTGGGCGTGGGGGCCGGCCGAGGCGGTCGACAACCACCTGGCGGACCTCCGCGGCGGCGTGCGGGTCGAGCCCGAGCGGCGCTTCGAGGACGACTTCGGCTTCGCCCTGCGCCAGCTCATCGACATCGCGCTGCGGGCGGTCGCGCCGTCGCGCAACGACCCCTACACGGCCGTCCAGGCCATCCACCACTTGACCGCGGCGCTCGCCGAGGCCGTCGACCGGCCGATGCCCGTCGTCCACCTGCGCGACGCCGACGGCGCCGTGCGGGTCTGGGCGCCGGTGGACACGTTCGAGGTGCACCTGCGCACGGTGTGCGACCACCTGCGCTGGTCGACGGCGAGCGACCCGCGGGTGATGCTGGCGCTGCTGCGCCTGCTGGGCAACGTCGGCGCCGCCTGCGGCGATGCCGATCCCGATCGCGTCGATGCGGTGCGGCGGCAGATCGCGCTGGTGCTCGACGACGCCGAGCGGGAGGTCCGCCAGCCCGCCGATGCCGAGGCGCTGCGGTGGGTGGCAGTGCAGGCCGAGCGCTGCGAGCCGTGGCGCATCTGACGCCGCGGTCGCCACGCCGCGCTATACCGGAAGCGGTGCCCGACCCGCTGACCTTCGCCACCGAGCCCGCAGACGGCCCGGACGCCCAGGCCTGCCTCGCGGCCTACGTCGACGAGCTCGACGTCATCTTCCCGGGCGGGTTCCGACCGGACAGCTGCGGGGTGGTCGACGTCGCGGACTACCAGCCACCCGGCGGCGGGTTCATCGTGGCGCGCATGGCGGGGCGGGCCGTCGGCTGCGCCGGCGTTCGGACGCTGGCGCCCGGCCTGGGCGAGATCAAGCGGATGTGGCTGCACCCCGACGTGCGCGGCGGCGGCAACGGCTCGCGGCTGCTCGCCGTGTGCGAGGAGCTGAACCGGACGCTCGGGCACCGGGCGGTGCGCCTCGACACCAGCCGTCACTTGCAGGCGGCCATCGGCTGTACCGCGCGACCGGCTAC
>CAYVGE010000483.1:0-1775 GCA_964450395.1 uncultured Actinomycetota bacterium
GAGCGCTCGCCTCACACGCGAGAGGTCACAGGTTCAAAACCTGTCGGGCCCACCATTCTGCAGGACGCTGACGGCACGCCGGCCGCCGCGGTCGTGACCGGAACCGTGCGCTCTGCGGCGGCGGGTTTGGGCGCCGACAGCGGCCGGCGGTACATTCCCGCCCATGTTCGTTCTCGAAGCACGTAGCGCACGCATGGAGCTCGGCGAGCACCGCCGGCTCCGCTCGATCGTCTCCCGCCTGCACGGCGACGAGTACCGGGCGATGACCGAGTCGATGCTGCAGGCGGCGGAGGCCGCCGCGGGGCTCGATCCCGGCAGCCTCGACACCGACTGGCTGGCGCCTCAGCCGGGTGCCACCCTGCGCCGGCCGGTGCCCGAGCTGTTCTTCGGCGACGGCAGCCTGTTCGTGCTGGTGCCCGCCGGCACGCGCGTCGACGGGTGGGAGGTGCGACTGCTCGACCGCCCCTCGCGGCTCGAGCGCTTCTGCAACGACGTCACGGCCGCGGCGCTTGAGGTCGGCGCCGGTGGCGAGGACGGCGGCGAGGACGGCGGCGACATCGAGTGGGGCGAGCACACGCTCACGTCGCGGCCCCTCGCGGCGGATCTGGGCTCGGAGTCATCGGAGCCGGCGCTACGTGCGAGCGACGAGCAGCGGGCGGCCGCGACAGCACTGGCCGACGACGACGCGCGCAGCTTCATCACAGATCTGGTCCGCACCGGGTCGTCCATCAGCGACTTCGACGACTCGCCGATGTCGCAGTACCGGTCGGTGGGGGAGTTGCACCGCCACGGCCTGATCGAGCGCGAGTACGTGGTCGTGTGCCGGCAGGACCACCGCACCCTCGGCCGGGTGGGGGACATGAGCGACCAGGCCCGCCAGTCGATCCTGCAGCTGTCGTGCCCCACCTGCGGGCGGCGCTTCGACGAGGAGCTGCTGCGGCAGGTGCACGCGCCGAGCCGCGGGGCCATGGAGCTGGTCAACGACGGCCGCTGGCGCTCGCTGTGGGTCGGCGCCATGCTGCGCGACCTCGGCATCGACGAGTCCGAGGTCACCGAGCTCGCGGGCTCCGGTGGCAACGGCATTGCCCTGCGGATCGACACATCGCACGGACGCCTGCTGATCGAGCTGCCCGCCGCCGAGTTCGGGATGCAGCACGCGTACGCGCTGATCCGTCGCCTCCGCCGGCAGAGCGTCGAGTTCGGCCTCGTGCTGGCCACCGAGACGGTCGCCGACGAGGCGTACCAGTACCTCAGCGACCGCGTCGCCCAGCACCAGGGACCGATGGTCTCGGTGCTGGAGGGGTCACGGGCGATCAGCGAGGGCCTGCCGGACGCCATCGACGAGTGGTCGGTCATCTCGGTCCGGATGCTGGCAGAGGAGCTCATGGAGACCACGGGCATGGACGTGGGCGCGCTCATCGAGGCGTGGATGCGCCGCGACGCCGGGCTGCAGGAAACCACCGGCGAGATCGACCTGCGTGACGACGAGAGTGCATCGATCACCGAGCTGTCGCGGGCATCTTCCGGCCAGTAAGCCCAGGCGTCGTGATGAAGGAAGCATTCGATGCTCACATCCGCGAGAACGACTCCATCAACGAGATCGCCGCAGGACCAACCAGCACGATGAAGAGCGGCGGCGACCCATCCGTGGGCGGTGCAACCGGCGCGGCCGCCCGATCCAGCGCCGCCGCCCGATCCATCGCCGCCGCCGCCGATCCAGCAGCCACCGGCGGCTGCCCCAGGGCATCAGGCGAGGAGCCAACGGTCGCCGGACC
>CAYVGE010000484.1:0-1764 GCA_964450395.1 uncultured Actinomycetota bacterium
GACCGGGCGGTACGTCCCCACGTTCCTCGATCTGACCGTCGCCATCGAGAACTCGCGCAAGGACCAGACCTACAACACGCCCGCGGTCGCAACCCTCTTCCTGCTGGTCGAGCAGCTGGACTGGCTCAACGGCAACGGCGGGCTGGACTTCGCCGTCGGACGCACGTCCGCCTCGTCGAACCACTTGTACACGTGGGCGGACAAGTCGGAGTTCGCGACGCCGTTCGTCACCGACCCCAAGGCGCGCTCGCTTGTCGTCGGCACGATCGACTTCGACGGCGTTGACGCGGCGGCGATCGCCGCCGAGCTGCGCGCGAACGGCATCGTGGACATCGAGCCGTACCGCAAGCTGGGCCGAAACCAGTTGCGGATCGCGATGTACCCCGCGATCGACCCCGAGGATGTCGAAGCACTCACGACCTGCATCGACTACGTCGCAGAACGGCTGTAACACGCCTTTCGAACAACGAAGCCCCGGCCGCAGGGGTGGCGCCGTCACCGTAGGCGGTCGGCCAGGACGGGACAGACGTGCCATTCCTCGGTGAGCCTGGTGTATTCGTCGATCAGGTCGGATGAGGGACGGGCACCCGTACGGACTGCCCGGATCATGGTGTTGCGCGGGGTATGCGCCGACGCCACGAACTCGATCACCGACACCCGGTAGCCGTGCAGCCGCAGTATCAAGGCACGCAGTGCATCGGTCAGAACGTCGGCGAAGCGTTCCCGCAGGATTCCGTAGCGGGTCAATGCTCCGTACGGTTCGGGCGCGGTTCCGGCTTCGCGTAGCTGCCGCTGGATGTCGTGGTGACAGCACGGGGCGGCCATGATCACCGGCGCCCGCCATTGAACGGCTCGAGCCAGCGCGTCGTCCGTCGCGGTGTCGCAGGCGTGCAGGGCCATGGCGAGGTGAGGAGGGGGGACGTCCGCCGTCCCGATTTCGCCGGCCACGAACTCGACCCGGCCCGACCAGCCGAGCTCCCCGGCGATGCGCGTATTACGCTTGCGCGCCGCCTCCTTGACATCGACCCCGGTCAACCGCACCGGAACGTCGCGAGCCAACCACCGGTACGCCGCAAAACTCAGGTAGGCGTTCCCGCAGCCGAGGTCGACGACACGCACTTCGCCGTCACCGGCCGCGCCGCGCACCGGCTCCATCACTGGCTCGAGCGCGCGGACGAACTCCTCGACCTGGTGATACTTGTCCCGCCGCGACGGCTTGATCTTGCCGTGCGCGTCCGCAATGCCGAGCGCCCGGAACAGCTCGTCGGACGGATCGAGCAGCCGCGGCTTGGTCCGATCGTGCGACGTGTCCGGACGGGCGTCCGGGACGGCCGAGCGATGGACGACGGCTTCGCCCGACTTCGTGATCCGGACCTGCGTCGTGCCCGACGTCGTCGTGACGTGCCAGTTCCCGTACGGCTCGGCGAGCAACGTTTCCACCATCGCCTTTGCCCCGACCGGGTCGAGGTTGTCGGTGAACGCCTGCGTCGCCGAGTAGCGGACGACCTGGAGCCGCTGTCCCGCCTTGATGTCGACCCACCTCAGCTCCGCGCGGCGGTAGTCCGGGTGGGCGCCTTTCCGCCGTCCGGCCGCGACCGCCCGGACGAGCCGATCCGGATCGAGCACGACGGTGCGGATCTCGTCGAGCACGGGCTGGAGCGGTTCAGGCACGCTCCCATTCTCCCCTGCCCGGCACGCTGGCGAATCAGGCGGCCAGCGGGGCTGAGAGGATCGTTTCGTAGCGAGGGCGCCCGGCGCGCCCCC
>CAYVGE010000485.1:0-1762 GCA_964450395.1 uncultured Actinomycetota bacterium
GTGTTCGAGCCGTGGATGGTCGACGACGACCCGTCGAACGGTGAGGGCTACGAGAGTGCGCTGGTCTACGCACTGGCCGACGAGCTCGGGTTCTCCGACGAGGACGTCACCTGGGTGCGCACCGGCTTCGACGAGGCCATCGCGCCCGGGCCCAAGGACTACGACTTCAACATCCAGCAGTACTCGATCACGCCGCAGCGCGACGAGGTCGTCGACTTCTCCGACGGCTACTACGAGGTCGAGCAGGCGCTGGTCGCCGCGGAGGACTCGCCGGCGGCCGACGCGACGTCGGTCGAGGACCTGCGGTCGGCGCGCCTGGGCGCTGCGATCGGCACGACCAGCCTCGACTACGTCGAGCAGGTCATCCAGCCCGACACGCCGGCGCAGGTGTTCGACGACAACGCGGCGGCCAAGGCGGCGTTCGATGCCGGCCAGGTCGACGGGCTGGTGTTCGACCTGCCCACCGCGTACTACATCACGGCCGTGGAGATCCCCGACGCCTCGATCGTCGGTGTCCTGCCGCGTGAGGCGATGGGCGGCGCGTCGGAGGCCGCGGCGTCGGAGGGCGCCAGCGAAGGCGCCGACGGTGGCGGTGAGGAGCTCGGCATGCTGTTCACCGAGGGCAGCGAGCTGGTCCCGTGCGTCAACCAGGCGCTGGGGGCACTGCGCGACGACGGCACGCTCGACAGCCTCGAGGAGGAGTGGCTCAGCCAGTCGGGCGACATCCCGACCCTCACCAGGTGACGGGGCGCCCGACCGCACTCCCGACCGGCCGCGCCCGGTGAGCGCGTCCGGCCCCGAGGGTCCACGCGACACCGCGGCGCCCGCGGTGGAGTGGACGGAGTCGGGCGCACTGGGCCCCGTGCGGGGCTGGCTGGCCGAGGAAGGCGCCCGTGGAGCGCTGATCGCGGCGGTCAGCACCGTCAGCCTGTTCGGGGCGGCGCTGTGGCTGGTGCTGACCAGCGACAACTGGGAGCCCGTCCAGCAGCAGTTCTTCAACCCCGAGGCCTTCGCCGAGGCGTGGCCGGCGGTGCTGTCGGGGTTCTGGCTCGATCTCCAGATGTTCGTGATCGCCCAGGTCGCGATCCTGGTGTTCGCGCTGCTCGTCGCGGTGCTGCGCAGCTTGCGCGGGCCGGCCTTCGTGCCGCTGCGCCTGCTCGCGGTGGTCTACATCGACCTGTTCCGTGGGGTGCCGCTCATCCTGGCGATCCTGCTGTTCGGCTTCGGCATCCCCGCCCTGGACCTGCCCGGCGTCCCGCGCAGCGCCTTCTTCTGGGGCGTCACGACGCTGGTGCTGTCCTACTCGGCATACACGGCCGAGGTGTACCGGTCGGGCATCGACGCGGTGCCCGAGAGCCAGCGGTCGTCGGCGCGCTCACTCGGGCTGACGCAGTGGCAGAGCCTGCGCTACGCGATCCTGCCCCAGGCCGTGCGCAACGTGGTGCCGGCACTGCTCAACGGCCTGGTCAGCCTGCAGAAGGACGTCGCGCTGGTCAGCGTGCTCGGCGTGCGCGAGGCGGTGCGTGAGGCAGAGATCATCACGTCGCGGACCTTCAACTACACGTCGTACCTGGTCGCGACGCTGCTGTTCCTCCTGATCAGCATCCCGGCCGCGCGCTTCGCCGACTGGTACACCGCCCGCGACCGGGCCCGGCGCTCGCAGACGATGGCCTGATCGACGACGCCCCCGCCACCCCCGAGCGCCCCGCCGACACGCCCCGGCTGCAGCTCGACGGCGTCGTCAAGCGGTTCGGGGCCAAGG
>CAYVGE010000486.1:0-1753 GCA_964450395.1 uncultured Actinomycetota bacterium
GCGAGGACGGGGACGACGCGGTCGTCGCGCAGCAGCCGGTTGACGAGGATCTCGATGCGACCGGCTGCGTTGTCGGCGGTGGCGCCGTGGATGGCGGACCGCGCGGCGAGGTCGATGATGGCGTCGCGGCGGGAGAAGCTCGACGCTTGTTTGGTCACGCCGTCCGGGCCGGTCATCGCGTCCAGCAGCCACGTGACGTGCGAGCCGTGTGGCGGTCTTTGTTGCACGCCGTTGTGGAGCGCGGCCTGGAGGATGTCCCCCGGGTCGTGGCCGGCGGCGATCGCCTCGCAAGCGAAGCGGTCGTGCAGGGACCGGCCGTTGCCGACCTGGACCTTCCGCTGGCGCGTGGCGAGCGCGGCAGTCTGCGCCGCGCGGCCCGACGCAGTGTCGGGGTCGAGGCCACGAGCGCGGAGCGCGGCGGTGATCTGGCTGCGGCGCTTGGACCACTCGCGACACAGCCCCGGTGGGACACCGGCGAGCTCCCACTGCTCGTCGCGGCGCTCCCACCCGACGCCGAGCCGACGGCTGAGCTCGGCGCGTAGCGCGGCCTGGTAGATGCCGTCGACGGCCTTGGCATGCTGAAACAGCAACCCGCCATCGAGCGCGGCACGCCGTCCGTCGGGCGCCTCGAGAAGGTTGACCAGCACGCTATGCGTGTGGACTTGCGGGTCGCCTTCACGGGAGCAGCGGTGCGTGAAGTCCGCCCGCAGGAACCCCAGATCAGCGCCGTCCTGGCGGTCGACGCCGTCGCGGCCGAGGCGGGCGACACACGCGTGGACGGTGAGGTAGCCGATCGCCGCGTCCACCGCGGCGGCCTGCGCCTCCCGTACCTGGTGTCGGGCGTGGTCGGGTGCGAGGGCCCACAGCGCGGAGATCGACTTGGGCGGGGAGAACGTGACGTCCCAGGCCGCGACCCGCCGGTTCGCCCGCGGCTTCAACGGCTGGCCCGTCGATGGGTCGTGACCCTCGAGGACGGCGCGGAAGTCCTCGGCGGTCACGTGTCCGGAGAGGCCGACGTGCTCGGCGAAGGCGCCGCGCCACACGCCCGGCGCCTCACCGTGCCCCGCGTAGTAATCGTGACGGTCGTGACTGACTTTGTCGACGTAGTAGGCGACGCTCGCACCAGCATCACCCGCACGGATCGCAGCCACCGACGCGACCATCAGCAGCAACCCGCCCCAGCGCACCGCCACGACGAAGAGCTCCAGGACCACCGAGGAGCACCGAGGCGACGACCCGACCACACCCTTGCATTGCGCTGCAATGCCACAACCAGCCGGTCGACCAGCACGGCCGACGTCGGGACCGTGCCGCTCCGCGCACGACGCTGACGGTCGTGCTCGAGGCGGCGCATCAATCCCACCCGATGCCGAGATCCCGCTGCCGACGGACAACGTCGGCGATGCGCTGGTCGCGGGTCTGATCTGCGGCGCGTTGCGCGCGAGCGCGCACGACAGCTCGCGTCTGCCCGTCGAGCACCTTGGCCGTAGGCGTGCGACCGTCGATCGCCCGATCAACACGCGCGGCGTCCAGCTCGGCGGCCGCCTGGTCCGACCGAAACACCTCGTGATACGGGCGCGTCGCCGCATCGATGACCCGTCGGGCCGCGACGTTGGTGTCGAAGTCGCCGGACACGTCGACGTACGCGACACCCTCCGAGCCTCCGTACGCGCCGTGCGGGTCACGGATCGTGCCGGCGTCGGTCAGGCGGACCGACAGCCGCAGCGGGCGGCCATCAGTCAGCCGCACATCC
>CAYVGE010000487.1:0-1752 GCA_964450395.1 uncultured Actinomycetota bacterium
AAACACATCTGGCTGGCAGGAGGGCCACCTTGAGGGTGAAGCGTAGCAAGGCGCGGGGACGGTTCGACGTCACCGCCGACGGCGTGGGTATGACCGGCCGGTCGGGCACCGCGTTGCTGGCCGAGACCGCCGACCGCATCGGGCTGACCGGCGGGTTGACACGCGCGGTGGGCCGGTGTCGGTCGTGGATGCGCCATGATCCGGGCAAGGTCGTGCGGGATCTGGTGGTGCTGCTGGCCGACGGCGGCGACGCGCTGCGCCACCTGGCCGTCCTCGACGGCCAGCCCGACCTGTTCGGCGACGTCGCGTCGCCCGCGACGGCCAACCGCACGATCGTGGCGCTCGGCGACGACGAACTCGTGGTGGAACGCCTCGCCGTCGCCCGCCGCCGAGCCCGGGCGAGCGCGTGGGCCGCCGGCGCGACGCCGCCGGTCGTCGCGACCGCCGAGCGCGGCGAGACGCCTGTCGAGCCGTTGTGTGTCGACTTCGACGCGACGTTGATCACCGCCCACTCCGACGACAAGGACGGCGCCGCGCCGACCTACAAACGCGGCTTCGGGTTCCACCCGTTGGGGTCGTGGTTGGACCGCGGCGACGGCACCGGCGAAGCGCTCGCGGTGCTGCTGCGGCCGGGCAACGCGGGCAGCAACACGGCCGCCGATCACATCGACGTGTTCGAAGCCGCGCTGTGGCAGCTCGACGGGCTGGTCGGTGACGGCGTGCGACTCGTGGCGCGTGCGGACACCGCGGGATGCACGCACGCGTTCCTCGACTATCTGCGGCAGGCCCAGGTCGGGTTCACGGTCGGCTATGCGATCACCGATACCGTCAGGACCGCCATCCGCGGGCTGCCCGCCGACGCGTGGGTGCCGGCGACCCGCCAGACCGGCGACCCCCGCGACGGCGCCGCGGTCGCCGAGATCACCGAGCTGGATCTGTCCGGCTACCCGACCGGCGCGCGGGTGTTGGTGCGCCGCGAGCCGCTGCACCCCGGCGCCCAACAGACCATCGACGACATCGACGGCGCACGCTTCACCGCCTTCCTCACCGACCAGCCCAATACCGACCTGGCCGTGCTCGACACCCGCCACCGCGCGCGGGCCCGCGTGGAGGACCGCATCCGCGGCGCGAAGGACACCGGCGCGCGCAACCTGCCGTGCGACACCTTCGCCCGCAACGCCGTGTGGCTCCAACTCGTCCTCGCCGCCCAAGACCTCATGTGCTTCATGGCCAACCTGTGCCTGGACGGCGAGTTGCGCGTCGCCGAACCCGCCCGGCTGCGCTACCAACTGCTGCACGTGCCCGCCCGCATCGTCGCGACCGGCCGACGGGTCATCATGCGCATCCAGCACGACTGGCCGTGGGCCCAACCGCTGCTCACGGCCTTCGCGCGGCTCCGTCGGCTGCCGCTGCCCGCCACCTGACCCGCCCGTCGTCCGCCCGTCCGCCGCTCCTTCACAACCCACCAAGCACCCGACGGCACCGCCGTCGATCTCGTCGTGCCTGCAATCACCGGCCGTCCGACCGCCGCGCCCACACACAACCGCGCCCGATCGCTCAGCCACTCGAATAGATCAAGCCAGCGCCGCGACGACGCCGGGCGAAACATCCGGGCTAACCGCCACGTGACGGGCCGGAATGTGACACCGGACCCGCGGGATTCGCGGATTTCGGGTCGCGAGCCGGGTTGTCCACAACCCCGAGTGCGGTCGGGTCGCGGTGTTCGGTGTGCTGCGGTACACGCAGACGGAT
>CAYVGE010000488.1:0-897 GCA_964450395.1 uncultured Actinomycetota bacterium
CACGCGAAGGCCACGCACCATGGACCTCCAGCCGCTGCTCAACGACAAGGCCTGCCACATCGTGCTGCTCGTGATGGACGGCCTCGGCGGCTACGCCGACGCCGAGTTCGACAGCGAGCTGGAGCAGGCCGACACGCCGAACCTCGACCGGCTGGCCGCCGAGGGCTGCGTCGGCCTCGTGCTGCCCACCGGCCCGGGCATCACCGCGGGCTCGGGTCCCGGGCACCTCGCCCTGTTCGGGTACGACCCGGCCGAGTACGTGCTGGGGCGCGGCGTGCTGTCGGCCACGGGCGTCGAGTTCGACCTGCAGCCCGGTGACGTCGCGGCGCGCGGCAACCTGTGCCTCCTCGACGACGACGGCATCGTCACCGACCGGCGGGCGGGGCGGATCGCCGACGACAAGGCTGGGGTGCTCACCGAGGCGTTGAACGAGGGTGTGAAGGTGGACGGCGCCGAGGTCTTCTTCCGCCACATCTCCTCGCACCGGGTGCTGTGCGTGCTGCGGGGCGACGACCTCGACCACCGCATCGCCGACCTCGACCCCCAGCAGACCGGGGTCGCTCCGAAGGACCCCAGGCCCCTCGACCCGGCCGCCGAGCACACCGCCGAGGTGCTGCGCCAGGTCGACGCCGAGATCCGCCGGGTGCTCGCCGACGAGGACGGCGCCGATGCGCTGCTGCTGCGCGGCTTCGACACGTTGCACGAGCTGCCGAGCTTCGCCGATCGCTATGGCCTGCGGGCGGCCTGCGTCGCGCGCTACCCGATGTACCGGGGCGTCGCGTCGCTGGTCGGCATGGACGTCCTGCCCAAGCCCGCCGACCTCGCGGGGCAGATCGCGGCCATCAGCGACAGCTGGGACGACTACGACTACTTCTTCCTGCACCACAAGGCCACCGA
>CAYVGE010000488.1:907-1747 GCA_964450395.1 uncultured Actinomycetota bacterium
CTGCGCGACGAGAAGGTCGCCGCCATCGAGGAGGTCGACGCCGCGATCGACGACCTCGTGGCGCTGGAGCCCGACGTGCTGGTGATCACCGGCGACCACTCGTCGCCGACCCAGCTGTCGGGCCACTCCTGGCACCCCGTCCCCACGCTGCTGTGGGGTCCGACCGTGGGCAAGGACAACGTCACGACCTTCGGCGAGCGCGCCGCCACGACCGGCCTGCTCGGCCAGCGCCCCACCATGGACCTGATGCCGATCATGCTGGCCGCTGCCGGGCGGCTGGAGAAGTACGGGGCCTGACGAGGCGCCGGCCGTCCCGGGGAGCGCCCGCGTCGGTGTGACCGTGCGGCTCCCCGGATCGTGGGGCGCGGGCGCCGCAGGCGGTGACGCGCCGCCGGGATCACCGATTCGGATCCACCGCGTGCATGTTGTCGGGACACGACCCACCTCGAAGAGCACGCGATGCCCTCCATGAGCGGGGCCGCGTGCACTGATGCGGCGACCCCGGGACGCCGACGCGCGCAAGGCGGTCAGGACGTGGTGGCGCCTGCGCGGTCGCCCCCGCCGCGCCTACCTGATCTGGAGGAAGGGCACCGGGTCGAACTCGTCGAGCGACAGGATCCGCACCCGCGGCAGGAAGACGTCGAACGACTCGGCGTCGGCCTCCAGGTCGTGGATCTGCAGCCCGTCGGACCGCAGGTCGTGGTAGTCGGAGTTGACGAACTCGGGGAAGCCGAGCACGCCGACCCGCCGTCCGTCGCGGAGCAGGTCGGTCACCCCCTCGAGGAAGTCGCCGTCGTGGCTGGCGAGCATGACGTCGCCGTGCCGGTCGAGGATGGCGGC
>CAYVGE010000489.1:0-1733 GCA_964450395.1 uncultured Actinomycetota bacterium
GGCCCCGCCGATGTCGTCGTGGTGGCCGAACGCCTGCACGAACGCGACCACCTCGGCGGTCGCGCCGGGTGGTGGGTCGGGGTCGAAGACCGGCACGGTGACGCACAGGTCGGGCAGGTGGCCGATCCCGCCCTCCGAGCTGTAGACGTCGTTGTGGAAGTAGACGTCGCCCGGGCGCATCGTCCCGAGCGGGAAGTCGCGGACGACGGGGTGGACCAGCGCGCTGTAGCTGCGCCCCGTCAGCTTGCGCAGCCGCCGGTCGTGGATGCCGGCCCGGAAGTCGTGCGCGTCGCGGATCATCGGCGACCGGGCGGTGCGGGCGATGGCCTCCTCGACCTCGGCCTCCACCGAGGCCAGCGTCCCCTCGACGATCTCGACGGTGATCGGGTCGATGCGCGGTCCGCCGGTCGATGTCACGACAGCTCCTCCCGCCGGCGGACGATCAGGTTCGCCAGGTCGTCGACCTCGGCGTCGTACCCCGGCGCCAGCGGGACCGTCGAGCTGAACTCCTCGACGACGGCCGGCCCGGCGACGCGGTCACCGGCCAGCAGCGTCGCCCGGGCGTAGCGCGGGGTGTCGTGCCAGGTGCCGTCGAAGCGGACCGGGCACGTGCCGGTGCGGGCGCGTGCGGCGTCGCCGTCCCCGGCTTCCAGCCGCCGCAGCCGCGGCCGGGCGGTCGGGCCGATGCCCGACACGCGCACGTTGACCCACTCGACGGCCTGGCTCGGGTCGTCGTGGTAGCCGTAACCGTACGTCGTCCGGTGCCGGTCGTGGAACCGGCGGACGACCGTCGCGGTGAACTCCGCGTCGACGTCGCCGTCCGGCGCGTCGACGCGGACCTCCGACGCCTGGCCGGCGTAGCGCAGGTCGGCCTGCACCACGAACCGCCGGTCGGCAGCGCGGATGTCCTCGCGGTCGAGCGCGTCGTCGGCCCGCGCGCGCAGGTCCGCGACCACCTGCGCCACCTCCGCGGCGTCGAGATCGGCGTGGCGGCGCACGAAGGTCTGCACGTAGTCGTTGCGCACGTCGACCGTGAGCAGGCCGAACGCCGACAGGTTGCCGGGGTTGGCCGGCACGATCGCGACCGGCAGCCCCAGCAGGTCGAGCAGGCGGCACACCTGCAACGGTCCGGAGCCGCCGAAGGCCGCCAGCGCGTAGTCGCGGACGTCCAGCCCGCGCTTGACGGTCACCTGTCGGATCGCGTTCGCCTGGTTCCAGACCGCGATCTCGAGCACACCCTCCGCACAGGTCTCGGGGTCGAGGTCCAGGGTCGCGGCGAGCGCCCGCAGGCCGTCACGGGCGGCGTCGACGTCCAGCGGCATCTCGCCGTCGAGCAGGGCCGGCGGCAGCCGGCCCAGCAGCAGGTGCGCGTCGGTGACCGTCGGCTCCGTGCCGCCGCGGCCGTAGCACAGCGGCCCGGGATCCGCTCCGGCCGACCGGGGCCCGACCTTCATGGCGCCGTCGGGGGTGACCCAGGCGATCGAGCCGCCGCCGGTGCCCACGGTCACCACGTCGATCATCGGGACCTTGGTGGGGAACCGCCCGACCGTGCCCTCGGTCGTCAGCGCCGGCGTGCCCCCGTCGACCAGGCACACGTCGGTCGAGGTGCCACCGCCGTCCAGCGTGAGCACCCGCTCGTGGCCGGCCGCCTCGGCGACGACGGCCGCGCCCAGCGCCCCGGCCGCGGGACCCGACAGGATCGTCGTGATCGGCTGCGCGGCGACCTCCTCCGC
>CAYVGE010000490.1:0-1731 GCA_964450395.1 uncultured Actinomycetota bacterium
CATCCGGGTGCTGTAGACCGCCATGGCGAGCATCTCACCGAAGTCGCC
Organism: uncultured Actinomycetota bacterium; assembly: GCA_964450395.1. Lineage (GTDB taxonomy): Bacteria > Actinomycetota > Nitriliruptoria > Euzebyales > JAHELV01 > JAHELV01. Next base: position 49 of record CAYVGE010000490.1, read on the forward strand.
GGCCCGGACCTTGTCCTTGCTCGGAACCTTCGAGCCCACGCTCGCGGACGGTGTCGCGAGACGGGCCTGGTCGGTCACGTAGGCGCGACCAATGGCTAGCGCGATGTCCTGCGCATGCCCGTCGGCGGGCCCGAACCTCCAGCGGTAGATCGTCACCCGGTCGTCGCAAGCCAGCGACGGCTCATCGGACTGCTTGAGGTGCGCCCCGATCACCGAAGTCACGACGGCCGACCGCCCTGCCGCGCGTTGTCGCGTGTGGGCTCCGAAGCCTGTAGGCCTCGCAGCGTCCTGTTGGAAGGGCGGGTAGTCACGATTGATCCGGGGAGGTCGGTGATCACGAAGGTCGAGCGAAGGCGCAACGGCGCAGTCGGTCACGCGCAAGATAGCCGGGGTTCTCCAACGGTCGCCCACTTCTCGCTGATCACAGACGCCACCCCGGTGATCGCTTACAGCGCTGTAGCCTGGCTCCTGAGGGGTGACGCGGTGGTCTGGGCGATGTTGCGCGGGGGGATTTGGGGTCGGCTGCTGGTTGCCGTCGCGGTGGTCGGGTTGGTGGTGTCTGCCGGTTGTAACGGCAGCGGCACCGTCAGCGGCACAGGCGAGGGGTTCGACGACGACGTCGCCGCGGAGCTCGACGCGGTCGTCGAGCGCGGGCTGGACCAGACGGCCGCCGGCGGGCTGGTGGTGCGAGTCGACGCACCCGCGGGGCAGCGCACGATGGCCGAAGGGCCGGCGGGGGTCGACGGCGAGGAAGAGCTGACCGGCGATGAGGCCTTCCGCATTGCCAGCATCACGAAGCTGTTCACCGCCACCGTGGCCCTGCAGCTGGCCGAGGAGGGCGTGGTCGACCTCGACGCGCCGGTCGCCGACGTGATCCCCGACCGGGCCGCGGGGTTGGAGCACGGCGAGGAGGTGACGCTGCGGCAGCTGCTGGGGCACACGGCGGGGCTGCCCGAGGAACCGGAGCCGGGCTTCTTCGCCGAGGCGTGGGAGCTGAACTCGGTGGAGGATGGCGAGGCCGCGGCGTCGTGTGCCGCGGTCGCCGACCTCGACCCGTTTGACTACCTCGAGGAAGACGCCCTGTTCGCGCCGGGTACCGCCTGGTCGTACTCCAACGTCGGCTACCGGTTGGCGGGTGCGGTCATCGAGGCGGCCACCGACGAGCCGCTGGAGGCCGCGTACCGCTCCCGGATCCTCGAGCCGTTGAGCATGGAGGGGACGTGGCTGGACTGCCCCGAGGAGCCGCGCGGCGAGCTCGCCGCCGGCATCCACCCGGCGGACATACGAGTCCTGCCTGAGGAGGCCGACGAGCCGCTCGACGTCACCCACGAGGCGCTGGCGCGTACGACTGGGGCGGCCGGCGGGCTGGTGTCGACCGCCGACGACCTGACCGTCTTCGCCCGGGCGCTGTTCGACGGTGAGCTGTTCGACGACCCCGCCACGCTGGAGGCGATGCTCGAACCGGGGCCGCGCCGCAGGTACGGGCTGGGCGTGGAACTCGTCGGCGACGCCGTCGGCCACGGCGGCCGGCTGATCGGCTACAACACGCAGCTCAGCTACGACCGGCAGCGCGACATCGTGGTCGTCGTCTTCAACAACGGAACCGCGCCGCCCGGCGCCCACCCGGCGAGTCGCGTGGCCAGCGAGGTTCTGAACGTCGTGCCCCGCGTCGATCAGGACGGC
>CAYVGE010000491.1:0-1725 GCA_964450395.1 uncultured Actinomycetota bacterium
CGCGCGCTTGTCCCTTTCGGCGCGCATCTGCTTCTCCATCGCCTCTTTGATGGTGTGCGGCGGGTCGATCGCCTTGATCTCGACCCGGTTCACCCGGATGCCCCACTTGCCCGTCGCGTCGTCCAGCACGGTGCGCAGCCGGTGGTTGATCTCCTCGCGCGAGGTCAGAGTTTCCTCCAGATCCATACTGCCGATCACGTTACGCAGCGTCGTGACGGTCAGCTGGTCGATCGCCTGGAGGTAGTTGGCCACCTCGTAGGCGGCCGCCCGCGGATCGGTGATCTGGTAGTAGAGGACCGTGTCGATGTTGACGACCAGATTGTCCTCGGTGATCACCGGCTTCGGGTCGGACGAGTAGACCTGTTCGCGAATGTCCAGCTTGTTGTTGACCCGGTCGGCCACCGGGAGGATCAGGTTCAGGCCGGGCTGCAACGTCCGGCGATACCGTCCGAACCGCTCGATGTTGTAGCGGCGAGCCTGGGGGACGATCCGAATCGCTGACAGTACGCCCAGAACGATCGCCGCAACGATAATGATCGGTAGCAGCACATCAATGCCCATATATTTCACTCCTCGTCACGGCAGCAACTCGCGTGGGTAGACCACCGCCGTTGCGCCATCGATTTCCATCACGTCGACCATCGCCCCTGCCGGTATCACATGGCTCTCGTCAAGGGTGCGAGCCGTCCACTCCTCGCCGGCGAGCTTGACCAGCCCGCCCGAAGCCGTCACCTCTTCGATGACAACGGCGCCCTTCCCAACGAGACGCTCCGCGCCCTCCGTACTGACCGGCGGGTTCAGCATGTGCCGTTGCGCGATCGGCCGCACGACGATCAGCCCGAGCGCCGACGCTCCGGCGAATGCCAGCACTTGAAGGAACAGCGGAGCGCCGACACCGGCCACCACCGCCGCTACGACAGCGGCCGCTGCGAGCAGGCCGAACGCCAGCGTGAGCGTGAAGAACTCCGCGACGCCCAACGCTGCGGCGATCAGTAGCCACAACCACGCCATATTTCAACGTACCTCGCTTGCGCCCACGTCGAACAGACCACCGGAGTGACTGTTACCCCACGGTCACCTAGATTGGTCGGCGCGATGACACATCCGGTCCATACCTTGATCATAGAGCGTGGCGGCGACGTCCCCGACCAGGTGCTTCCCGTCCTGGCCGATGCGCTGGCCGGCGGCCCGGCGCTGCTCCCGTTGCCGGACGGACCCCCGCCACTTCGCGAGTCGGTCATCGCCGCGCTACGCCCGGACGAGCCATTGGACGGGGAAGCCGCGCTCATCGTGCCGACATCCGGCACCACCGGCGAGCCGCGCGGCGTCCTACTTTCCGCGGCGGCGGTGCGCGCGGCCGCCGAGGCGACCCATACCCGCCTCGGCGGACCGGGACGCTGGCTGCTGGCCCTGCCCGCGACCCACATCGCGGGCTTGATGGTGCTGGCACGCTCGGTCGTTGCCGGGACGGCCCCCCGTGCACTCGATCTCCGAAGCGGCTTCGATCCGGAGGAGTTCGTCACCGCAACGGCCCGGCTGGGCGGCAACCTCGCCGCTCGCCGGTACACCTCGCTCGTGCCGGCCCAGCTCACGACGCTGTTGGACGACGCGAACGCGACCGCGGCACTGGCCGGCTACGACGACGTGCTGCTCGGCGGATCGGCCGCACCGGCCGCACTGGTCGAGCACGCGCGGGAAGCCGGCGTGAACATCGTCACCACCTAC
>CAYVGE010000492.1:0-1720 GCA_964450395.1 uncultured Actinomycetota bacterium
GTCGGACCGACCACGGGGAGCCCGCTGTCGCGCCACGACGCGAACCCTCCCACCACGTCGGTCGCGTCGCGGCCCAATGCGATGAGGCGCGACGCGGCCAGGCTGGAGCAGTAACCCTCCGCGCACAACACGATCAGCCCGACGTCGGCCGCCCCGAGCCTTCGATCGTGTGCCGGCGAGCGGGGGTCGGCACGCCACTCGAGCACGTTGAGGGCGACGGGGACCGCGCCCGGCACCGTGCCGTCCCGCTCACGTTGTTCGCTGGTGCGCACGTCGATCAGGACGGCGCCGTGGTGCACGGCGTCGTGGGCCTCGCGCGGCTCGAGCCGGTGCAGCCGCTGCCGCGCCCGGGCGAGCATCTCGTCGACGGTCATGGGGTGCTCTCGTGATCGGACCGGCAGCAGCGGAGCACCCGCGTTCAGATCGTGACGACGTTGTCCGCCTGCGCGCAGTGGTCCGCGAACTCTGCCGGGCTCGTGAACTGGGCGTTCTTGCCGTCAAGGTCTGCTTCGGCCACCGCACGGGCGGCGGAGCACCCTCCTCAGACGTATACCGGGACGCCGTTGTCCGCGATCTCCCGCAGCACCGCACCGACATTCGGCCAGCCGACCGGATTGCACGCATCGGCAACCTCGGTCTTCATCAGGTACACGGCCTCTCCCATGAGGAAGACCTCGGCCTCGTGACCCGACTCCAGCGCTCCCTTCGCGCCCAGGAACGGCAGTGCCGCACGCGTCGGATCGTCCGAGCCGGAGGTTCCCGCAAACAGCAGTCTCGCCATGGCTGTCGCCTCCAACGGGTTGCCCGCCGCAACCCAGGTAGGTTTCACTATCCGCCCGTCCGGACCGCGTGTCAAGGCTCGTGCGACCCAAGGGGATCACACCGCTTCACCGAATACGGCGCCGTTCATGCGGACCTGTCGGGCGGTCCGGTTCGGCTCTGATGCCGACACACGGAGACGACCCTAAGCCCGGATGCCCGCGCCCGTGAGGATCTCGTGACGCTTTCTCGGGATTGCGCTCCCAGACACTGCGGGGCGATCGGACGTCCAGCTCGCCATACAGCAGCAGAGTGGGAGCGTCGACCCCGGCCCGGCGAAGCCCAAGCCCGTGGTGGGCAGTTCCACGCCGCGATGCCGCATCGACTCACAGACATCTCAGCCTCAGGTAGCGGGCGACATCCGCTCGGCATGAGGCCGGGTGGGGTCAGCGCCAGTAGTTGAGGATGTATCGGCGGCGGACTGGGCGGCGGTTGCCGCGACCGATGAAGCACTGTGCGCGGTGGTGGCGGGCCACCTGCAGCGCCTTCTGTGCATCGGCCTCGTTGTCCAGCAGCATCATCCGCGACCGACCGTCGGTCAGCAGCCAGCCCTGCGCCCCCTCGTCCACGATGCGCAGGTCGCGCGGATTGTAGGGCAGACAGTCCTCGCCCGGGATGGACGGGTTCATCCCTGAGCTGCCCGAGAAGTACGTGACGATGTAGTCGAGACGGTTGGGCCTGCGGTTGCCGCGGCCGATGAAGCACCGCGACGTGTGCCGCTGCGCGACGGCCAGCGCCCTCCGCGCGTCGCGCTCGTTGTCGAGCATCTGCATGCGCGACCGGCCGTCGGTCAGCAGCCAGCCCTGCGCTCCCTCGTTCACGATGCGCAGGTTGCGCGGGTTGTAGGGCAGGCAGTCGTCGGCTGCGATGGGCGGCTGGAACGGCGTGAGTACCTGACGGA
>CAYVGE010000493.1:0-1711 GCA_964450395.1 uncultured Actinomycetota bacterium
GGCGACCGTGGCCCAGGATCAGGGGGCCCCAGCTGTTGACGTAGTCGATGTAGCGGCGGCCGTCGACGTCGTCCATGTGGGAGCCCGCACCGCGCGCGATGAACCGTGGGGTCCCGCCAACGCCCCGGAACGCCCGCACCGGCGAGTTGTCGCCTCCGGGGATGACGCGCTGCGCCCGGGCGTACAGCTCGGCCGACCGGGCCGGCGAACGTGGTGAGGGGCTCACGCGTTCACCTTCGTCGTCTGGTCGGCGAGCGGTACGACGCCGAAGTTGTCGGCGTACAGCTCGGCCACGCGCGCCAGCTCCTTCCGGGTCAGATCGGGCGAGTCCGACGCGCCGGCGAACTCCGTGATCTGCTCACGCCCGTAGATGTTGGGCAGCGTGGTCGCGACGTGGGGGTCGGCCAGCACCCAGCGCAGCGCGGCCTGGCCCAGGGTCCGGTGCGGACCGGTCAGGAAGTCCAGCGTCGCCACCTTCCGCACGCCCTCGATGAGCCAGCTGCGCGGCCGGTGCCGGCGGTGGTCGGTCTTCGGGAACACCGTGTCCTCGGTCAGGTTGCCCTCGAGCATCCCGCTGGAGTGGGGGACCCGCACGATCATGCGCGTCCCGGTCTCGGCCGCCGTGTCCAGCAGCTCCCGACCGGGCGACTGCTCGAGCAGGTTGTAGATCATCTGCATCGCCGGCACCCGGCGGGTGCGCATGGCGTGGACGCCCTCCTCCAGCCAGCCGATCTTGGGTCCTAGCGCGACGCCGTAGCTGCGGATCTTGCCCGCCTCGCGCGCCTCCTCGAGGAACGCGAACAGGCTGTCGTCGTCGATGTGGCCCATGCGCGGGTTGTGCAGCTGCCACACGTCGATGGTGTCGACCCCGAGCCGGGCGAGGCTCGCGTCGAGCGCCTCGCGGACCTTCTGCAGCGAGAAGTCCTTCGCGCGCTCCTGCTGGCCCCGACGGTTGGCGGTCGCCTCGTCCGAGATGTCGTAGCCGAACTTCGTGCCGATGACGACCTGGTCGCGCACGCCGGCGAGCGCCTTGCCGAGCACCTGCTCGGCGTAGCCCTCGGCGTAGGCGTCGGCGGTGTCGAAGAAGGTGATGCCGGCGTCGAAGGCGGCGCGGTGCAGGTCGATCGCCTCGGCCTCGGTGTAGTCGCCCCACCAGCCGGTGGTCACGGTCCAGTTGCCGAAGCCGACTTCGCTGACCTCGATGTCCGGCGTGAGCTGGCGGTACCGCATGGTTGTCTGGCTCCTGGGTTCGTGTCGACCGCGCCGAGCCTAGTCCGTGAGGCCGCGCGCCGCGTCGACGCACCGTGCAGGCCGTGGAGGCGTGTGCAGCTCGTCTGCTCTCGCATGGACCCCACCGCAGGCCTCGCGGGCATCGCCGGACTCCTCGCCGGGATCGACCGGCTGCTCGCGACCGTCGCCACGGTGCTGATCGCCGCCGACCGGCAGGCGGTGACCGCGCCGGCTCCCCGCCTGCCACGCCCCCGCGAGGTCTGCGCCGCCCACCACCTCCACCACCGCATCGACGGCGGGCCCCACCGTCAGCGAAACCTGGCCATGCCTCGATGTGACCCCATCGAACGCACCCTTCGCAGCCGAACGCACGGAATGCGTGCGAACGTCTCGCGCGGCCGAAGCGCTCACACGCATGTGGTGCGCTCAGCGGCGGTACGTGCGCTCAGCACGCACCGACGCCCAGCCAACCTGGCGCTGC
>CAYVGE010000494.1:0-1693 GCA_964450395.1 uncultured Actinomycetota bacterium
CGAGTGCGGCCAGGATCTTGGCGACTTTGGCCATCGGCACGCCCAACCCGACGTGCAGCCACGCCGCCAACGCGTGCGCCCGCGGGCCCAGCATCACCCCGGCCGCGCCGAGCGCGTCGGATGTCTGCTCGGGATGGCGGCGCCGCACCCGCACCCGACACGACCGGCACTGGCCCAACGCGACGTCGTAGCGGCGCATCCGGGTTTCTTGGCGTCACGCGAGAACGGTGCCGCCTGTCGCTTGCCCTCCCGCCGTGACGTCTCCAACCGGGCCTGCAACCGTTCCACCTGTGCGGTCAACCGCGCCTTGCCAGCCGCCAGCGTCGCGACGCGGTCACCGCTGAGCGCCACCTGCTGGGCGACGCGCTGACGTCGGGCAGGGTGCGGCCCACGGGCACGGCCAGGACGCCGAGCAGCGCGAGGAACCCGAGTGCCCAGCGGGCACCGAAGATGGCCAGTCCGGCGCTGGCGGCGCCGGTGACGAGCAGCAGGACGCCCGTCACGGTGTGGCGCTCGACATGATGGATGATGGTTGCTGTCGGGCTCGGCCGGTGATTACGGCACGACGACCACCGGTGCTTGGGCGTGGTGGAGTACCTGTTGGCTGGTCGCTCCGAGCATCAACCCGCTGACATAGCCGTGTCCCCGGCTGCCGACGACGATCAGGTTCTCGCGTCCGGCGAAGCTGACCAGCGCATTGGCGACGGGTTCCACGAGACAGTGCCTGGTGATCTCGATGTCGTCGAGCGCGTCTTGTGTGCGGGTCAGCGCCCGCTCGATGATCTTCTCGCCCTCCTCGACAATAAGCGCCCGTTCCTTGTCGATGTTGGGCACCGAGCCCATCCCGTAGAGGTGGTGCATCGGCAGCGGCTGTGCATGCAGGACGTGCAACGTCACGTCGCGACGTCGTGCTTCGGCGGCGGCCCAAAGCAGCGCGCGGTCACCGGTGTCCGAGCCATCGACGCCCACCACCACATCCCCGGGGAACGGGGGCTCATCGGCGCCGGTCGGCAGGTTGGCGCGGAGCACGACGACGGGGGTCCTGGTGCGCCCGGCCAGTCGGTAGCTGGTCGAGCCAAGGAGCAGCTCACCGAATCCGCCGTGGCCGCGGGAGCCGACAACGATGAGGTCCGCCTGCTGCGCCTCGTCCATCAGCACGCGCGCGGGTGAGCCCCGCCCGGCCGACTCCGCGTGCGGGTGCCATGTCACGTGCTCGAGCACGTCGCTGTTGCGCTTCGTGATCGACGTCAGCAGCTTGTCGGCCAGCGCACGGCTGTCCTCTTCCGACCTCGCGCGGCCGGGGCGCCGTCCGTAGGCGTACACCACAGCCAGTTCGGCGCCGGTGAGCCGGGCCTGTCGTGCCGCCCATCGCAGTGCGGTGTCCGCGGGCGCCGACCCGTCCACTCCAACCACGATCAAGTCCATCGCGTTTCCCTTCGACTGGTACCGCGACCTCAGGCACAGCGCGTTGTACTGCCTGAGCGTACGCGGAGCAGTTGCCCGGGCAAGACCCGATAGGGGTCCAGATGCAGTACGAACGCTGGGGCGATGCCCGTCGGCGACCAGCCGGGTGTCGCATGGTCGACCACGTACCGGCCGATGGCTCGGTAGATCTGCTCGGTCTGCTGCTCACGCTGGCGGGCGCGTTCGTCGGTCATAGGGTGTTGGAGCCTAGCGCAGGATGTGAGGCTCA
>CAYVGE010000495.1:0-1689 GCA_964450395.1 uncultured Actinomycetota bacterium
CGACACTGTGCGCATGCGACCAGCGATGATGCTAGCGGTCCGATGACGTTCCTATGTCGCCTGTGGGGCCTCCCACAGGAGCGGTGAGATCGCCCAGGGTGGAGTGCGGCCCATCGGTGTCGTGGTAGACCGACCGTCGGCGCCGGTCCTCACATGGTGTCGATCTGGCGGACCATGACGAGGTCCGTCTGCAGCTCCTGACCGAGCTGGAACTGCTGCGAGCCGACGACGCGAAATCCGTGGCGGCCATACAGCCGACGGGCACCCCCGTTGCGTTCCCAGACCCCCAGCCACATCGCGTCACATCCCTTACGCGCGGCGTGGTCCAGGCAGAGGGATAGCAGCGCCGTGCCGTACCCCTGACCGATCGCTGCCGGCTCGACGTACAGGCGGACGAGCTCGACGGGACGGCGCGCGGCAACGTGTGGTCCCGCGCCCATGCGCAGGTGCGCGTACGCCACCGCTCCGCCCGTCGCGCCGGCGTCATCGTACGCGAGGAGGAACGTTGCTTCGTCCGCGCCGAGCTCGGCGCGGATCCGCCCTTCCGAGAAGGCTTGCGCGACGTAGTCCGCGATCGTCCCGGCGTCGACGGTGGTGTAGGCAGCGGTGAACGTACGCGCGCCGAGATCGGCGAGCAGGGCGGTGTCGTCCGCGGTTGCGCTGCGGATGCGCAGGGTCACCGTCCCCCGGTCGCCAAGGGACCGTGACGGTCCGGGTGGAACGGTCGCCACATCGCCGGCGGGGACGGCGCCGTGGTCCATCTCCAGGTCTCCTCCTGCAGATCGGGTGCTGGCACGGACGGTACGAGGCGGTACGCGCCCGCGCGTGGGTGGGACGCACCCATCTCAGGACGCCCGAGGCTGGGCGCGGTGCCCGTCATCGGCGCACTCGGTCTCGGCGTGCAGCCGCTCATCACCGTCACGGTCGCCAGCAACCGCGGCGCTCGATTGCCCGTCGCGGCGGTCGGACGTGCCGCAACGACTACAGCAGCGCCGACCACGTTCGTCGCATTGCGACCATGCGTCGCCACGAACCGATGGCTCCTTGTCGTTGGGTCCGGCGACGTCGTGTACTGCGCCCCGTCTCATCCGATGTGATCTCGGCAATGAACCCATGGATGATCGGGCGGGCGCCCGTCGCGTGCCGGCCCGCGACGCGGCGGTACGGTGTACCCCCGCCAGCGCCCCGGAGGAGAGAGCGATGCTCATGCTCGGCACCCCGAGAGGCGGCGACCGATGACCTTCCTCGGCTGGCACGCCTCGCACGAACAGATACCACCGAGCCGGCTGCTGGCTGCGGCGCAACTCGCCGAGGAGGTCGGCTTCGACGCCGGCATGTCGTCGGACCACTTCTCGCCATGGAGCAGCAGCCAGGGCGAGTCCGGCTTCGCCTGGTCGTGGTTGGGCGCCGCGCTCCAGGCGACGGGGCTGCCGTTCGGTGTGGTCAACGCGCCCGGCCAGCGGTACCACCCTGCGATCATCGCGCAGGCGGCGGCCACGCTCGTGGAGATGTTCCCCGAGCGTCTGTGGGTGGCGCTGGGCACCGGCGAGGCCTCCAACGAGCACATCACCGGCCAGCGCTGGCCGTCCAAGCCGATCCGGGAGCGGCGGTTGCGCGAGTGCGTCGACGTCATGCGCGCGCTGTTCGCCGGCGAGGAGGTCAGCCACGACGGGCTGGTCACGGTCGACC
>CAYVGE010000496.1:0-1670 GCA_964450395.1 uncultured Actinomycetota bacterium
CGGTCGAGCGGGCGCTGCCCACCATGGGTTACGACGGCATCTCGGACGTGCGCGTGGGCAAGCACATCGAGCTCGACGTCGCCGACGACGCCGACCTGGCCAGCGTGATCGACGGGCTGGCCGGCCAGCTGCTGGCCAACCCCGTCATCGAGCAGTTCAGCTGGCGGGTCGCGACTGCCTGACCGGGGCGGCGGTGGGCGGCGAGCGCAACGGCCGGGCGCGCGTCGACGGGTCCGGTGACCCCTGGCGCAACGCGCCGACCAGCGAGCTCGGTGACCAGGTCCTGCCCCGCTGGTTCGTCCTGACCGCCATGGTCGCCGTGGTGGCCGCCGTCGTCGTCGGCGTCGCCGCGTTCGTGCTGCCGCGCCGTGCCACCGTGCCCGAGGCCGCCCGACGCCCCCCGCCGTCCGCCGACTGGACCACCGCGGTCGGCGCGATCGAGGCCGGCGACTCCCCGTCGGACCCCTACGACGCGCCATGTGCGCTGCTCGACGGCATCCGCCTCGCGGGCACCGCCGGCGACCAGGCCCAGCTGCGCCGAGGGTTGGCGGCGCTGTGCAACACGGCGCTGCCGGCCGACGTCCGGGACGCCCTGCGGGCGTTCGCCGACGCAGGCGGCGTCGTGCGCTTCGCCACCTTCGAGGCGACCGGGGTCGACTCGACCGCATCGCGTGCCGACACCGACCCGACGATCCTGATCAACACGCGCTTCCAGCGCACCGACGCCCGGTGGATCGCGCCGCTGCTCGCCCACGACGTGGTCGCCCGCGACGGCGACCCCGCCTCCGCGCGGACGGCGCTGGCCGCGCGCCGCGCGGAGCTCGCGGTCTGTGACGCGCTGCTGGGCGAGGACGACTTCAGTCGCGCGTGCACCGACGCCGCGGCGGTGGTCTCTGCCGACGATCCGCTGGCGGCGCTGCGCGACGCCGGCTACCGCTGACGCTCGGCTACAGTCGGGCCCATGCGCGTAGGAGTGGTGGTCTTCCCCGGGTCGTGCGACGACCGCGACGCGGCCCACGCCGTGGTCCTGCTGGGCCACGAGCCCGTCGCCCTGTGGCACGGCGAGGGCGACCTCGCCGGCGTCGACGCCGTGGTGCTGCCCGGCGGCTTCAGCTACGGCGACTACCTGCGGGCCGGGGCGATCGCACGGTTCGCGCCTGCGGTGCGGTCTCTGGTCGCGTTCGCCCGCGCCGGGGGACCTGTGCTCGGGATCTGCAACGGCTTCCAGGTGCTGTGTGAGGCCGGCCTGCTGCCGGGCGCGTTGACCCGCAACGCGGGGCTGCGCTTCGTGCACCGCCCCCAGCACCTGCTGCTCGCCGCCGGCGCCCACGCCGGTCGGATCGTGCAGATCCCGGTCAAGCACGGCGAGGGCCGGTTCGTCCACCCCGATCCGGCGGCGCTCGCCGCCGGCGGGCAGGTCTTCGCCCGCTACTGCGGCCCCGACGGCACCGTCGGCGGCGCCGCGAACCCCAACGGCAGCATCGACGACATCGCCGGCGTCACCAACGACCGCGGCAACGTCCTGGGGTTGATGCCGCACCCCGAGCACGCCGTCGACCCCGTGCTGGGATCGACCGACGGCCGCCTGGTGCTCGAGCACCTGCTCCCGCTCCACCGGGATGGCCCCGCCGTGCAGGCCGCGGTCCCCGCCACCTGATCCCGCTCAGCTC
>CAYVGE010000497.1:0-1668 GCA_964450395.1 uncultured Actinomycetota bacterium
TTGGTCAGGGCGCGGTGTCGGGCGTCGGCGACGCTGGCGGCCTCCTCCGATGACCAGATGTAGGCCACCCGCAGGTCGTGGCGGTCACCGCTGTCGGGGTCGACCGTGGGGTAGTCGCGCAGCAGCCCGCGCCAGCGGGTGCGCTGGGCGGGCGGCAGCCGCTGCTCACGTTGGCTGACGTGGTCGAGGTCGGCGAGTGCGTCCAGGCCACCGACGTCGCGGTCGAACGCCTCGGCCCAGCCGGTGGTCGCACGCAGCGGCACGACGAAGCGCACGCCCGCGCGGTCGGTGGCGCACAGGTTGCGGTGGTGGCCCAGCGCGGCGTCGGCCACGACCACCAGACCGGCGGGCAGCAGGGTCTGCAGGCGTGCTAATGCGTCGCCCAACGCGGCCAGTTCCGCGGTCGAGCCCGTGTGGGGCCGCCAGTACAACGCGACGCCGTCGCGGGTGGCGGCCTGCAGGGTGCGCACCTGACGAGCCACCCGCCGGTCAGACCCCCAGCCCTTGGCGACCAGCGACGAGTCCTCGTAGGCGCCGGCGAACCGCACCGTGGTCAGGTCCAGGTGCAGCCGCGCCGCATCCACGACGTCGAAGCGCTCGACCGCGGCGAGCAGCAGCGCGCCGCGGACGTCCTCGGCTACCCGCGCGAGCGCCTCCAGCCCGCGGCCGAGCCGGTCGTCGTTGAGCAGCCCGGCAGGGATGGCCAACAACTCGTGGATCGCCGCGCTCGACGCCCACCCGGCCACGTCATACAACGGCGACGGCGCCGACAACCGGTTGGCGACCAACGCGGCGATCACCTCCCCGTGGGTCAGCTGCGCCCGCCCGCGCATCGGCGCCGCCCGGTCAACGATCCCGACCAGCCCCAGGCGGGCCAGGTAGTGAGCCACCAACAGCAGCGCGCCCACGTCGCGGCGGGCGCCGACCCGCGGCGGGTCCAACCGGGCGAACGACGCCGCCAGCTGGTCGAGTTGGCCCGACGCCTTCAGCTCGTCCTCGCGTCCCAGCGTGCGCAGCAACCGGTGGCGGACCCTGCCCGCCTCGTCGCGGTAGGCCTCCACCAGACGCAGATACACGTAGCGCTTGCCGCGCCGGGTGACCGCATGCCGCTTGACGTACATGTTGGCCCTACAGTATCGGGCCTCACGACGTCTTTACAAGCATGTCACTCGGGATCAGCACGCAGGATCACACCCCGAGTTTGGCCCTACACAACCGCGGGCTGTGTGGGCCCGGGCCAACCCCTGCAAACACGACAACCCCGCAGCGACGCCACAACAGCCTCCGCCACCCTCCCAGCGACCACCCCAACCGCTGGCCCTACCGATCCGCAGTGCGGAAAACGGGGCTAGCGGTCGGCGAGACAGTCAAGCACGTGCATCCGACGCACGAGCTCGAGTCAGCGATCCTAATCGGAGTGTGCCACCGGCGGGCCATCGAGGTTCGGATCGTGAACCGCGTAGCGACTTGCCCCCGCCGCCCTCACCCCTTCGTGAGCTGCTGTGCGGCTCAGGTCACCCGGCCCGGTTCGTGTCCTGCCCCGACGAGTCACCCGGCAGCCGACGCCCGTCACACTGCCACGCAGGTTCCGACGGTGACGCCGAGTAGCTCGCTCACGACTTGCCACTCGCCGCCCCTTGTTTCATCCACGTGTGCCATGGGTGTGCC
>CAYVGE010000498.1:0-1666 GCA_964450395.1 uncultured Actinomycetota bacterium
CAGCGTCCGAGGGACCCACAGCGTCCGAGGCGGCGGGCGTCGAGGAGCCGTCGGAGTCGGTGTTCGGGTTCTTGCGCCAGCCCGGCGAGGAGGGGGAGGATGACGTTCCCGTTGAGGGTGCTGAGATCATCATCCGCCGCGACGGCGAGGAGATCGGTACCGTCCAGACCGACGCGGACGGCAGGTTCGAGTCCGGCCTTCCCGGCCCGGGGATGTACGAGGCGGAGTTGGTGCTCGACTCACTGCCGGAGGGCGCCGAGCTGACCAGCGAAGTAGAAGGCGCCAATGTCCTGTCGTTCTCGATCGCGCCCAATCAGTCCCGTCCGCTGTTGTTCCGGCTCGGCGAGTCGAGCAGCGTGACCCGGGGACTCCTGCGCGAGTTCCTCCAACTGTCCGTCGAAGGCATCAAGTTCGGGCTCATCATCGCGATGACCGCGATTGGTCTGTCATTGGTCTTCGGCACGACGGGGCTGGTGAACTTCTCCCACGGTGAGCTGGTGTCCTACGGCGCGATCCTGGCCTGGTTCTTCAACGCCACACTGGGCATCCACCTGATCCCGGCGCTCGTGCTCGCGCTGGTCGCCGGCGCCCTGACGGCCGGGCTCGTCGATCTCGGACTGTGGCGACCGCTGCGCAGGCGCGGCACGTCGCTGATCGCCATGCTCGTCGTGTCGGTCGGACTGTCGTTGCTGTGGCGCTACGCGATGCTCTATCAGTTCGGCGGCCGCAGCCGACCCTACGAGCAGTACGCGATCCAGGCAGGCCTCGACCTCGGGCCGATCCGCATCGCACCGAAGGACCTGATCATGGTCGCGGTGTCGATCATCGTCCTCATCGCGGTAGGGCTCATGCTGCAGAAGACCAAGATCGGCAAGGCCATGCGCGCCGTGGCCGACAACCGCGATCTGGCAGCGTCGTCAGGCATCGACGTCCAGCGCGTCATCCTGTTCGTCTGGGTGCTGGCGGGCGCACTCGCGACTCTCGGCGGCGCGTTCCTCGGGCTCGGTGAGCAGGTGACCTGGGACATGGGCTTCACGCTGCTGCTGCTGATGTTCGCCGGTGTGATCCTCGGCGGACTCGGCACCGCCTACGGGGCGCTGGTCGGCAGCCTCGTGGTCGGGTTGTTCGTCCAGTTGTGGGCGTTGTTCCTACCCGCCGAGACGAAGAACGTCGGTGCGTTCGTCGTGCTGATCCTCGTACTGCTCGTTCGCCCGCAGGGCATTCTCGGTCGCCGGGAACGGATCGGGTAGGAGAACACCCATGGACTTTGGACTCATTCTCGACCGGTTCCTCGAAGCTGCGCTGGGTACCGACGCGGTGTACTTCGCCGTCGCGGCGATCGGACTCAACCTGCACTTCGGCTACACGGGCCTGCTCAACTTCGGCCACATCGGCTTCCTGATGGTGGGGGCCTACGGCGTGGCGATCACCGTGACGTTCTTCGGGTTGTCGTTCTGGTCCGGCCTCGTGGTCGGCATCCTGACGTCCATCGTCTACGCGCTGTTGCTGGGCCTCCCGACACTGCGGCTGCGCGCGGACTACCTTGCGATCGTCACGATCGTCGCCGCCGAGATCATGCGCTTCCTGTTTCGCGCCGTCACGTTCCGCGAGGTGACCGGTGGGTCGTTCGGCCTCCAGGGGTTCGCGCGCGACTTCTATGCCATCA
>CAYVGE010000499.1:0-1666 GCA_964450395.1 uncultured Actinomycetota bacterium
CGACACCGGTGGCTCCATCCGCCAGCCCGCGGCCCTGTGCGGCGTGGTCGGCGTCAAGCCGACCTACGGCCGGGTCAGCCGCTACGGGCTGATCGCGTTCGCGTCGTCGCTGGACCAGGTCGGGCCGTTCGCGCGCACCGTCACCGACGCCGCGCACCTGTACACCGCCATCGCCGGTCACGACCCGATGGACTCCACGTCAATCCCGACCGACGTCAGCGACGTGCTGGCGGGCCTCGACGACGGCGTCGAGGGTCTGCGGGTCGGCGTGGTCACCGAGGCGCTCGGCGACGGCGTCGAGCCGGGGGTGACCGCCCGCGTGCGGGAGGCCGCCGAGCTGCTCGGCAAGCTGGGCGCCGAGATCGTCGACGTGAGCCTGCCGCACGCCCGCTACGGGATCGCGGCGTACTACCTGATCGCCCCGAGCGAGGCGTCGAGCAACCTGGCGCGCTACGACGGCGTGCGCTACGGCCTGCGGGTAGACGGCGCCACCGCCGAGCAGATGATGGCCGCGACCCGCTCGGCTGGCTTCGGTCCCGAGGTCGTCCGCCGGATCATGATCGGCACCTACGCGCTGTCGGCCGGCTACTACGACGCCTACTACGTCAGCGCGCAGCGGGTGCGGACGCTGATCATCTCCGACTACGAGCAGGCCTTCGCCGCCTGCGACGTCGTGCTCAGCCCCACCTCGCCCTCGACGGCGTTCCCGATCGGCGCGAAGACCGACGACCCACTGGCGATGTACCTCAACGACGTGTTCACCGTGCCGGCCAGCCTGGCGGGCATGCCGGCCGTGTCGCTGCCCGGGGGCATCGACGACGCCGGGCTGCCCGTGGGCGTCCAGCTGGTCGCGCCGCTGCTGGAGGAGGCGACCCTGCTGCGGGCCGCGC
The DNA here is from genome assembly GCA_964450395.1 of uncultured Actinomycetota bacterium. Classification (GTDB taxonomy): domain Bacteria; phylum Actinomycetota; class Nitriliruptoria; order Euzebyales; family JAHELV01; genus JAHELV01. Next base: position 891 of record CAYVGE010000499.1, read on the forward strand.
GGGCGCTCGAGGCCGAGGTCGGCTTCGACCCTGTCCCATCGGGCACAAACGCGGTGCATCCACCGGCCGACCCGCGGACGAAGGCACCAACGCGATGAGCGCGTCAGCGGTCAACGGACCGGCCGGGGGGCAAGCTGCTCGCGCCAGCGAGGAGGTTGGGCTATGAGCACCATCGAGCAGGCCACCGAGTACGAGGCCGTCATCGGCCTGGAGGTCCACGTCGAGCTGTCGACGGCGACCAAGATGTTCTGCGGCTGCGCCATCGACTTCGGCGGCGAGCCGAACAGCCGGACGTGCCCCGTCTGCCTCGGCCAGCCCGGCTCGCTGCCGGTGCCCAACGCCCGGGCGGTCGAGTACGCGATCCGCCTGGGGCTCGCACTGGACTGCGAGGTCATCGATCGCAGCCAGTTCCACCGGAAGAACTACTTCTACCCGGACATGCCGAAGAACTACCAGATCAGTCAGTACGACGTGGCGATCTGCGAGAACGGCCACCTGGATCTGGAAGGCCGGGACGGCCTGGCGCGGGTGCGCATCCACCGCGTGCACATGGAGGAGGACACCGGCAAGACCGTGCACGTCGGCACCTCGGGGCGCATCCACGGCGCCGACTACAGCCTGGTCGACTACAACCGCGCCGGCATCCCGCTGCTCGAGGTCGTCTCCGAGCCGGACCTGCGCAGCGCGGCCGAGGCCCAGGCGTACCTGACGGAGCTGCGGGCCATCGTGTTGGCGCTCGGCATCAGCGACGCCAAGCTCGAGGAGGGCTCGATGCG
>CAYVGE010000500.1:0-1659 GCA_964450395.1 uncultured Actinomycetota bacterium
TGGCAGCACCGCGAGCGACGCATCTGGGACTACGTCGTGTAGGTGTGGGAGCGAAACGAGAGAGCCGAGGTGGCCGACATCGCTGAGGCGCTCGGCCTCGACTACGCCCTGACCGTTCGCGTGGTGGACGAGCTGCGCAAGGATGGCCAACTCACAGGTGTCGAGGTAGCACAGGATCCATATCTGCTCCGCATCGAACCCACAGCGAAGGCCCGCCGCGAGCTTGGCCAATGGCCGACACGCGGCGACGAGCTATACGACCGCTTCATCGCTGTGCTCGCCGAGCGGATCGCAGCCGAGCCCGATGAGGCCAAGCGCACGCGCCTAGAGGAATTGCTCGGCGTCGCCGACGACGTAGGGCATCAGCGCGCTGGGAGCCCGTCGAGTCGTCTGTCTTCCGGGGCGAGGGCATCTGGACTGTGGTCGATGCGTCAGCGTGACCGGCGGATGCGACATGCACGTACGGACGGCGCGGCCCAGCGACGCGGCAGCGATGGGTGCGCTAGTCGCGCGCGCTTGGCAGGCGGCCTACCGCGGGCTGATGCCCGACGACTACCTCGACGGCCTGACGGTTGACGACCGCGCAGACCTGTGGACACGGGTCCTGACCGGCGAGCTGGATCCGCCACGGCGGTCTTCGTCGCCGCCGACCACGACGGCCGCATCGTCGGGTTCGTCGCGGTCGGCGGCGAGATGGATGTCGCGGACGCCACGCGGCCAGGTCTACGCGCTCAACGTCGACCCGGATCGGTGGGGACACGGCGTGGGGCGGCGTTGTTGGGCCTCGCCGTTGAGGTGGGCGAGATTCTACGCGACGCTGCCAGTGCGAGATCTTCAGTGTCGCAGGCTTGGTGGGGGTGTCGTGCTCGTGACGTACCAGACCGAGGTCGTTGGTCTCCTGGCCACCACAGCTCGATCTGGCGGCTCACCGACGCCGGCTGGCAGATGAAGTTCCACCAGGCCACACCCGCATCGGCTCGCTGATACCGCCGCGCCCCCTCGGACTACCGGGGCTGCACGAGGATCGCCGAAGGCATGCCGGCGCCACGCCGCCGAGCCGGCGACGGATCAATCGGCTACCGCCTGCACGTCGGTGGCGGCGCGGCTGATCGAGCAGCGTTCGGAGTGCGTGGACCCGGCTGACCGCGACCCCTTCCCACAGTGGTTCGCTCGTCAATCGGTTGCGGTCTGGAAGGACGCCACCAACTCATCCATGACACGAGTTCGTTCGTAGCGGGCCAACCGTTGTCCGGCCGGCTCGAGTATCCTCCACGGTCCGAAGAACTCACCCTCGGCAAAGTGATGGACGATGGTTGCCGAATCGGTCGCTTCGAGCACGTAGCGGGGACGTGATTCGAACACGCGTCTGCCAATCAGGATCATCGGCGTGACGAAGGCAATCTTCTCCGGCGGCTCGAACTCGACGATCTCGCCGGAGAACGTGCCGATCGGAGTCCTCTCGGCGTAGACGGTGTGCTCGGCGGGCACGGACCCGGGCGTACGAAGACTTCCGCCACGGAAGATGATGGAGCGAGGCAGCCAAGAGTCGTAGGCACCGATGTTGGCAAGGCGCGCGAAGACCTCCGTACGAGGACGCGCAATAATCCGGCGGACCTGGAAGTTGATCACTCGCTACTCCGAAGACTCGCCCGAGCCTAG
>CAYVGE010000501.1:0-1647 GCA_964450395.1 uncultured Actinomycetota bacterium
TCGGGCTCGGTGAGCACCATCGTGCCGCCCCAGCGCTGCTCGACCCACGGGGTGATCCAGCGTGCCCGCTGCTCGTCGGTCAGCAGGGGATCGACGAGCGCGGCGAAGAAGGGGCCGGCGGTGTAGAGCAACGCCGACGCGTTGGCGCCGGCCAGCATCGCGGTCGCCGACCAGTTCAGCGTCGGGGTCGCGCCGTAGCCGCCCAGGAGCTCCGGCCGCTGCAGGCGGTGCCACTCGCCCTCGAAGTAGGCGTCCAGGCTCGCGCTGATGCCGGGCGGCAGGGTGACGTCACCCTCGGCGCTCAGCTCCAGCGGGGCGCGGTCGCCCTCGACGAAGCTGTCGGCGAACGGCCCGCTGGCCACCCGCTCGACCTCGCGCAGGATCTCCCGCGCGGTCTCCTCGTCGAGCTGGGCGTACGGGCCCTCGCCGAGGTGGTCCTGGATGCGCAGGACCTCGAACAGGGTGAACTCGATGTCGCGCAGGTTGCTGCGGTAGTGACCCACGATCGTCCCCTCTACGCTCCGTTACCGTGCGGTAAGGTTACCGGCAGGTAACCGCCGGGTCCAGAGATGGGCGGGGCCACGCCCCCGATCGTGCACTAGGGTCCGCGACCGATGGGACGAGGGCAGGTGGTCGCCGGCATGCGGGACGCGGTGCGCGCAGTGGTGGTCGCGTTCGGCTTCCTGACGCGCCTGCCCGTGCCGCCGGTCGTGGTGCGCGAGGGTGACCTGACGCGGGCGTCGTCGGTCTTCGGCCTGGTCGGGCTGGTGGTGGCCGCGATCGGTGTCGCGGTGCGCGTCGGTGCCGCCTGGGTCTGGGGCCCCGTCGTCGGCGCGGTGGCCGGCGTGCTGGCGATCGCGGTCGTCACGGGTGCGTTCCACGAGGACGGCCTGGCCGACGCGGCCGACGGGCTGTGGGGTGGCTGGGAGCCCGAGCAGCGGTTGCGCATCATGCGCGACAGCCGGCTGGGGACCTACGGCGCCCTCGCCCTGATCGGGTGCTTCGCCCTGCGCTTCGCGCTCCTGGTGCCCGTGGACGCCGGGACGTACGCGGTGGCGCTGCTGTGCGGCCACGTGCTGGGGCGCGCCGCCGGGCCCGTCCTGGTGACCGTGCTGCCGCCGCTGACCGACAGCGCGAGCGCGGCGATCGCCGGGCCCCAGCCGCTCGCGGGGCGGGCGGTGACCGCGGTCGTCGTGCTGACGCCCGTCGTGCTGACCGCCGGCGTGCTGACGGTGCCAGTGCTGGCGACGGCCGCCGTGGTGACGGCGGCGTGCGCGGTGACGCTGCGCCGGCGGCTCGGCGGGGTCACCGGCGACGGCATCGGCGCGACCACGGTGCTGATCGAGATCGCGGTCGTCGCGGTCGTCGTCGCTGGGCGGTCGTGAGGTCCCGCGCCCCCCCGGCGGCGCTCCATCGGGAGGGATCGCTGCTAGGGTTCCCTGACAGACTCCGTTCTCATTCCCGAAGGGGCTAGCAGCACCATGGCGCGACGACGCAGTGGCCGCCCGCCGTCACGACGACGGTCCGGGACGGTCGACGCCGAGACCAGGGCGAAGCGCGAGGCCCGCGCGGGCACGCAGAAGGAAGCCGCCCTGGAGCTCGAGGGTGTCGTCGAGGAGGCGCTGCCGAACACGATGTTCCGCATCA
>CAYVGE010000502.1:0-1639 GCA_964450395.1 uncultured Actinomycetota bacterium
GTCTCGGATCACCTCGGCGACGGCCCGGGCGACCGTCGACTTGCCGGAGCCGGACAGCCCGGTGAAGAACACGGTGAGCCCACGAGTCACGCGCGGCGGGCGCCACTCGCGAAGTACCGCCGCCGCGGTCGGTCCCACGATGGAGTCGAGCCGTTCCTGGTCTCCATCGAGCGTCCTGCGGATCTCGGTCCATCGGCGCGGGTCCAGCTCGCCGCCGTCATGCAGCGTGATGCCGGCCGCCGTCGCGAACTCGCCGATACCGCGTTCGGCGCCACTGCTGATCGGAAGCGGGACGACGAGCGCTGTTCCGGCCGGAGTGGTGAGCTGATCGGCTCCAGCGCGAACCGCGCGCACGAGCACGTCCGCGGGCGGACCGGACGGATCGGCCGTCAGCGGCAGCACGACGATCCGCGCTTGCATGTCCGTCGCCCGCACCACGAGTTCGTCCGTTTCGGTCCGCAGGAGCGGACGCGCGGTGGCCACCGCGATCGCAGAGTCGCCGCCGAGTTCGGAGCGCAGCTCGGCAGGCGTGCGCCGCAGCGCGGCGAACGGACGCGCGTGCGGGTCGCCGAGCCGGGTGAGTGTTCCGGTGAGCTCGGTCTGGTCCGCTTCAGTCGCGGCACCGGTGGGGACGGCGTCCGCCGTGCGTTCGGCGACGAGCGTCAGGCTGGCGAACGGCGCGCCCTCCTCGTCACACAGCAGCAGTCCGCCGGCTTCCTCGGCCTGCTTGCCGGTCTGTGCCGGCACGGCGACGATCGCATCCCGGACCGGCCCGTGAACACCGTCCAAGATCAGATCTATCTGCCCTGCGACGGCGGCGGACGGCACAAAGGTGGGTAGCGCGGCGTGCTCCTCGGAACGCGAGGTCATGGCCGCAACTGTATCGGTGCGGGGCGTTTGCGCCGTTGCGAGGCATGTCCGTGCGATGCTCGGCCCACACGCCACGTTAAGCGGGGGAATCGGCGCTTAACGTGGTCATTCGGTGTCGGTCCTTTCGAGTAGCCTTGGACGTGTAACCCCCATTCGCCAGCGGATGGGGGCTTGTTGGCGTGCCCCAGCGACCGAAAGGTACCGATGAGCCTCACCGGCCTCACCGCCGCTCTGCTCGGCGACCCAGGTGATCCAACGCTGCGCTCGGCGGTGGAGGATGCCCGCGCCGGGGCGCTCGACGCACTTGACCTGACCGCCCCGGCAGCGATGCGGCCGCTCGCGATCGCGGCCATCGCGGACGAGAAGCTCGGTGCCGGACGGCCGGTGCTCGCCGTCACCGCGACGTCCCGCGAAGCCGAGGACTTGGTCGCGGCACTGCGGAGCCTGCTGCCGGCACAGTCGGTCGCGGAGTATCCGTCCTGGGAGACCCTGCCGCACGAGCGACTGTCGCCGCGCAGCGACACGGTCGGACGCCGGCTGGCTGTGCTGCGCCGGCTCGTACACCCGGGAGGGCCCGACGATCCCGACGCCGGCCCGCTTCAGGTCGTCGTGGCGCCGGTGCGCAGTGTGCTGCAGCCACAGGTGGCCGGGCTGGCCGACCTGTCCCCGGTACGGTTGCGCGTCGGCGACGACGTCGAGCTGGACGACCTGGTCGCAGGTCTGGCAGGAGCGGCGTACAACCGGGTCGACATGGTCGAACGCCGTGGTG
>CAYVGE010000503.1:0-271 GCA_964450395.1 uncultured Actinomycetota bacterium
ACAACGTCGAGTTCACGAGGTGCACGACCCAGCCGACGGCGGCGCTGTCCTGCCCGACCAGGCTCGCCACCATGCCGAGCATGCCCATGGCCTGCATCATGAAGCCGAAGATCACCCCGCCGACGAGCCCTCCGACGACGCCTGCGGTCAGGTATCTGGTGTCCGTGGTCATGGCGCAACTCCCTGTGTTCGCATCGTGGGTTCGGACACGCCGCCATCGACGTGTAGGTCGGGAACCCGCTGACTGGACGCGCGCATTCCGCGGCGGGCC
>CAYVGE010000503.1:281-1627 GCA_964450395.1 uncultured Actinomycetota bacterium
CGTGGGCACGCCGCCGAAGGTGGAAGAAGCGCCGGCGTGGGTGGTGTTCCCTCCGTACCGGCAGAGGAGGAATCATGCCGCACGGTCGCCCGCTGCGCCGCGGCGTCCTGCTGGCTGCGTTCGCGCTCCTGGCAGCCGCGTGCACTGGTGGGGCGGCGGTGCCCGCTGACAACGCCGAGGCCGTACAGGGCGACTCGGCGACCGTCGAGGGACAGGCTGGCGGTGACGCGGCTGCGTCTGCGCCCGCGTGGCCGTGGGAGCGTGCCGCCGCCGGAGAGGACGTGCCTGCGTCGGTGCCGCTGGAGGAGATCCGCTCCGGCGGGCCGCCGCCGGACGGGATCCCGCCGATCGACGCGCCCGTGTTCGAGGACGTGGACGCCGCCGGCCAGTGGCTGGAGCCGCGCGATCCGGTGCTCGTCGTCGACCTCGACGGCGACGCACGCGCCTACCCGCTGGCGATCCTGACCTACCACGAGATCGTGAATGACGTCGTCGCCGACCAACCGCTGGTCGTCACCTACTGCCCGCTGTGCAACTCCGGGCTGGTGTTCGAACGCACCGTAGACGGCGAGGTGCTCGACTTCGGGACCTCCGGGCGCCTGTGGAACTCCAACCTGGTGATGTACGACCGCGCTACCCGTAGCCTGTGGTCGCAGTTCACCGGCCAGGCGATCGTGGGCGACCGGCTCGGCGCCACCCTCGAGCGTGTGCCGATGCAGATCATCGCGCTGTCGGAGTTCGCCGCACGCTGGCCGGACGGGCGCGTGCTGTCGCGTGACACCGGCCACAGCCGTCCGTACGGCACAAACCCCTACGTCGGGTACGACTCGGCCGAGTCGCCGTTCCTGTTCGATGGGCAGACGGGCGGGCCGCTGCCGCAGATGGCGCGCGTCGTGACCACCGGCGGCGAGGCCGATCCCGTCGCGTACCCCTGGGACGTCCTCGAACGCGAACGGGTGGTCACCGACACGGTCGACGGCGCACCGGTGGTGGTGCTGTGGGCGACGGGAACGGCCTCCGCCCTGGACACCGCCAGCATCTCCGACGGCACGGACATCGGCGCCGCGGGCGTGTTCCGACCGGTCGTCGACGGTCGGACGCTGACGTTCTCCCCCCACGGCGACGACCGCTTCCGCGACGCGGAGACCGCCAGCTCGTGGACCGTGCTCGGCGAGGCGGTCGAGGGACCGCTGGCCGGCACCCAGTTGCGGCGCGTCGCCCACGACGACACGTTCTGGTTCGTCCAGTACGCGTTCCGTCCCGACACCAGGATCGTTGATCCGTCATGACCGGTGACGCACCGCACCGGGTCACACCTCGTCGCAGACGGCTGCTGGTCGGCGCCG
>CAYVGE010000504.1:0-1619 GCA_964450395.1 uncultured Actinomycetota bacterium
GCCCCTCACCCGACGTGCGGGTTCAGCGTAGGTGACTAACGTGGCCGCGCACGCCCGGGGTGCCGCGCGGCCGCGGGGGCGGTCAGGCGCGGCGCGGTGGGCGGCTACGTCGCCGCTCGGCGAGGTCGAAGTCGTCGGCGGTGGCCGGCAGCAGCAGCAGCACGACGATCGCGAGGTCGACGATCCCGGTCAGCACCCCCCAGTGCGCCGCGGGGCGCGGCGGGTCGGCGAGTACGCCGGGGACGGCGGTCGCCAGCGCCAGCAGCCCGAGCACACCGAACGTGAGCAGCGCGGCGTGGCGGGCGCCGTCGCGTCGCAGGGCCAGCCCGACGGCCTGTGCCGCGGTGACCGCCGACACGGCCAGCATGAGCCCCGCGGCCACCACCGTGCCCATCCGCTCGCTGCGGCCGTCGAGCCCGAGCAGGGTCGCCTCCCGGCTGCCGGCCACCTGGGTCGCGTCGAGGCCGGCCACTGCCGCGACCGCATGGGCGGCGAACGCGACGGTCAGCACGGCCGCCGCGGCGGCGGCCACGGAGGTCGACCACACGGGGCGCCCCTGCTGGTGGGCCATGCGCGACAGCGTAGCCCGTCCCCGGCTATCAGCGGCCGGTGCAGTCTTTGGCATCCCGGGCCCTCCTCTCTCGATGGACACAGCGGCGCAACCTGCGCGGGGCCTACGCTGGCACAACAAGAGACCCGCAGTTGCGCGCAACGCGTAGAGCATTCACGCCGGCTGCCTGATACATCAACCGACAAGTTCTCCAGACGCAGGTCGAGGGGACGCGCGCCGTGCCGCTTCCGACTTCACGCCGCTCCATACGCACTCTGATCAGAGGCCGCACCCCACGCTCAGTCGCCAGAGCCAGATATGCCGTCTTTCAACCCCGCACCAGCGACCGATTACTTGTATAGGCGAGGCTCATTGGCGACCGGCTACATGTGTCGAAGAGGGCAGGCCATTTCCTGATCCTTACCGCCACTTGCGAACCTTGTCGGTCAGGATCAACGCAGAGCGCGTCGGCCGACGTCGAGGCTTCGCCGACCTCGCCGTCGAGATCAGCAAACCAGGGGCGACGAGCTGGCGGCGTGTGGAGGGCGACCGCCGAAGGGGTCAGGCCGCCTTGCCAAACTGCTCGGTCTTGGCGTGCGCCTCGTCGAGTGCCCGCCGGGCAGACCACGACCCGAGCGCCCGGTAGGCCTCGAACTTCTCGTCGGTGTACAGCAGCTGGTCGGCGGTCGAGTTGTTCGGGAAGTCGGGGTCGCCGTGCTTGTACGCGCGGATGTTCCAGCGCGTCGGTGGGCACCGCCGCATTGGCGTAGACCAACCCCGGCCGAGAACGTCGGGCGTTGCTCTCCATCGAGTTGTCCGCGTCGATCGCAGGTGCCAGCCGACGTCGGCTGTCACCCAGAGATCGGCTGCTTCCTTCGCCAGCCTCGGTGTCGTCCGTTGTGTGGGGCCACTTCGGTCACCACCGCGGGGGTCCGGTCGATCGATCCGTTGCTCGCCTGCTTCGCTGTGTCCGAGGCGGGTGGCTGACTGCTCGCGCAGGGGTCTTCCCGCAGCCACTGGAGCTTGCGGAAGGCCCGAACGTGCCACAGGTTCGGTTCTCCCTCGAGCG
>CAYVGE010000505.1:0-1616 GCA_964450395.1 uncultured Actinomycetota bacterium
TCAGCGCCGACGAACCGATGCATGGCACACCCATGGCACGCCAGAAGGGAACGAATGGCCACCAACAACGAGTGGCAGACCGACCAGCCGCGCAACTGGCGTGAGAGCTCGCGCCTATCGACGGTACCGGGGGGCTACGCGCGTCCCGGATCGGGGGTCCCGACAAGGGTGTCTCGCAGCGGCGGTGCGTGCAGGTCACAGTGGCCGCCGACCGCCTCCAGCGCCTGCGTCGCGGCACGGTCGTCAGGTCGCCGGTCGATGACGACGGCCGCGACCAGACCGCCGACGGCGACGACCCCGCCGGAGATCAGCATCGCCCGGGCGAAGCCCGCCTCGAGGACGGCAGGGTCGGTGAACGCGTCGCCGGTCAGACCGACGATCACCGGCACGACGGCCACGGCGAGCAACTGGGCGGCTCGCGCGACGGCGTTGTTGACACCCGATGCGATGCCCGCGTGACGCTCGTCGGCTGCCGCCAACACTGTCGTCGTCAGCGGCGCGACCGCGATGCCCAACCCGATGCCGAACACCACCACGGCGGGCAGGACGCCACCCAGGTAGGTAACCCCGGCCTGGACCCCGCTCAGCAACGCGATCCCGGCGCCTGCTATAAGCGGTCCGACGCTCATTGGCAGGCGGGGCCCGACGCGCTGCGCGAAATCACCCGCCCTCGGCGACAGCACGAACAGGAGGATCGTCACCGGAAGCGACGCGACACCGGCCTGCAGCGCGGTGTAGCCAAGGACGATCTGGAGCTGCACGACCAGCAGGAAGAACACGGCGCCCATGCCACCGTAGACCGCGAACGTGACCACGTTGGCCCATGCGAACTGCGGCGAGGCGAAGATGTCCAGTGGCAGCATCGGATGGGCCGATCGCCGCTCGACCACGACGAACGCGATCACCGCCATGATTCCGACGGTTCCCGCGACGATGACCGTGGCGGCGCTACTGCCGTTGCCGGCGGCGATCAGCGCGTAGGTGACGCCCCCAAGGCCGGCGCTCCCGGTCAACGCACCTACCAGGTCGAGGCGGCTGGAGGCCGTCGGATCGCGGGACTCGGGCACGTGCCGGGCGGCGACCACGGCGACCAGCGCGGCCACGGGCAAGTTGACGAGGAACACCGAGCGCCAGCCGATCCCGTCGATCAGCAGACCGCCGATGAAGGGCCCGAGCGCACCCGCCAACGCGCCGATCCCTGCCCACGCACCGATCGCCCGTCCGCGGTCCGTAGCGACGAACGACGCCTGAATGATCGCAAGGCTCCCCGGCGTAAGCAGCGCACCGCCGACGCCCTGCAGGACGCGGGCTGCGACGAGTTGGCCAACGGTCTGCGCCACGGCACACAACAGCGACGCGACCGCGAACCACACGATGCCGACAATGAACACCCGCCGCCGGCCGTAGCGGTCCCCCAGCGAGCCGGCGAGCAGGATCAACGACGCGAGCGCGAGCAGGTAACCGTTGAGCACCCACTGCAGCCCGGCGACGTCGGCGCCCAGGTCCACGCCAAGCACAGGCAGCGCCACGTTGACGACCGTGGCGTCCAGGAACGCGATCGACGACCCACCGATCGTGGCCACGAGCACCCAGCGGCCCTGTGACGTGCCGTAGCG
>CAYVGE010000506.1:0-1612 GCA_964450395.1 uncultured Actinomycetota bacterium
CGATCGCTGAGCACGTTGGCTGTGACCGCAAGACCGTCCGCCGCTATGTCGACGCTGAGGTGCTTCTGACTCTTTGACCGCTTTCGGCGGGTGAATTACCCGACCAGGCCGTCGAGTTCATGCGGGCGGATCGTTGCCGTGTTTGCGATGGTAGGCGATACGGCGTCGGCGCGCCCACCGCAGCCCGTCGCGCCGGGCGCGGCGGATGCCACGCCCGCGTCCTTCGTGCTCATCGTGGGGGGTGACGTAGCCGATCCCGGCGTGCAGCCGGACGGTGTTGTACTCGACCCGGACGCGGGCGAGTTCGGTATCGAGCTCGCCCGCGTCGCGGATGATGGTCAGGTGCGGCCACTCGGTCTTGATGTGCCCGAAGAAGCTCTCGATCGGTGCCTGATCCGTCGGCGTACCCGGCCGCCCGAAGTGCACCGCGATGGCGTGCATCGCCATGAACTCCCGCGTCGAGCCCGACGTCATCTGTGGCCCGTTGTCCGAGACCGCGAGCAGGATCGGCCGGCGGACGTCGTCGACGGCGATGGGCACGGTGGCGTCGGCGGTGATCGCCAACCCCGCGACGAGCAGTCCTTCGCGGTCCAACGCGCGGGTGAACACCGCCGCGACCTCGGTCGACGTCTCCTCCACGGTGACGAGGTGATCGATCCACTTGCGTGACACCAAGTCGATGATCGCGATGACCGCCCGCTTCGCGCGACCGAAGTGGGTGACGTCATAGCCCCAGACCTGCCGGGGTCGCAGGTCGACCCAGTCCGGCCACGGCCGTTTCGCGGTCGGCGCCGGCCGCGGTCGGGCGGGCAGAACCCTGCCAGCGTCACGTAACACGCGGTAGACCGTTGCTTCTGACACCCACACGCGGTGCTCATACGAGCCGCGGTGCGCGAGCTTGCGGTGGGACCCATCGACGTCGCCGAACTCGTCGAACAGCTCCAAGATCGCCTGGCGTTCCCAGTCCAACAGACCGTGGACCGGGGTTCCGCCCGGCCGCGCGTCGACCAGCTCATCGCCAGCAGCGCGGCGGCGGCGCCAGCGCCGCACCCGCCCGGTGCCGATCGCCAGCACCCCGCACGCGCGCTTGAACGACCAGCCATCGGCGACCGCCGCGTCGATCAGATCCAGCACGGCGTGCTTGACCTCGACGGGCAGCCGCGCGGGGATGGGGCCTACCAGGCCCCGCGCTGTTTCCCCCGCAGCAGGGCCAGCTCGATGGCCTGCTCCTTGACCGCCTCGGTCAACCGGGTGATCTCCTCCTGCTGCTCGCGCAGCTGCTGCTCGCGCGGGTCATCCACGCGAGACCGGCCGGGCTTGGACGCTTCCAGCGCCGACAGGGCGCCGTGCTTGGCGACCTGCGCGACCTTGGCGACCGTGGTGCGGTCCACACCCCACCGGTCGGCCAGCTGTCGCTGCGTCGCGTCACCGCGGACCAGCGCCGTCCACAGCTCGTACTTCTGCTCAACGGTCAAGAACTTCTTGCGGCGCCTACCGCCGCCACCGCTGCGTTCAGTCATGCTCCGAGCCTTCCATGAAGGCCCGCTCGAGCCCTCCGGCCTGGTCGGGTGAATCTACGCCCCGAACCGGTCACGAAGTCAGATGCAAACCA
>CAYVGE010000507.1:0-1607 GCA_964450395.1 uncultured Actinomycetota bacterium
ACCACGTCCGCCCGGCTGTCCAGCCCGGCGGGCGCACCGTGGGGCCCTCGCCGCTGATGGGGTTACCTTCCCTGGTCATTGGAGTCTCCCGCGGGGAACGCTTTCGCCGCTTGTCCCTTGAGGACTGACATGAGACGGCGTCCCCGTGGGACGGCTCCAGGAGGCCTGACGCCCACAAGGGTGTCGTCCTGTGAGGACTGGTCCATCAGCACGGCGCCGCGCCTCCGACCGCACCGACAGTAACGAAGGAGGCGAGATGTGATGCTTGGCGTAGGCATCGACTGGGCCGAGGACTTCCACGTGGTCGCGCTCGGCCGACCCACCGACGGCGTGTTCGACATCGTCCATGTCGCGCACGACCCGACCGCGATCGACGCGTTGGTCGCCCGGTTGGTCGAACTCGAGCCGGACCCGGCCGAGATCCGCGTGGTCATCGAGACCCGCCACGGACTGCTCGTCGAACGACTGCTCGACGCCGGGTTCACCGTGCTGCCGGTCAACCCCGACCTTATCGCCCGCCGCCGCGGCCCGGCCCGCAAGAAAGACGACCCAGAGGACGCCCGTATCGCGTGTCTGCTCGCGCTCGACCGGTTCACTCAGCTGCGCGCGCTCGTCCCGCACGGCCAAGCCGCCGGCGAGTTGCGCGCGATCACCCGCGACGACGTCCGCGCCAGCCGCGACGCCCGCCGGCTGCTCAACCGGCTGCGCGCCGACCTGGCCGCAACCTTTCCCGCCGCGCTGACCATCGCCGGCGATGATATGGCTGCGCCGACGTTCCTCAAACTGCTGCAACGCTGGCCCACCCACGAGGCGCTGGCCGCCGCGTCCCGCGACGAGCTCGACGCGTTCGCCCGGTCGTGCCGGCACGGGTGGCCGACCCGGCTCGCCGACCGCGTGATCGCGGCGTTGGCCGCCGACCGGTTCGTCGCCAAGCCCTACCTCGTGCGCGCCAAGGCCGACACCATCCGTCTGGCCGCCGCGCAGCTGCTGCTGATCCACACCCAACGCCGCGCCTGGGAGAAACGCATGAGCCAGCTGCTGCTCCCACCCGATACCGACGCCGGTGACGAGCCGGGGCAGGGGGTCCCTGGCGGCGAGATCTACCTCAGCTTCGCAGGGCTCGGGGTGCGCCTCGCCGCCAGGATCGCCGCAGAGATCGGCGACATCACCACGCTCGCGACCGCGAACGCGCTGCAATGCTACGCCGGCAAAGCCCCGGTCACCCGACGCTCCGGCAAGTCCGAACTCGTCGTGGCGCACCGACTGGCGTGCAACCGCCATCTCGCCGATGCCGTTCAACAATGGGCGTTCTGCTCGCTGACGACCTCCCAATGGGCCCGCGAGTTCTACGACGCCAAGATCGCTGTCGGTAACAGCCACCACAAGGCACTGCGTGCGCTCGGCAACCGCTGGCTCGAAGTCCTCTGGCACTGCCTGACCAGACACGTCCTCTACGACGAAGCCACCCACGTCGCCAACCGCAACCGCGCCCTCGGACGCACCACCAACACCCTCAAGACCGCCGCCTGACCCAAAGGTTGACAAAGGGTGTCTCATGACACGTCCTCGTCGTCGACCGGCTCGGGCGCCGCGACCTGCCGCTCCAG
>CAYVGE010000508.1:0-1605 GCA_964450395.1 uncultured Actinomycetota bacterium
CTCGTGCTGCCGGCCTGGCTGGGACTGGCTCTGCGGCGGGTTGCCCTGGCTCATGCGATTGACCTGACGTCGACGTGCGGGCGGCCAGGCTTCCACCCGCCGGCGTCGACAAACGCTGCGTACCGCCGTGCCGTGCCGCGCCTTCACCGGGAGAGCGCGTGGGTTGGCTCCGCCGCCCTCGTCGGCGACGACGTCCACGTGCAATAGCTGCGGCCGGCACGTCGTCCTCCTACGCAGCGGCCATCTGTCAATTCGACGAAGGAAGTCGACATGCGTGCCAGCACGACGGGGACCGGGGGAACGATCAGTGGGCCGTCCGCCCAGGATCAGGCGAGGGACGTGTTGATGCCCCTGGCGGCCGGCTACGTCGGTCACCGCACGGTCACGATCGGACTACGGAAAGGTCTGCTCGAGACGTTGAACGGTGAGCCGGACGGCATGACGGCTGAGGAGTTGGCCGACGCTCGCGATCTCGACCCGTTCTACACGGCCGTATGGTGCCAGGCGGCGCTGGCGGCCAGCGTGCTCGAACGCGAAGGTGATCGCTACCGCCCAGCAGCACACATGGACACCTTGCTGCTCAACGAGACCTCACCGGCGCACGCTGGAGCCATCTTCCGAATCCTCGAGCAACCGGAGGTGTTCGACCAGTTCGAGGATCGCCTCTCCACCGGTCAACGGACCTGGTGGGACCAGGCGAGTGCGGAGTTCATCGACAACGTGGGCGACACCGGCAGGCCGTTCTACACACGACTCATCCCCGATGGCCTGCATCGGGTCCCAGGCCTGAGCGAGCGCCTGTCGGAGGGCTGTCTGATACTGGACACCGCCTGCGGAGCTGGCGTCGGTGTCATCCGGCTGGCGGAGACGTACCCCGACGCAACCGTCGTCGGTGCCGATGGTGACCTGCATTCGCTGGAGGTCGCAGCGCAGCGTGCCAGGACGGCTGGCGTCGAGGACCGCATGGAGTTCATGCACACGCCCTTGGAAGACCTCGACACCGACCGTGAGTTCGCACTGGTCATCAACAACATCTCGATGCACGAGTGCCGTGATCTAGACCGGGTGACGCAGAACGTGCGGGCGAGCCTCGAGTCCGGTGGGTGGTTCGTCATCTCCGATTTGCCCTTCCCTGACAGCGTCGAGGATCTGCGCACGCTTCCGGGGCAGATGATGGCCGGCATCCAGTTCTGGGAGGCCCAGATCGACGACCAGCTCCTGCCCCGGCACGTCTACGACGAGCTCCTGTCGCGACATGGCTTCTGGGACATCGGCTCCTTTCAGATCAATCCCACCCACGCCGTGACGTACGGCCGAGCCTGAGGCCGTCCGTACACCGGCACGGGCTGCAGCTCGAGTCGTCAGGGTCCCCCGGCCGCCGGTGGGTGGGTCGAGACGTCCGAGGTCGGCGCCGTGGCGTTGCCCGAGGCGGGCGTGCGGCCCTCCAGGAAGTAGGCGCCCAGCATGCCGGCCAGTGCGGCGAACACGACCACGGAGTAGATCGACAGCACGATCTCCACGACCCGCGCCACCACGCCGGTCGCGGCCAACGGGTCGCCCACGATCGTCGCGTGGGCCGCGTCGTGCAGCGCCAGCGCGTAGTCG
>CAYVGE010000509.1:0-1599 GCA_964450395.1 uncultured Actinomycetota bacterium
CTGGCGCGAGCAGCGTGCCCCCCGGCCGGTCCGATGACCGCTGACGCGCTCATCGTCCGGCCTCCAGGCGGGCGACCGGGTCCTGATGCTGTCCGTCACCGATCGGCGCGGCCGCCGTCGTCTGCTGGTCGGCCACCCAGGCGTCGAACTGCTCGGCGGGCTCGGCGACCACGGTCAGCTGCATCGTGGTGTGCTCGAGTCCGCAGAACTCCGCGCACCGGCTGATGTGCTCGCCCGGCTCGTCGGCCCGCAGCACGAGCGTGTTGACGCCGTCGGGCAGCATGTCCATCTTCCCGCCGAGCTCCGGGACCCAGAAGCTGTGGATGACGTCCGCGGAGGTGAGCCGCAGCGCGACGGTGCGTCCGACCGGGATGTGCAGCTCGTTGGTCGTCGTCACGTCGTGGTCGGCATAGGTGACCTCGTACCACCACCGGTGGCCGACGACGTCGACGACCAGCGCGTCAGGTGGCGCCTCGTCCGCCATGACCCGCATCGCCTGGATGGTGGCCCCGAAGACCACCGCGATGATCACGAGCGGACCGATCACACCCCAGCCGACGAGCCACCGGCCGGTGCGCCCGGAGGCATCCGCGTCGTCCGCGTCGTCGGTCTCGTCCGACGGCCGGCGGAACAGCCCGATGCCCAGCAGCACCGCGAAGACCACGAACGCCGCGACGCCCAGTGCGAGCATCAACCACCACAGGTCTGCCATCGCCTCGGCGACGGGGCCCTGAGGGTCGAAGCTTCCGCCCGGGTTCACCCGTCCGGTCCCACGGGGTGCGCCGGCGGCACGTGTGCGGCCGCCGACTCGACGGCCAGATCGGTCACCCTGCGGGCCACGTGACGGTCCCTCTCACACGTCGGACACCATGGACGGGAGGCGGGATCGTACCTGGCCGCGGTCGGAACGGACAAGCACGCGCGACCCCGAGCCTGCAAGCTCATCCCGGAGCCGCGCCCCGACGTCGGGTGGTCGTTCGCTGACCACCTCCGGGCCGGCGTCGCAGCCGACCCCCCGCACAGCCGTTCGCGGTCGTCGGCGGGGACGGCCATGCGGGCGCTCCAGGCGCCGACCTCAGCGAACCATGACGCGCCTCGATCGCGTCACACGCGTGTCGATGCTGTGATGATCACCGCGCTGTTGCGGACGGTGGTTACAGTTGCCGGCAGGCGGGCGAGCGAGGTCGCCCGACGAGCGAAGGGTCGAGCATGTCCGTGCTGACCGGCGTCCCCGACGCGCGGGACTTCCTCGCGACCGACCGGCTGCTGTCGGAGGAGGAGATCCTGATCCGCGACACCGTCCGGCGCTTCGTCGCCGAACGGGTCGTCCCGGACGTGGGGGAGTGGTTCGAGCGGGCGACGTTCCCGCGCGAGCTGATCAAGGACATCGCCTCGCTGGGGCTGCTCGGCATGCACCTGGAGGGGTACGGGTGCGCCGGCACGAACGCGACCAGCTACGGGTTGGCCTGCATGGAGCTCGAGGCCGGTGACACCGGGGTCCGCAGCTTCGTGTCCGTGCAGGGCTCCCTCGCGATGTTCCCGATCCGGGCGTACGGGTCGGAGGAGCACAAGCGGCGTTGGCTGCCGGCCATGGCTGCC
>CAYVGE010000510.1:0-1597 GCA_964450395.1 uncultured Actinomycetota bacterium
GACGATCGACACCTTCGCCGACGCGTTCGCCGCCCACGTCGGGCAGGCCTCGGACCCGTCCGCCGCGGTGCCGGTGCCGAAGATCTCCGCGCTCGACCCCACGTCCGGGCGGGTCGAGTTCGACGCCGACTACCACCGCAAGCGCGGAGACTGGTCCTACGCCGACTGACGGCGGTGCGCAAGGTGCGGGGAGCCGCCCGGTCGAGGTGACGCCGGCACTCCCCGCGACGCGTCGGGCACGCGCACCGGGCAGAGGAAGGGTGCAACATCGGGCAAAGTTGTCGACGATGGGGGGATGTCCCCCACCCAGGAGCGGGGCATCATCACGCTAGAGATGTCAAGCAACCGCAAGGAGCCGGCATGACCTCGCGACAGACCCTGGCCGAGCTGATGAAGACCTCGGCCCTGGTGACGACGCCGGAAGCGCTCGTCAACACCGCCGCGAGCGAGATGGACGAGCAGGGCGCCGGGTCGATCATCGTCGTCGAGGACGGGCGCGTCGTGGGCATCCTGACCGAGCGCGACCTGCTGCGGCTGGCGTCGTCGGGGTCCGACGCCTCCAAGGAGCGCGTCGCCGACTGGATGACCCGGGACCCGGTGACCGCCACGCCCGACACGCCGGCCAGCGAGGCGCTCAAGCGCCTCAACGAGGAGCGCTTCCGCCACCTGCCGGTGCTCGACGAGGAGGGTGGCGTCGCCGGCATCGTGTCGATGCGCGACCTGATGGCGATCGCCAAGGTCGAGAAGGTCAGCCACCCGGGTGAGCTCGACGCACCCAAGGGCCTGGCAGGTGTGACGGTCGCCGAGACCGAGGTCGGCGGTGTCCGCGGGCGCGAGGGCTTCTTCCACTACCGCCAGTACGCGGCGACCGACCTTGCGCGCACGCGCACGTTCGAGGACGTCTGGCACCTGATGCTGCTCGGGCACCTGCCGGGGACGGCGGCCGACCGCGAGGCGTTCCGCCAGCGGGTGGCCCCGCTGCGGACCCTCACCGACAGCACCGCCAAGCTGTTGCGCGAGATCGCCGAAGCCGGCTCGAGCCCGCTGGACGGCCTGCGGACCGGCGTCTCGCTGGTCGCCGCAGAGGAGGGGTTCCAGGCCAGCATGGACACCACCGCCGAGCAGCTGCGCGAGCAGGCCCTGCGCATCACGGCGGTCGTGCCGACGATCATCGCCGGCCTGTACCGGGTCGGGCAGGGCCACGACCCGATCGACCCGCACCCCGACCTGCCCTACGCGGCCAACTACCTGTACATGCTGCACGGCGAGGTGCCGGAGCCGGACCACGCCCGCGCCGTCGAGCAGTACCTGCTGTCGACGATCGACCACGGCTTCAACGCCTCGACGTTCACGGCGCGGGTCATCACCTCGACGGGTGCCGACCTGGGTGCGGCGATCACCGGCGCCATCGGGGCGCTGTCGGGCCCACTGCACGGCGGGGCCCCGTCACGTGCGCTGGACCTGCTCGACGAGATCGGCACGGTCGAGCACGCAGACGAGGTGGTCCGCCGCAAGGTCGAGCGCAACGAGCGGATCATGGGCTTCGGTCACCGCGTCTACAAGACCCGTGACCCGCGGTCGGTGCTCCTGCGTGAGG
>CAYVGE010000511.1:0-1301 GCA_964450395.1 uncultured Actinomycetota bacterium
GCCGGCGTTCCCGGTCCGTCAGCTCTGCGGCCGCGGCCTTCTGGCTGCCGGTCGCTTCGACGGTCCGCCGGTACTCCGAGCCGTAGCGCTGCTCGAGCTCCTCGCGCTGGCGACGGTCCCTCCGTCGCCGCATGACCAGCACGACGATCCCGACGACGACCAGAGCCGCCACCACGACACCCACCACGATGAGCGTTTGCTGGTCCACGTGGGTCCCTCCATCTCGTTCGGGAACACGAGGATGCCCGGGTGCTACGACGGTAGTCCCCGACGTTCCTGGGACCCCCGGTCAGCGCACCTGGGAGCTTCGGGGCGCCGAAGCAGCTTCGGGTCGGTCGGGCGTTGACGGAGGCGGGGCTGTCAGACCGTTGCGCGACCCTCCAGGAAAGCGAGGCTCGTGGCGACGTCCGCGAACGGGTCGTCAGGTGTGTCCTGCTCGACGATGTACCAGCGATCCTCGTCGCCGCGGGCGTCGATGATGGCGTCCCAGTCGAGGATGCCGCTGCCCGCTGGCGCGTCGCGGCGCTCCCCTCCCTCCCCGTGCGGGCCCATGTCCTTCGCGTGCAGCAACGGGATGCGCTCGGCGTGGCGGCGCAGCAGGTCGGCAGGGTCGGTGCCTCCGTACGCCGCCCAGTACAGATCGAGCTCGAAGTCGACGGCGCCCGGGTCGGTCGCCGTGACGAGCCGCTCCCAGACCGGAACGCCAGCGACCTCGGCGAACTCCGCGTCGTGGTTGTGGTACGCGAACCGGAGGCCGTGCTCGCGCGACTCGCGTCCCCAGCCGTCGAGCAGGTCGACGAGGCGAGCGACGGCGTCCGCGTCGGCCCGCAGCTCCGACGGCACCGACGGCACGACGCCGTAGTCGCAGCCGAGGGTGGCGAGCTCGTCGAAGACCTTCGAGCGGTTCTCCTCCCACGCGGAGAAGGGGACGTGGGCGGCGACCGCGGTGAGCCCCGAGCGGTCGAGCACCTCGCGGATGCGCTCGGGGCTGCTGTCGCCGTAGCCCGCGAGCTCCACCGCGGTGCAGCCGAGCTCGGCGACCCGCTCGAGCGTTGCTTGCATGCCCTCGGCGGTGTGCTCCCGCAGCGTGTAGAGCTGCACGCCGATCCGGTCGCGTCTCACGCGGTGTCCTGTTCGTCGGGAGGGTCGAAGGACGTCTCGAGCGACACGCTACGGCCCCGAACGGCTCGGACAACCCTCGACGGCCGTCACCCTCGACGTTGACATCCAAGTCCCCGGCATGCACAGCAAGCAGCCGCGGTGATCTCGCGGCGAGAAGTCGTGAGCGTCTCGCGAGCATG
>CAYVGE010000511.1:1311-1592 GCA_964450395.1 uncultured Actinomycetota bacterium
GAGGATGATCTCGAGCACGTGCACCGCGTGCTCGGCGGTGAGCGTCGGCGGCTCCTCGCCGCGCAGACAAGCGACGAAGTGCGCCACACCGGCGACGATGAGGTTGGTGACCCGGCTGCGCCGTGGCGGCCCCGCGTCGGGCAGGCGGCCGCCAAGGGCGAGCGAGGACTCGTCGAAGAGGAAGACCTCCGTCGAGCCCCTGCCGTTGGCGTCGTAGAAGTCGTCGACGGAGACGCTGCCGCGCGTGCAGTGGAACTCGAGGGTCGGCGCCTTCGACCGCG
>CAYVGE010000512.1:0-1588 GCA_964450395.1 uncultured Actinomycetota bacterium
GGGTGGACCGCAGCCGGTAGGAGTCGGTTCCGGTCTCGAGGATGTGGGCGTTGAACGTGAGCCGGTCGACGACGGCGGCGGCCAGCCGCGGGTCGGTGAACGTGGCGCCCCATTCGCTGAACGGCGCGTTGGACGCGACCGCGACGCTGGCGCGTTCCTCGCGTTCGGTCAGGATCTGGAACAGCAGTTCGGCGCCGCGGGGGTCCAGGTGCAGGTAGCCGAGTTCGTCGAGGCACAGCAGTTCGAGGCGGCCGTAGCGGGCGATGGTCTTGGCCAGGGTGCGGTCGTCGGCGGCCTCGACGAGTTCGTTGACGAGCGCGGCGGCGGTGGTGTAGCGCACGCTGCGGCCTTGGTGGCAGGCGGCGACGCCGAGCGCGATGAGCAGATGGGACTTGCCGGTGCCGGAGTCGCCGAGCAGCACGAGCGGCTCGCCGCGGTCGATCCACGCACCTGACGCCAGGGTGGTCAGCAGGCTGGCGGGGATGTTGGTGGTGGCGGTGGTGTCGAACGCGTCGAGGGTCTTGTGGCGGGGGAAGCGGGCTTCGTGGATGCGGCGTTGGCGGCGGCGGATCGCGCGGGCGTCGGTCTCGGCTGCGAGCAGCTCGGCGAGGTAGCCGCGGTGGGTGATCCGGTCGCGGGTGGCGGCGTCGGCCAGGGGTCCAGCGTCGGCGCGTACGGTCGGTAGGTGCAGGGCCTTGCAGGCGGCGTCGATCGCGGCGGCTGCGGCGTCGTCGCTGATCCCGGTCGTGGTGGTGGCGGTCATGAGCAGGGTCCGATCATGCGCACGGTCGCAGCCGGCGCGGGCGTGGCGGGGGTCTCGACGGCGGTGGCGGGGGTGTCGGCGAGGAGCTGGTCGTAGCCGGCCAGGCCGGGGGTCGGGCGGTCGTAGCGGCCCAGGGCGGTGTCGATCGGCACGACCGGCGCGAGGGTGGCGTCGCGTAGGCGGCGGGCCTCGATCGCGACCAGCTCGGGCAGGGTGGACCCGATCTGCAGGGTCGCGTCGATCCCGGCGAGGATGTCTGCGGTGGGCATCCGCCGGTGTAACAACAACACGTCGATCAGCGCGCGGGTGCCCGCGGCGTCGCCGAGGTCGCGGCGTGCGGCGGTCCAGTAGCGGTCATGGGTGGCGGTGAACACCCCCGCCGTGCGCGCCTGCGCGAGCGCGCTCGAGCCGGCCAACGCGCCGGGCTTGCGGGACAGGATCTCCAGGTAGTGATCGAGGCACAGGTCCTGGGAGCCCTTGTGCAGGCTGCGCGGATGGACCGCGACGACCGCGCCGCCGTTCGGATCGAGGACTTCGAGGTGGCGGGCGCCCAGGCGCACGGTGACCCGCCGCCGCGCCAGGCGCACCGGCACCGAGTAGAACGACTGGATCACACAGATCCTGGCTTTGGCGTCGACGGTGGCCTCCAGCAGCCGGGCGCAGTCGAACGGCTCGTCGGGCAACGGCGCCAACAGCGGCGCCTCGGCGGCGAACGCCTCGCCCACGGTCTCGCGGCGTCGGCCGATCGTGCGCTCGTCATCGGCGACCATCGCGGCCGCGAGATGCACGTTGAGGTCGTCGAGGGTGTCGAACGCAGGGATCGGG
>CAYVGE010000513.1:0-1585 GCA_964450395.1 uncultured Actinomycetota bacterium
GAAGATCGCGAGCAGGACCATGACGGTGACGAGTACCGTGCCCGTGACCAGCATGAACCGAGCCACACCGTGCGACTCGCGATAGGGGCGGGCGATGCCGCGCAGAACCCGCCGGAGCCGGCGACCGCCGCCGGCGCGCTCGACCTCCGGGCCCGCGACAGGAGTCGTAGCTTGTGCCATCAGTACCGCACCCTCGGATCGATGATCGCGTTGATGATGTCGATCAGTAGCGACGCCGTCACCACCGCGAGCGCGAAGATGGTGATGATGCCCTGCACGGCGACGTAGTCGCGACTGGTCAGATATCGCACGAGCTGGCTGCCGATGCCGGGCCAGTTGAACGTCTGCTCGGTGAGGATCGCGCCGCCGAGCAGCAGCGCCACCTGCAACCCGAGCACGGTGACGAAGGGGACCATCGCGTTGCGGAACGCGTGCTGGACGACGACCCGCCGCTCGCGGACGCCGCGGGCGCGGGCGGCCTCGACATAGTCGTCGCGGAGGGTCTGGACGACGTTGACGCGGACTATTCGCATGAAGATGCCGGACAACAGCAGCCCGAGCGTGACCGCGGGCAGTATCAAGTGCTCGATGCCGTTCCAGAACGCGCTGAGGTCTCCGGCGATCAAGGTGTCCAGCAGGAAGATATGGGTGACCTCGGGCGTCTGTGCATACACGATCGGGTCGGCCTGATTGCTCGTCGGCAGCACGCCCAGCCCATTCACGCCGAACGCCAACTGGAGCAGCAGGCCCACGAAGAACACCGGGGCCGCGTAGGTCAAGATGGCGAACACCCGAAGTGCTGCGTCGGTGTGCGTGTCGCGCCGCCGGCCGGCCCACAACCCGACCGGCACGCCGACGAGCAGTCCGACCACGAGCGCGGACAGCGTCAGCGTCAGGGTCGCGCCGCCGTTGCTGACCATGATGTCGGTGATCTCACGACTGTCGATGATGGTCTCGCCGAAGTCGAAGCGCAGCACACCGGTGATGTACTCCCAGTACTGGACGATGAGCGGCTGGTCGTAGCCGGCCGCTTCGCGAAGCTCGGCGATCTGCTCCGGCGGTAGCTGGCCGCCGCGCGCGACGCTGATCGGGTCGCCGGGCGCTACCCGCATCAGGATGAACACGATCGTCAGGATCACCAGCACGTTCGGGATGAACAGCAGAAGCCGCGTCACCAGATAGGTGCGCAGCGACCCCGACGTACGTGTGGACACGGACACCAGCCTCTCGCAGTTGCAGCCTGACCGACGAAAGGGACTCCGGGGCGCCTGCCGGCGGCCCGGAGCCCCCTCCTTGCCTAACTCACCAGATTAGGCTCACTCCGCTGGAGCACTCACCATGTAGAAGCGGAAGGTGAACGACGGGTCGAGCGTGTCCTCGACTCCTTCGACGCCTTCGCGGATGTAGGCGAGCTGGTTACGCTGCCACAGCTGGATGATCGGAACCTCCTCGGCGACGATGTCCGAGGCGCGCTCGGCGAGCTCGATGCGCTCCTCCTGGTTCGTGTTGACCACGATCTCGTCGAGGATGCTGTCCATCTCGTCGTTGGCGTACCCGGCGTTCAGGAAGTTCCGGTCGTCGGACG
>CAYVGE010000514.1:0-1582 GCA_964450395.1 uncultured Actinomycetota bacterium
CCGATCGGCCGTCTGATCGCTCTGGGGAGACATCACCGTTCGCACCGGCAGCTACTTAAAGCGGAAGCGCCGGTCAGGAAGACCGGCCGGGTCGATGCGGTGATCGTGCCGACCTCGCGCCCGGTCGTCTGGCTACGGACTGCGATGGAGCTGGCCGGTGCTCTGGAATGCGTCCTCGTTGCTCTGTGCAGTCGAAAGGTCACCGCTCGCGAGGTCGTCGCGCTTGGTCAACAGCTCGGTGTAACGACGGCGGCGGTCGACATCAAAGTCGACACCGGCCCGACACCGCGCCTCGGCACGAGTCTGGTCCTGCAAGGTTCGCCTTTCGAGCGCATCTCCGACCTGAGCGACAAGCGCAATCTGGGTCTGCTGCTGGCGCGGCTCGCGGGGTGGGATTCGGTCATGTTTCTGGACGATGACATCTACGACCTAGGTCCGTCCGACGTGGATTCGGCTGTGTCGCTGCTCGATCGGTACCGTGCGGCAGGCCTGGACAATGCGGGTTTCCCGGACAACTCAGTGGTGTGCCATGCGCATCGCGCGGTCGGTGGAGTGCAAGACCAGTTCGTCGGCGGCGGCGCGCTCGCTGTGTCGCCGCTACGGACGCGATCGTTCTTTCCCCGCATATACAACGACGACTGGTTCTTCGTCATCGGGCAGTCGGTTCCGCCACAGTTGGCCGTCACCGGGAAGATGAAGCAGGCCGCGTTCGACCCGTTCGCCGATCCGGGCCGGGCACGGCGTGAGGAGTTCGGCGACTGTCTCGCCGAGGGTTTGTATTGGCTGCTTGACCGACATCGCGGACTCGAAGGCGCGGATCGTCAGTACTGGAAGCACTTCCTCAGTCGTCGAAGGCGTTTTCTCGACCGCTTGCTCTGGCTGGCGAACCGGCCCGTCGACCATCGCGTCCCGCGGGAGCGGCTGCTCGCGTCGCTCGAGGCGGCGAAGGCGACGAACGCATTGATTACGGCCGACCTGTGTGCGGAGTATGTGGCGCGCTGGCGTTCTGATCTACGGACGTGGCGCCGTCACCTCGATGGCCTGCCGACGAGCATCGGGGTCGAGCGGGCAATCGCGGAGTTGGGCCTTGAGGCATGATCTCGGCGATGCTGGGCGTCTACCGCCTTTGGCATGCCTGGAGACGTAGTTTGGCCGGGGAATCGGTGCCAAACATGGTCATTCGGAGAAGGACGTACCCTTGTCTGTTGAGATGAGCGCACGCACTTACCAAGTCCGCACCTTCGGGTGCCAGATGAACGTCCACGACTCCGAGCGGCTATCCGGTTTGCTCGAGTCGGCGGGATACGTCAAGGCACCGGCCGGCGGCGATGTCGATCCGGACGTCGTCGTGTTCAACACCTGCGCGGTGCGGGAGAACGCGGACAACAAGCTCTACGGCAACCTCGGCCAGCTCGCGCCGGCCAAACAGCGCAATCCCGGCATGCAGATCGCCGTCGGCGGCTGCCTGGCGCAGAAGGACCGCGGCGAGATCGTCCGACGGGCGCCCTGGGTCGACGTCGTCTTCGGCACGCACAACGTCGGCTCGCTGCCGGCCCTGCTGGAACGGGCGCGGCACAACGCC
>CAYVGE010000515.1:0-1582 GCA_964450395.1 uncultured Actinomycetota bacterium
TCCTCGCCGGCGGCGCACTCGTCGTGGCAGGTAGGGAGCCGTCAGCCTGGCCGGCCGCACAAGCGGGAGCTCCCGTCGACAGTTCGCTTCGAAGACATCGAACCGACCAGCCCGTCGAGCGCGGGTGCTATCAAGGATCGCGCGGATAACTGCATGACCTGCCTGGCGTGCTCCTGTGTGTAGCGATGCGAGCGGCGACGGCGTCGAGCAGTAGGTACGCGAACGCGAACGACGCTCCCAGGAAAAGCGTTACCCCAAGGAACGACCCGAGTGCGGCGCGCACGTCGGAAATCTCCACGAGGCCGAGAATGGCGAAATTGTGGCCGACGAGGACGACCAGCAGCACTTGGGTGGTGCACACGGACGGAAGCGACCCGAATGTACGACCCGATGTCGCCCACACGACGGTGGTGCCGGCCGCCGACGCCACCGCCATCAGTGGCAGCGCTGAGGGAACTAGGTCGCCGAGCTGATCGGCTGATGCGATGAGCTCGCCCATGGAGGCGGTCGGTTCGAGCAGGAGGAGCGAGGTAGGACCTAGCGCGACGAGCAGTGCCACGTGGAGGCCGTTGTAGGCCAGCCAGCCCATCGCAGATGGTCTGTCTCGCGCACTCGTGTAGCTCCATACCAGGCAGCTGCCACACAGCGCGCCCGCGAGCATCATCGCGGCAGTTCTGTCCCAGATGTTGACGATCAGCACGCCGTGCAGTGCGGTGAACGCCAGCGCGGACACCGCTCCGGCGAACGCGCCAACGGTCTTCGACCAGCAACGACGGGTCCCGTTGTCCCATCGCCGTGGGTTGGGGCGGAGGCACCGTTCACCGGTCCGCATCTGGCGTCGTGTTGCGGGACATCGCGCCGGGTCCGTGCCTGGACGCGCGTTCACGAACTTAGAGGCTGTTCACGATCGCGTCGGTTACGAGGTCGGGTTCGTCGAGCCAGGGCAGGTGTCCGGCGTCGGGGATGACGGTGACGCCCGCGCCGATGCCGGCGGCGAGTTGTTGGATGCTCTGCGCGGTGCCGAAGGCGTCGCGACTGCCAACGATGTAGCTCGCCGGAACGTTGAGATCACCAAGCCAGTCGCTGGAGCGCAGATCGGCCCGGAGGGATCCACCGGCCGCCATTCGGCTGGCGAAGTCGCGCCATGCGCGCGCGTTGCGCCGCGTGGTCGCAGTGGCGATTTCCAGGAGGGGTTCGGGATACCGGTCGGGGCGGGCCATGATGAGTTGCCGCACGATCCGCCGGGTGTCGCGTGGACCGGCGCGGGCCGACAGCCGCGCGATGAGCTGGCGCGTGAGAGGGTGGGCCATCATCCGCACCGGTGCCGGGAGGGCGTGGTCCTCCTGTCCTGCGGGCACGCCGACGAAGACGACGCGCTCCACCCGATCGGGATGGGCGGTGGCGAACGCGAGGGAGAACAGACCTCCCATCGAGTTGCCCACCAGGGGAGCTTGATCGATGTCGAGACCGTCGAACATGTCGGCGACGACACCCGCGGCGTGGCTGCGGAAGTCGCCGTCCAGACCGCGGTAGTCGAACGCATCCGACGCGCCGTTGCTGGGACGCTCGGGCACGTAGCACC
>CAYVGE010000516.1:0-1576 GCA_964450395.1 uncultured Actinomycetota bacterium
GGGATGATGCGGGTTGTCGAGACCCACGCAGTCCCCGAGCAGGAGGCACTCTCAGGATGCCGTCATCATCGCACGTCCTCGACCGGCTGTCGGTGACGTTCGACGACGACCACGCGGTCGCCGACGCCGGGCTGGTGTTGCCTGCCACGCTGCTGGAGCACCTGGACGCCGAGGCCACCGCGGATGCGGTCGTGTCCCGCGGGTATCGGCCGGGCCGCAAGATCGTCACCGTGCTCGCCGGATTGCTCGCTGGTGCGGACTGCATCGATGATCTCGCGATGCTGCGGTCTGGGTCCACCGCCCGGGTGCTGCCGACCACGCCGATGGCGCCGTCCACGATCGGCACGTGGCTGCGGTCGCTGACGTTCGGGCACGTCCGCCAACTCGACCGGCTCGCCGAGCTGCTGCTGACCCGCGCCTGGCAGGCGGGTGCCGGCCCCGGCGACGGCGACCTGGTGATCGACGTCGACTCGACGATCTGTGAAGTCCACGGCTACGCCAAACAGGGCGCCGCGTATGGCTACACCCGCACGCTCGGGTACCACCCGATCGTGGCGACCCGCGCGGACAACGGCGAGGTCCTCCACACCCGCATGCGCAAAGGGTCGGCGAACACCGCCCGCGGGGCGCAACGGTTCGTGCGGGAGACCGTCGGGCGGGTCCGCCGCGCCGGCGCCACCGGCCCGATCACCCTGCGCGCGGACTCGGGGTTCTGGTCGCACAAGACGGTCAAAGCCTGCGCCGATCACGACGTGCGCTACTCGATCACCGTGCGGGCCACCAAGCCCGTGGTCGCAGCGATCGACGGCATCGACGAGGCCGCGTGGGTCGACATCGTCTACCCCGACGGCGGGCTGGCGCAGGTCGCCGAGACCGTCCTCGGCGACAACCAACGGTTGGTCGTGCGCCGCACCCGGCTGACCGGCGAACAGGCGCGCCTGTGGCCCGACTGGCGTCACCACGCGTTCGTCACCGACCGCGCCGGCGACGCTATCAACCTCGATGCCGACCACCGCCGTCACGCCGTGGTCGAGCTGGCGATCCGTGACCTCAAGCACGGCGCCGGGCTGAACCACTGCCCATCGGGCGTGTTCACCGCCAACGCCGCGTGGGCCGTGCTCGCAACCCTCGCGCACAACCTGCTGCGCTGGACCGCGAGCCTCGGCGGCCTGACCACCGGCCCGGTCGTGGCCAAGACCATCCGCCGGCGCTACCTCACCCTGCCCGGGCGGATCACCCGGTCAGCGCGGCGGTCCACGCTGCATCTGCCCGCCGGGTGGCCGTGGCGCGACGCCTTCGTCGAGGCGCTGTCGCGGCTACGACGCGTCATCATCGCTCAGCCCTGCTGACACCAGCCAGCCCGACCACACTCCAGCGCGGCTGGTGTCGAATCCGACGTGCCTCGACACGGCCACCCCGCAGCATTCCCACGCCCGACAACACCTGCCACAGCCACCCCCACCCCACGTACCCGTCACCGTCAGCTACCCAGCCGAGGCACACCAGCGACTCGGGGAAACGGTGGATCGAGGCTAAGAACCGGCCGGCGCTGCCGGGTGCCATCGGCGGATGATGG
>CAYVGE010000517.1:0-1574 GCA_964450395.1 uncultured Actinomycetota bacterium
CGACGAACGCCCAGCGTCCCTCGTGGGCGGCAGCGAGTAGGTAGGCGAGCAGGTGCTGCGTCGCGCGGTCGGCCCAGTGCAGATCCTCGATCACAAGGACGACCGGGCGTCGGCTCGCAAGCGTGGTCAGAGCAGTCCGGACACAATCGAATAGTTGCGGCCGACCCATGTCTGCAGCTCCGGTCAAAGCGTCGAGGACGGCCGGCGAGCAGTCGTCAGCCATGCGGAGTGCCTCAGTCATAGCCGCATACGGCGGGCCTCCGGGGCCGAGGTCGAGGCAATGGCCGACTAGTACGTCGACCGGCTCGGAGTGGAGGAGATCGGCGATCGTCGTTATCAGCCGGGACTTTCCGAATCCGGCTTCACCCGATACCAGCGCGATCTGCGGGTGTCCCACGTCCAGCTGTGCGACCAAGGACAGCAGCTGCTCCACCTCGGCTGCCCGACCGACCAGCTCCGAGCTGGCCACGCGTGCGGTCTGGTGGCCACGCTCCGCTGCACCGGCCGACCTGGATGTCGCACGACCTATGACCACTCGATCATGACTCCTACGGTGCGACGCCGCGGATATTCGTCGGCGCGCCCTGGGGCGATGTAGGCATAGTAGTAGTTGTTGCCGGAGAAGGCAGTCGATTCCGGCGGCGGGTGAACGCCCGGGCGGCGATCGCCGGACGCATCAGCCGTGGTGGCGGGTCGATCAGCGCATTGACCGAGAACACGGCGTGCGCGACCGCGGGGTCGTGGTAGGCAACGGGCATCACGCGGTTGAGGTACGCGGAGATGAGCCGCCAGCTCAATGGACGAGGGCCCTCTACAGCGGGGTCCGCGAGATCCGAGCCGGTGGACAACGACCATGCTCCGTCGACGACCGCCTTGGTCCGCCGCAGGACCCGCGGGCCGATTCGGTCGAGTCCGTACCGGTCCAAGACTTCACCAAGAGTCTGTGCCTCGAGGCATGCGACACTCATTCCCTGGCCGTATGCCGGATTGAGTGAGCACACCGCGTCGCCCAGCACGGCGAACCCGGCCGGCAGCTTGGATAGCTTGTCGTAACGATGACGTAGGTAGGAGCTGAACGTGCCGGTGGCCGCATCCCCGATTGGCTCGGCACGTGAGGCGATCTCTGCGAGCTCTGGCAGCGGCAGGCTCGCGGCGTAGTCGATGAAACCGGGGAGGTCCTTCGGCGCGCGCTCGCCCTCCGTTCCGACCAGGGTGATCAGCCAGCGGTCGTCTTCCACGGCGATGATGAGCCCGCCGCGCCGTCCCCCCGGTCCCGGGGCGACGACGACGTGCCGGCATCCGTCGAGGTCCTCCGGATCGCGACGGAACAGCCGCGTCGTGTACCGCACGCTGACGTTCATCCGTTCGACGGCGACTTCGGGATAGCCGAGTTCGGTGAGCCAGTGCGGACCACGCGAGCCGCGCCCGGTGGTGTCCACGACCAGATCGCCGGCCACCACGTCCGGCAGATCGCCGGTGCGAATCCGGACGCCCGTCACTCGGGTGGCGTTCTCGTTCGTGGCCAGCCCGTCGACCGGGCAGCCGTCCCGGAACTCGACGCCGTCAAGGGAACG
>CAYVGE010000518.1:0-1553 GCA_964450395.1 uncultured Actinomycetota bacterium
CATGGCCATGACCGAGAAGCAGGGCGGCTCCGATGTGCGGGCCAACACCTCGCGCGGCCGGGCCGCGGGTGACGGGTCGTGGCGCCTGACGGGCCACAAGTGGTTCTGCTCGGCGCCGATGAGCGACGCGTTCCTCACCCTGGCGCAGGCACCCGACGGGTTGACGTGCTTCCTGCTGCCACGGGTCCTGCCCGACGGCGGGCGCAACCGGATCCGGATCCAGCGGCTGAAGGACAAGCTGGGCAACCGGGCCAACGCGTCGAGTGAGATCGAGTTCGCCGACGCCGTCGCATGGCGGGTCGGGGACGAGGGCCGCGGCGTCGCGACCATCATCGAGATGGTGGTGGCCACCCGCGTCGACTGCGTGATCGGTGCGGCGCTGACCGCCCACCACGCGGTGGCCCACGCGGCCCACCACGTGGCCCACCGGAAGGCCTTCGGGCGGCGCCTCGTCGAGCAGCCGGCCATGGCCAACGTGCTCGGCGACCTGGCGGTCGAGGTCGAGGCGCTGACGACCGTAGCGCTGCGGCTCGCGGAGGCGTTCGGCCGGGGCCAGGCCGGTGACGAGCGGGAGCGGCTCTTCGTCCGGCTGGCGGTGCCGGTGACCAAGTACTGGGCCACCAAGCGTGCGACCGCGGTGGTCGCCGAGGCGCTCGAGTGCCTGGGCGGCAACGGCTACGTCGAGGAGTCGGGTCTGCCCCGGCTGTACCGTGAGGCGCCGCTGTACTCGATCTGGGAGGGCGCCGGCAACATCCAGGCGCTCGACGTGCTGCGGGCCGTGGAGCGGTCACCCGATGCCGTCGAGGTCTTCCTCGACGAGGTGCGGTCGGCCATCCGGGTCGACGCGCGCATGGACGCGGCGGTCGCGGCGCTCGAGCGCGAGCTGGCCGACACCGGGGACCAGCCCTTCCGGGCGCGGCGCGTCAGCGGGCTCATGGCGACGGTGCTGCAGGGCTCGCTGCTCGTCCGGTACGGGGTCGGCCAGGTCGCCGACGCCTACTGCTCGACGCGGTTCGGCGGTGGCCACGCCGTGTTCGGCACGCTGCCGGCGGGCACGCCGGTCGATGCCGCGATCACGCGCGCCACGCCATCGGTTGGCTGACGCCGGTCACACCGGGTTGATCACGAGCGACAGGACCATCGACAGCCCGACCAGGACCGCGATGACGATCACGATCCTGCGCTGTGTGTCGCGGGACATCATGGCGCGGCCCGTCAGGACAGGCGCTCGTAGACGATCGCCATGCCCTGGCCTCCACCGACGCACATGGTCTCCAGCCCGATGGTCGCGTCGTGCCAGTCGAGGCTGTTGAGCAGCGTGGTGGTGATGCGTGCACCGGTCATCCCGAAGGGGTGTCCGACGGCGATCGCACCGCCGTTGACGTTGAGCCTGTCGAGGTCGATGCCCAGCTCGCGGTAGGAGGGGATCACCTGGGCGGCGAACGCCTCGTTGATCTCGACCAGGTCGACGTCGTCGATGGTCATGCCGGCCCGCTTGAGCGCCTGCTTCGACGCCTCCACCGGGCCCAGCCCCATGATCTCCGGGGAGAGCG
>CAYVGE010000519.1:0-1550 GCA_964450395.1 uncultured Actinomycetota bacterium
CGCGGCCACCGCGCCAGCCGCACCATCCCCGCCTTCACCGTCCTGCGGCCGGTCCTCGCCCGTCACCTCGAGGCCTACACCGACGGGCGGGACGCGGCGCGGGTGTTCACCAACACCGCCGGCAGCAAGATCAACCTGTCGAACTTCCACCGCGACGTCTGGGACGCCGCGCGCACTGCCACCTTCCCCGCCGACAGCCCTGGACCTCCCCCCGAAGGCCGGACACCGTGGTTATGCAGCCATCGGTGATGGTATCGGTTCGGGGTAGGCGGCAAGGACGTGTTCGTACTCGACGGGCGGCCGGTAGTCACAGGCCGAGTGCAGCCGCCGGTGGTTGTAGTAGTTGATCCACACAAAGATCGCCTGCCGGGCGTCGGCCCGGCTGGTGAACCGCCGCCGACCGAGTTCTTGCTTGAGCGACGCGAAGAACGATTCCGCGACGGCGTTGTCCAGGCACGACCCGGTCCGCCCGGTCGACTGCCGCAACCCCAGATCAGCACATGTCGCGCGGTACCGGGCGGAGGTGTAGGTCGACCCGCGGTCGGAGTGAAAGATCGTGCCGTCCATCGCCGCACGGCCACGGGTTGCGACGGCCATCGCCACCGCGTCGATGACGTGGTCGGTGTCAGCGGTGGCGCTCATGGCGTAGCCGATCAGCCGCCGCGACCCCAGATCCAGCACGCTGGCCAGGTACAGCCAGCCCTCGTCGGTCGGGACGTAGGTGACATCCCCGGCCCAGGTGTGGTTGACGTCGTCGGGGTCGAACAGCCGCCCGACCAGATCCGGCAACGCCGGCGCGGTCGGATCGGGTGTGGTCAGGCCGCGACGGCGGCGGCGGTGCCGCCGTGCCACGATCCGATGGTTGCGCATCATCGCCTCGACCTTCTTGTGGTTGCACGGCGTCCCGCGGCGGGCCAACTCGGCGGTCACCCGCGGCGACCCGTAGTCGGGATGCTCGTCGTGGATCTGTCGGATCTCTGCCAACACCTGTTCGTCGCGCTGCTCGCGCGGCGTCGGACCGTGACGGCCACGAGCCCGCCACGCGTAGAACGCCGACGTGGAGATGCGCATCGTCTCGCACGCGCGTGACACGGGGAACCCTGCGGCCTCCTGGGCATCGACACAGCGGTAGCGCGTCACCGTGTCGACGTCTCCTTGACCCAGAAGGCCACCGATCGTTTGAGTAGGTCACGCTCCATCCGCAGGTCGGCGACCTCGCGCTCGAGGTCGCGCAGCCGGGCGCGTTCGTCGCCCGACAGCTCGTCGCTGTCGCCGCGGTTGGCGCGTTCCTGCGCGACCCAGCGGCCCAGGGAGGACTCATACACGTCCAGCTCGCGGGCGACCTGCGCGATCGACCGGTCAGTGTCGAGCACCAACGCGGCAGCGTCTCGTTTGAACTCGTCGGTGAACCTCCGACGCGTCCGCTTCCTGTTGTTGTTGTCTGGCACAGGGCCATCCTCTCACGCGAGGTGTCCTGCTCCAGGGGGGAAGTCCACGTGCGGATCCGCAGGATCGTGGACCGGTCGACCTGCCAGCGGGCGGCGGCGTCG
>CAYVGE010000520.1:0-1109 GCA_964450395.1 uncultured Actinomycetota bacterium
GGGTACGCCGCCCCTGTCTCTCAACTCCTCATCCACAACATCCGGGTATAGCTCCCGCTGGCACAGCGATCATCCTGTACGACCATCCATACGTCGACCTCACAGACCTCATCGTCGACGATCAAGTCTGTGTGCTTCGGCGCACATGACATCCGGCCGCCCTCACGCGCAACCCCCACCCGTCACCGCCGACACGAGTTGCGTCAGGAACGCTTGACGCAAGGAGCCGCCGCATGCACACTGGAGTCATGAGCACCCGCCTCGAGCACATCGCGGCCGACGCTGACATGTCGGTCGCCGTCGAGCTGGATTCCGATGATCCAGTCGAGCTGCTCCGCGCACTGAAGCATGCCGACCAGCAGCTCGACGCGTGGCTGCGGCAGTACGTCGCCGCCGCACGCGAACGCGGTGTCTCGTGGTCCGCCGTCGGCGAGGCGCTCGGGATGACCAAGCAGGCCGCTTGGGAGTACTACAACGCGGACATCCGCGAGATCCTCGACCGCGCCGCGGCCGCCAGCGACCTCACAGATGACGAAGCCATGAAGCTGGCGGTAGACGAAGTGAGGGCTGTTCGCCGCGAGCGCCGCGCCCGTTGACCTCCTCGTGAGGGTCGTCTTCGACACCAACGTCTTCGTGTCGGCGCTCGTGGGCGGCGGGCCGCCGTGGGAGTTGCTCGAGCGATGGACGCGCAGCGATGCATTCGAGTTGATCGTAAGCCCGATGCTGCTCGAGGAACTGAGCGACGTTCTCCGCCGAGACAAGTTCCGCCGCTGGTTCACCCTAGAGGACGCCGAGATCCTGATCTCCCGCCTCCGTAGCGAGGCCACCGAGGTCAAGGATCCCGATACAGCGGAGCCCGTGACCGCCGACCCAGACGACGATTACCTGGTCGCGCTCGCTATCGCGGCGGAAGCCGACGGCATTGTTTCTGGAGACAGTGACTTCACGGCAATGCCCAACGCTCGGCCCACCGTCTACACGCCGACCGACTTCCTGGGCGCACTCAAGGCTCCAGCGTAAACCGGCGTCAATGGCGCAGGTGGACCCGCCAGATCGGGTCGCGGGGAGGTTGGACGAGCCACATCTGACAAGACTCGCCTGATCCTCCC
>CAYVGE010000520.1:1119-1543 GCA_964450395.1 uncultured Actinomycetota bacterium
GGCGCAAGCGGGCCTTGACGCCGACGACGAGGCATCCGATCACTGGCTTCAATCCAACTTCGAGCAGCTCCAGGCCGTGTTGGCGTGCTGCTCACCCATCGCCCTCCCTGCCCACCGCCGTCGCGCGTGCCGTCTCCGGGATACGCGTTTCCGCAGCCGCTGACAAGGGTCACGATCGTCATCTGACAAGACCCGCCTGATTCCTCCGGCTTGACGCATGCCGATATCGGCATATGATCGCGACCATGGCACGAGCAGCGACGACGTCGGACGTCTTCAACGCGATCGCCGAGCCGCAGCGCCGGGAGATCCTGGTGCTGCTGCGGGCGGGTGAGCGGCCGGTGACCGAGTTGGCCCAGGAGCTGGGGATGACCCAGCCGGGGGCGTCCAAACACCTGCGGGTGCTCCGGGAGGTCGGGCTGGT
>CAYVGE010000521.1:0-1538 GCA_964450395.1 uncultured Actinomycetota bacterium
GGCCGTTGCAGCCACCGCCACTCGTCGGCTGACACCAGCAGGTCGGCATGCGCGAGCTCGCGGATGCCGCCGATGTGGTCCTGGTGCAGGTGTGAGATCACCGCGGTGGTGATGTCGCCGGGTTCGGAGCCAAGCCGTGCGAGCCCGGCGGACAGCGTCTCGGCGGCGGGGATGTCGAACCGGGCGAGCCGGCGGTATAGCGCCCCGACGGGCCCGCCCGGGAAGTACTCTGGATCGGTCACCGAGGCGCGGTCCTGGCCGGTGTCGAACACCACCACGCCGTCGGTGTGCTCGATCACGTACACGTTGATCGGACGCGCGGGCAGCCACCGTCGCGAGGCGAGGATCCACCAGTACATCGGGGTGCGGCCGCGGTAGGCGTGCTCGGGATGGATGTCGACCGTGCCGGTGCTGAAGCGGGCGACCCGCGTCACCTGCGATGCCATGCCGGCCTCCTCGACTGCTTGCGTATGCCATACGCTACTGCTAGCGTACGAGATACGCAAGCGGGTCAGGGAACGATGAGCATGACGAGACGAGAGCAGACGCAGACGTCGGCGGGGCGAGTACCCCGCAACACGCTGTCCCGCGACCGGATCGTCGACGCCGCGCTGGCGTTGATCGACGCCGACGGCCTCGACGCGCTGACCATGCCCCGCCTCGCCGAACGACTCGGCGTGGGCACGATGTCGCTGTACCGCCACATCGACGACAAAGACGACCTCATCAACGCCGTCGCCGAGCAGGTGCTCAGCGGCGTACGCGTGCCCGACGGCGCCCCCGACGACTGGCAGGGCCGCGTCGTGGGCTACCTGCGCGCCCTGCGCGAGCAGGCGCTCGCGCACCCCGCCCTGTCACGGATCCTCGCCGACCGCGGGCTCACCGTCGGCCCTGTCTTCGATCAGCTCGAGCAGACCCACATGATTCTGCTCACCGCCGGGTTCTCGCCGACCGACGCCGTCCGCACCTTCTACTCGCTGCTCACCTACGTCTTCGGGTTCGTCATGTGGGAACTGCCCCGTGTACACCAGCAGCCCGCCACCGCCTACACCACCGCATGGATCACCGCCATCGACCGCCTCGACCGCGACGCGTACCCCACCCTGCACGCGCTGCGCGACACGCTCACCACCACCGCGTCGGCCGACCAGTTCGAGTACGGCCTCGACCGCCTCATCGCATCACTCCACCACCGCCCATAGCCGCGGGCGACCCGTCGCCCGCGCAAGGTCACCACAAGCCCGGCGACCCCGGCCGCCCAACCCCGCGGCTCGAACCAGGTAACAGTGGGGCGTCCGAGACGCCGGAGTACCGGGGCTACTCGATGGTCGCGGTCATGGCGTGACGGTCTGTGGGCCTGCCGTTGGGCCGCCGGCCGAGGCATCGTGAGGGGGTCAGCGATCGGCCTGATCGAGCACGTCCACGCCTTGGACAGCGGTGTTGAGATCGTCCAGGATGCACTGCAGCTGTTCCGGCGCCGACGCGGAACCTGTCAACCTTTCTGAGGCAACTCTCGAAGGGTCTTACTGAGTCGTCTC
>CAYVGE010000522.1:0-1529 GCA_964450395.1 uncultured Actinomycetota bacterium
CCCGGGCTGCCGCCGATGTCCGCCACGATCACACCCATGCCGATCGCGGTGGGCTTTGTCGCGGGGGTCGCCGTCGCCATGATCGCCGGCCGAGGCGCCGCGCGCCGGGCGCTGGCCGTGCCACCGGTCGCCGCCATGCGCGCGGTGTCGACGCCCGACGCGCGGCCGTCGCCGCTGCATCTGCTCAGCGGCGTGCTCGTCGGTGTCGCCGCGGCCGGACTCATCGTCGCCGGTGTCACCAGCGACACGCAGTTCGCGCTCATCGCTGGTGCGGTGGCCGTGATCGTGGCGACGGGCCTGCTGTTCCCGTTCATCGCGCGTCCCGTGCTCGCTGCGTTGAGCCGCCCGGTCGCACGGGCGGGGATGTCAGGCGCTCTGGCGCGACACCAGACGCTGGCCGCCCCCCGGCGCACGGCTGCGACCGCGGCCGCGCTGGCGGTGACCCTCGGCCTGGTCACGCTGCTGCTGGTGTTCAACGCCTCCCTGGGCGCCGCCACGCCCACGCTGTTCGCCGAACGCCAGCGCGCCGAGTTCACGGTCCGCTCGACGGCCCGCGAGGGTCTGCATGATGCGCTGTTCGGCGTCGCCAACGCGCTCGACCGGGTCCCCGCCGTGGCGACGGCACGCGTCGTCACCTACGGCGAGGCGCGGATCAGCGACCCGACAAGCGATGAGACGCGCCCGCGGACGGCCGCGATGTACATCGTCGACCCGACGGCCGTCGCCGACCTGTTCGACGTACGCGACGCCGCCGGCGAGACCGCCTCGGTGGCAGCCGGCGAGATCGCCGTCCGCGACACCGTCGCCGCCGCCAACGGCTGGCGTCCGGGCGACGGACTCCGCGTGACCTTCCCCGACGGTGTCGCCACGCAGCTGACCGTGTCCGCGCTGTTCACCGGCACCGTCAGCACCGACTGGATCGTGGCGCCCGACACGGCCGAGGCCCACCAGCCGGCCGCGTACCGTGAGACATTCGTCCGACTCGCCGACGACGTGTCGATGGCTCACGCGAGACCCGCCCTCGAGCAGGTCGTCGCGCAGCAGCCGTCCGTGACGCTGCTCAGCCGCGACGACCAGGTCGCGGAAACCCAGGACGCCAACGACAGTTCCCTGGGCATCCTCACCGCGCTGTTCTCGCTGTCGCTGGTGATCGGCGTCGTCGGCGTCGTCAACACCCTGTCGCTGGCGGTCGTCGAGCGGATACGCGAGCTTGGGCTGCTGCGCGCGGTCGGCGCCACCCGAGGGCAGGTTCGTTCCATCATCCGCTGGGAAGCGATGTTGACCAGCACATCCGGTGCGGTCATCGGCGCGACCCTCGGGCTCACGTTGGCATGGATCGCCACCCAAGCGCTGCCCGCCAACACCGCAGCCTTCACCATCCCGGCGCTGCACGTCGGCGTCGCCGTGATCGCCACGGCACTGCTGGGCATCGCCGCGTCGGTGATGCCGGCGCTGCGTGCCTCGCGCATCGACGTGCTACAGGCAGTCCAGTCGCAGTGACCGACCCGACGCATGCCCGGCACGACCCT
>CAYVGE010000523.1:0-1521 GCA_964450395.1 uncultured Actinomycetota bacterium
AGCCGATGCCGCCCGCACCGACCACGCCGAGCACGGCCGAGGCACGGATGTTGATCTCGAAGCGGTAGAGCCAGAAGGCGACGATCTCGGGCATCGCCTGCGGCAGCACGCCCCAGCGCATGCGTTGGGCCCACGTGCCCCCGACCGCGTCGACTGCCTCCAGGGGGCCACGGTCGATCGACTCGACCGCCTCCGAGGACAGCTTGCCGAGCGTGCCGATGGAGTGGATGCCGAGCGCGAGCATCCCGGTCACCGGGCCGAGACCGGTCACGGTCACGATCAGGATCACGAGCACCAGC
Organism: uncultured Actinomycetota bacterium; assembly: GCA_964450395.1. Taxonomy (GTDB): domain Bacteria; phylum Actinomycetota; class Nitriliruptoria; order Euzebyales; family JAHELV01; genus JAHELV01. The sequence continues at coordinate 300 of CAYVGE010000523.1, forward strand.
TCGGGGAAGGCGCGGATCGCGTTGAGCACCTGCCGCGTCGCCTCCGACCCCACGCGGCCCGAGACGTTGCGGGCTGCGAGCAGCGACAGCGGCAGCGACAGGACCGCGGCCATCACCGTGCCCAGCCAGGCCATCTGCACCGACTCGAGCATCGCCCACATCGACAACCCGAAGGTGTCCCACTGCGGCCAGATGAAGAGCAGTCCGGCGAGGTCGACGATGCGGGCGGGAGCCCGGGCGAGGCGTCCGATGTCGATGCCCGCGCCGAACCAGGCGAGCACGGCCAGCAGCGCAACAACCAGGAAACCGACCCGACGAGCCCGTCCCGACGGCGGCTCGGGGCGCGCTGTCGGCGGCGTGCGCCGAGCTGTGGTGGAGGTGACGGTGCTCATTCGGTCAACCTCCGACGGAGCGTGATCGAGAGCAGCTCGGTCAGGAACACGAACAGGAAGATCTCGACCACCACGAGGGAGACCCGGCTGTAGTCGAAGCGGTTGCGGAAGAACAGCAGCAGCTGGCCGATGCCACCCGCGCCGACCAGTCCGAGGACCGCGGACGCACGCACGTTCAGCTCGAACGCGTACAGCGAGAAGGCGAGGTAGTTGGGCAGGACCTGGGGGAACACCGCCGTGCGCGCCCGTGCCATGACGCCGGCGCCGGCGGCGTCGGCGGCCTCCAGCGGACCGGTGTCGACCGCGTCGATGGTCTCCGACAGCAGCTTGGCGACGACCCCGATGTTGAACAGCACCAGGGCGAGGAGGCCGGAGATCGTGCCGGTGCCCACCGCCGAGACGAAGATCAACGCCCACATGATGTCGGGGACCGACCGCACCACGCTCATGATCGACTTGGTCACCGCCAGCCGTCCCGTGCCGCCGGCCGTGATGGCCGAGGCGCCGAAGGCAACGAGGAGTGCGAGGAAGCAGCCGAACAGCGTGCCCAGCACCGCCATGGCGACGGTGTCCAGGAACGGGTCGACGGTCGCGCCGAGCACGCCCCAGTCGGGCGAGAGGATCTGCCCGATGATCTCGTTGGTGCGATCCGGGATGCCGTCGGCGAACGTGCGCTCCAGTCGCGTCAGCAGGGCGATGCCGGTCTGGTCCGACGCCGCGAGCCACGTCAGCGCGGCCACGGCGGCCAGGGCCAGCCAGCGCACGGGCGATGGTCGGGGCTTGGTCGGCCGCGGCGGGCCGCTGCGGCTACGCGCCGCTGTGGTCTCGGC
>CAYVGE010000524.1:0-1507 GCA_964450395.1 uncultured Actinomycetota bacterium
GTCGGGCGCCTGCCGGTGGTGTCCAGCGTCGAGCCGCTCGATCGCGACGCCCTGATCCGGATCCTGACCGGTCCCAAGAACGCGCTGGTCAAGCAGTACCAGAAGTTCTTCGAGTTCGACCGCGTCGAGCTGCAGTTCTCCGACGACGCCCTCGAGGCCATCGCCGACCAGGCGATCCTGCGCGGCACCGGCGCCCGCGGGCTGCGGGCGATCCTCGAGGAGGTCCTGCTGAACACCATGTACGAGCTGCCGAGCCGCGGTGACGTCGGCGAGTGCGTCATCACCGGCGAGGTCGTACGCAAGCGGGTGAACCCGACGCTGGTCCCGCGCGCCGAGCCGGCGCCCAAGCGTCGCCGCTCCGCCTAGCGCAACCCCGGCGCACGACGCGGCGACCACCGCCGGTCCGCGACGTCCCAGCTCGCGTCACCCGCGTTGCCGGCGGGCCCTATCCTTGGGCCCGCGTGACCGGCGTGCCGCTGCCGCCCCCACCCGGCGGCCGACGCGCGCACGCGGGAGCATCCACCCGCCCGGCATGGGCTCGGGTCCCGCGCGGACCACCAGACGCATCGACAGACATGGCGCGAGCGATGAGCAGCACACTCTCCAAGACCTACGACCCCGCCGAGGTCGAGCAGCGGCTCTACCGGTGGTGGGAGGACAGCGGCTTCTTCCACGCCGAGCCCGACGATCCCGGCGAGCCGTTCGCCATCACGCTCCCACCACCGAACGTGACGGGCAGCCTGCACATCGGGCACGCGCTGGTGGTGTCGATCGAGGACGCGATGATCCGCCACGCCCGCCAGTCGGGGCGCAACGCGGTGTGGCTGCCGGGCACCGACCACGCGGGCATCGCCACCCAGACGGTGGTCGAGCGCCTGCTGGCCGACGAAGGACTGTCCCGCCACGATTTGGGGCGCGAGGCGTTCCTCGAGCGGGTGTGGGCATTCGTCGAGGAGGCCGGCGGCACCATCCTGCGCCAGGAGCGCCGGCTGGGCGCCGCGCTCGACTGGGACCGGGAGATCTTCACGTTCGACGAGCAGCGGTCGAAGGCCGTCCGGGAGGTCTTCTGCCGCTGGTACGAACAGGGGCTGATCTACCGCGGCAACCGGCTGATCAACTGGTGCCCGCGGTGCCTGACGGCGCTGTCGGACATCGAGGTCGACCACGTCGACGAGGAGGGCGAGCTCGCCGAGCTGCGGTACCCGGCCGCGGACGGCGGGGAGGGCGTCGTGGTCGCGACGACGCGGGCGGAGACGATGCTCGGCGACACCGCCGTCGCGGTCCACCCCGACGACGAGCGCTACGCCGGCATCGTCGGGCACACCGTGCGGATCCCGTTCGTCGAGCGCGATGTCCCGGTCATCGCGGACGAGATGGTCGAACGCGAGTTCGGGACCGGCGCGGTGAAGATCACCCCGGCCCACGACCCCGCCGACTTCGAGACGGCGGAGCGCCACGGCCTGCCACGCCGTGACGTGATGAACGATGACGGGACGCTGAACGCGAA
>CAYVGE010000525.1:0-1503 GCA_964450395.1 uncultured Actinomycetota bacterium
TGTCGTGGAACTTCGGTGAGTGGCCTCCGTGCTGTGGTGCATCGTAGGGTCAGGCTGTCGCGGCGTGGGCGACGTCGGACGCGGCCGGCTGGTAGCCGACGGCGCGCTCGAGCGCGCGGGCCAGTTCGGGCAGCTGTCGGTGGCCCTTGACGCGGCGGAACTGCGTCTGGGCGGCGGTCATGCCGGCGGCGGCCCAGCGCAGTGCCATGTCACCTGATGACCAGTGCTTCACGCGGTGGGCGTGGTCGCGGACGATCTCGATCAACGACTCCATCGGGTTGGTCGACGCGACCGTCTTGAGCAGCGTGCCGGTCACGCCCAGCCGGGTCACCGTCAACGTCTCGTCGAGGCCCTCGCGGAGGCTCGCGGCGGCGCCGGGCCGCTTGCGGGCGAGGCTGCGCGCGAGCGCGTCGAGGTCCGCGCGGGCCTCGGCTGCTGATGGTTTGGCCCACGCGGCCCGCAGCTTGCGTTTGACGAGTGGACGCTCGTGGTCGGGGAGGTGGTCGAGGATGTTGCGTTCCTTGTGGATGCGGCAGCGCTGGGTGACCGCGAGGTGGCCGTAGACGTCGTTGACGGCCTTGGCGATGGCCTTGCCGCCATCGACCACGAACAGGATCCCGCGGGTCGCGTCCAGCCCGCGGGCGGCCAGATCCGATACCAGCCGGGTGCACACCGCGGCGTTCTCGGTCGAGCCCTCCACGACGCCCAAGGGGATCTTGGTGCCGTCGCCGGTGACGCCGAGCGCGCCGACCAGCGTGTGATCGCCGAAGCTGAACCCGTCGAGGTACACCACGAGCCAGCGTTGGTCATCGAGCGGTCGGGCGTGCAGCTCGGCGAGCCGCTCGGCCGTCGCGTTGACGAAGCGGCGCGATACCGCCGACTTCGACGTCGCCGATGCCGACTGCTCCACCCGTGCGCCGACGGGTTCGAGCGCGACCGGGTACCGCCGCGTCGAGATGCCCGCCAGCATGCGCGCGACGATACCCTCGGCCAGCAGATCGGCCGCCGCCAACGTGGTGTAGGACTCCAGCGGGACCTCGCGTTCGGACTCGCCATCCTCGCTGGCGATGGTGCGTACGCGGGGGCGGCGCACCGGCACACGCCGTCCGCCCAGCGTGACGGTGGCCGGCTCGGTGCCATGTCGGTTCATGGTGCGGTCGGTGTCGTGGCGGCCCTTGGGGCCCACGAGCTCGGTGACCTCGGCGTCCATCAGCTCGGCCATGACCTCCAGGCCGACGGCGGTCGAGGCGGCCAGCAGTCCTTCGCGCATGTGCTCGGCGAACGTGGCCAGGTGCCCGTCCACGCGGCCGGCCACCCGCGCAGACAGCCCATGCTCGAGTGTGGAGACCAGCGTCAACGGGCTCGGGTCGAGCGACGTGTCGCGTGCGGACGTGGGCGTGTGCGATCCTGCCATAGGGGTCCTCCATCAGATCCTTGGAACGGTCTGGCGGAGCGTCTCACACGAGCCGCTCCGCACGGAGGACCCCCACCTCAACTTCCACG